>JAIBBB010000151.1 GCA_019694905.1 Cyclobacteriaceae bacterium
CGCCCTCAGCTCTGCGGCAAGGTCGGGATGCCGGTCATACTGATGAACGACAGCGAGTTTTTTCCCTGCGCAGTTGCGAATGGTACCATTATCTATGAAGAACTCAGAGAGATTGGAGTAGTGGAGCGTTGCAATGCTGCCGGAGCCGTTTGATTCAAAGTGCTTGTCCATGCCTTTGAGACGGCTGTAGAATAGCCGAATATGGATTGCCTGGTCAGGCCCGAGCATATGAATCAGTTTCGGCAGATTGAGCAGCACTTCTTCATTCATTTCGCGACAATATTGTTCTATTGCTTTCCGGCCACCCACAGTTACACCTGCGCAGACGATAGGCTTGTCGGAAATGGTTTCGAGATAGGAGGCCGACAGCGTGCGTCGTACCCAGGAAGCATTCATTTCACTTTGTTCAATGGAGAGTGGTTCGATACCAGTAACAATGGTAGTGGGTGAAATGCCATTGAAAGGATCATCCTGGAGCAAAACATCCCGCAAGTCTGTCAGCATAAACTGCTGATGGTCCATTGACTTCATCAATTGTTCGATGACAAAGAAGCGCTTCACCATGAACTGAAGGAGCGGGATCGCGCATGCATACGCCATGAAGTCTGGCATCAGATGCCATTGCCAGAGGGTGCGAATGGCTCGGGCATAGAGGCGCGCCAGTACGGGTATCCGGGTAAGTACTTTTGCAATTAGTTTGGGCGCCAGCGGTTCCTGGTATCTGATGAGCGTCAGGTGGCTGAAATGTGCGCACTGTTGTTTCAGTTCGGCGATGTTTTTTCCGACATATACAATGACATCTGCACCCGGAGCGTAGCGGTTGCAGCTTTGGATGAAGTACCGGATGTCTTCATACCGGTAACCGACTCCGAAGGCGATGATTGCTTTTTTCATGATATTCTAGGCGTGAAATGAATCTGTTGTGTGAGTGAGTTTCTTAGGCCCTGCAGCGTATTCCATCAGCCGGCCGGTTTCTTTTCCTATTCGTTTCATAAAGGCATTGAACAGGCTACCGTCTTTCAGCAGGCGTCTTGAGCTTGTCCAGATTCTGGCGTGAGGCGAGCGCACCAGCTTCAATTTGCCGAGCTCTCCCAATTTGCGCCCCATCCGGCCGTCTTCACCAAAGACGACGAACTTGCCGGATTTTTCATCGTTGTCGAATACCCTGGTCACAGGCATTTCAAAACCTTTCACGGCGATTCCTTCAGCAGTGCGAAAGCCGAAGTTGGCGCCGCGCACATTCAGGAATTCCCGCCTCAACCGACGGAATTCAAACAGGGATTCGGCCATGATTTCATATGCGCCCAGTGCAACCCGGCTGGATCTTGCAGTGGGAAGGAAGCTATAGTTGCCATACACGCAGGTAACGTCTTCTTGTTGTAAGGCCCGAAGCATGGTCTTGATCCATCGTGGCGGATACATTGAATCGCCGTCACCGCAGAGTTCATACTCTCCTCTGGAGGCTCTGAGACCGGCCAAACGGGCATGAGCAATTCCTTGCCGGGTCTCCATCACTGTCCGAACGCCGAGTTTGTCAAGAATCTCCTGCGTGGCGTCAGTTGAATTGTTGTTGACAATGATCAGTTCCGTAGGAACAGGAATCTCCATGGAGGCGAATGTTGACAGGGTGCGAACGAGGTTTTTTTCCTCATTCCACACCGGTATCACAATAGAGACAACCGGGCGAGCGGTTAAGAAGCGCGCCAGGCCGTTGCGAAGTTCCTGCAACTTGTTTTCAGGGATCTCTCTCCAGCTGGTGTAGGGATACCGATGTTGCCTGACCCAGGAAGGTATTTGAATACGGTGTTTCATGACTGGTTCATGTGATTAAACTTGTAACCGAGAGACGTTGAATCAATAGGAGAAGTGAGATTCCACCAAAAGCCGGCCAAATGAGCCTTAGCGGTAGCCCATTGCTTCTTGAAGGCATAAGAGAGAATCTGCTTGGGAGAAACGATGGCCACGAAATAGAGCCAAACCATTGGAAGCAGGACTCTTTTGCTATTGCGGCGCATAAAGAGCAGGCGGTTCCGGGACATGAAATAGCTTTTAAGCTCGCTGATCAAGCCCACACTCCTGGATTCTTTGTGCAACAGAGAGCAGGTGCCATCAACAGCAATCCGGTAGCCCAAGCGTTTGATCTGTTCGCACCAATCCATTTCCTCATAGTACAGAAAGTAGTTTTCAGGCATTGGCCCGACTTTGTCATATACCTCGCGGGGCATCATCATAGCCGCGCCATGGGCGAATGCTGTAGAGACCAGTTTGCCAGGGAGTTCTTTGACAATCCGGTTGCGGCCTGTGACCCTGTTGATAGGAGTGAATCCGGCATATTGAACTGTGCGCGGTTCTTCGTAGTAATAGAGAATGGGAGAAATGGCGCCAATCTCCGGGTGGTTTACCAATTGGTGGCTCAGCGCTTCAAACAGATTTTCAGTGAATTCAACGTCGTTGTTGACAAAGAACAAATAATCACCGGTTGCCAGGCTTACGCCAAGGTTATTTCCACCGGCAAACCCGAGATTCACTTCGCTTCTGACAAAGTGAATCCATGGGAATTCTGTAGCCAATTGGCCAGCGTGTTCTTTTGAGCCATTGTCGACAACAATAACTTCAAGATTGTGTCTGGGAAACACAGACAGGCTGGCGAGCATTTCCCGTGTGACAGGTATGTTATTGTAGTTGATGGTAATTACTGAGATCATCGCTTTCAGGAAAGTATGCCTGCGAGTTCTTCGTGTACTGCTGCCACATGAGGCCGGCCCACACTGTAATACTCAAATCCCATCTGAGCGATTTTCTGAGGATCAAACAGGTTCCTTCCATCGAAAATCAGTGGTTCCTTCAGGTAGTTTCTGAGCAAGTCCCAATCGGGGTTCCTGAATTCGTTCCATTCTGTGCAAATCAGCAGGCAATCTGCACCCTGGAGCACTTCATAGGGCTCGTGACTCCATTGAATATCAACTTTGAGACTCCTGAGTGCGTTCTCCAGGCCTTCCGGATCGTATGCGGCAACCGTGGCTCCGCGTCCCACCAATTCTTCGATCAGCCAGAGCGCAGGTGCTTCGCGCACATCGTCTGTGTTGGGTTTGAAGGCGAGGCCCCACACCGCAAAATGCTTGCCTGCCACGTTCCCCATGCGGGAAAGTATCTTGTCAAGCATGTGTTTGCGTTGGTTCTCGTTGGCATTCATTACCGCATTGATAATGCTGAAGTCATAATCATGTTCGCGGCTTGTACGAGCAAGCGCCTGAACATCCTTTGGGAAGCAGCTGCCGCCATACCCGAGTCCGGCATACAAAAACTGACTACCAATGCGGCTGTCCTTTCCCATGCCCTGGCGCACGCGTTCAACGTCTGCTCCGACGATCTCACACAGATTCGCGATTTGATTCATGAAACTGATTTTCATCGCCAGAAATCCATTGGATGCATATTTGACGAGTTCAGAGGAATGCTCGTCCATGACGAGAATGGGATTTCCGTTGCGCACAAATGGCTCATAGAGATTGCGCATCAGTTCGCCGGCCGCGGGGTTGCTGGTTCCAATCACCACTCTTTCTGGTTTCATGAAATCCTGCACCGCAGAACCTTCGCGAAGAAATTCCGGGTTGCTGACTACGTCAAAGTTCTTACCGGCCTTCAATCCGTGCGCTTCGAGCGCTGCGCGAACCTTGTCAGAAGTTCCGACGGGTACAGTGCTCTTCGTGATGACTAGTTTATAAGAGTCCTTCAGCATGGGGGCAATCTGTTTGACGACAGCCATTACGTAGCTGAGGTCTGCGGATCCATCCTCCATGGGAGGAGTTGGCAGAGTCAGGAAGATCATGCTGCTTTTAGGCACTACTTCCTGAATATCGGTTGTGAAATGAAGTCTGTTTTCGCGCAGGTTGCGCAAGAAAATCTCTTCCAGGCCTGGTTCGTAGATAGTCAGTTTGCCGCTCTTGAGCCTGTCGACTTTTGATTTGTCTACATCAACACAGAATACCTCGTTGCCCATTTCAGCAAAGGCAGTAGCCGTAACGAGGCCAACGTATCCGGTACCTACGAATGTGAGTTTCATACAATCTTATCTTTTGACGTTGAGTTTTGTTTAGACATTTTCGCTTTGGAGCATCGCGGGGATGGTCTTGATAATGACTTTGATGTCAGTCTTGAGGTCGTGCTTTTTGGCGTACTGCTTGTCGAGTTCAATGCGCTCTTCTTCTGACATGTCAGCTTTTCCGCGCTTGGTCACCTGCCAAAGGCCCGTGATGCCTGCGGGGGCCATGAAGCGAATAGCTGCATCATCACCAGTCAGTTTTTCGGCTTCATAGAGTGGCAGTGGTCGGTTACCTACCAATGACATCTCGCCCTTCAGCACGTTAATGAGCTGGGGAATCTCGTCCAGGCTGGTATTTCTCAGGAACTTACCAACACGGGTTATGCGGGGATCGTCTTTGAGTTTGAAAAAAACCGAGGTGGACTTGCTTTTCTTCAGGGTGACCGTTTCGCAAACCAGCGTCCCGTCAACGCCCACCAGCATGGTGCAGCCATTCTCGCGTTGTTCGCAAAGGGAGCATAGGGCAGCGTGCGATGGAGACATTTCTTCGCTCTCACCCTGGTACATGTTTAGATGTTGCAGATTTTTCAGATTGGCATCCGCGCCCGTGTACATGGTGCGGAATTTCCAAAGTCTGAATTTCTGGTAAGCCCGGCCGGCGCGCCAGGCTCCATAGAGCACGGGGCCCCGACTCTCCGCCTTGATAGCCAGCGCCACCAAAAGCAGGATCGGGGACAATAGAATCAATGCGGTGCCAGACACAACGATATCGGTCAGCCGCTTCATTTTTGGGGTTTTCATGGCTCAAAAGTATTGGGATGCAAGGCTGCCCTGTTTATCTTTCGATCAAGGCACCCGGCTGTCCGGCAAAGGGTCGACTTTCTTGGATAAAAATCCCCCCAAATTGTGCGAACTTGGATACTTGCAGGGTGAGGGCGGCAATGGAACAGGAATTGCGCTATTCAAATGGAACAATTGAAAAATTCGGCAATCAAAGGTCCTGAATCGCATGAGGAGCGATTGCGGTACTGTTATTTTGACCCGGATACACTGCGGGCGCAGTCGGCGGGCAGTGTGGAGATTGAGCAGTCCCTGGTAGTCAGTTTTGTTTCATGGTTTCCGGGCCTGTTGATGAACTTGCAAGAAGTTCTTAATCAGCCTGATAGGGGCAGAATCAAGCCGGTCCTGCATCAGGTAAAGGGAACCATTGGAATTGTGTGCACTGTTGCCTTTTTCGAGCAGGTGACCCTGCTGTATGAGGAGTTGGATGCGGTAAATGAGCGGGCTGTCTGGCTGAATAGCCAGCTTATTTTAGTCAAGTGCCAGGTGCTGTTGGATGAAGTAAGACGGTTCCAAAATGAGAATGGATACTCTCAAAATGAAAAGTAGTATATGAGTAAGCTTGTCTTTATAGTGGATGATGACCCGGGATACCGGCAGTATATCCAGACCTACCTCAGTCATTTTGGTTATGAGGTGAAGGGCTTTGCGGATGGTGCAGATTGTCTGGCCAGCCTTGAACAAAATCCCGAATTCGTAGTGTTGGATCACTTTCTGGCCAATGGTGAGACGGGGCTTGAGGTTCTTCGCGGCATCAAGCGTGTCAACCCCAAGATACCTGTCATTTATTTGTCGGCCCAGAAGGATATTTCGAAGGCGGTCCAGGCATTGAAGTTGGGTTCTGTGGAATACATCGAGAAAAATACAGGTGCCCTCGTCCAGTTGAAAGCTGCCATTGATCAGTTGGCCAACCGCAAGAAGGGTGGCTTCCTGGATTGGTTGCCTGGCATGAAGGGTTGACAAAAACAGCGACGTCAGGGGTCTCCTGACGTCTTGGCTGTCGTTTGTGTTTGTTTTGTTGTGTGCCTATGTATTGATTGTTAGCGGTTATTCTGATTCAACCAGCAGCACGCCTTGCTCTCAGAACCTATCGATCAGGGATGTAGTGAATGTGCATTAGGAATCCTGATTGTAAAAGTCGTTCCCAGGCCAGGTTCTGATTCTACAGCAGCGGTGCCATTGATCTTCTCCAGGGTTTGCTGAACGACATATAAGCCGAGTCCCGCACCTGCCGACCGCTCCGTTGCCCTGTAGAAGAGTTTGAAGATGTCCTGCAAGGCACCGGGTTCAATACCCATCCCGTTGTCATCCACTTCTACTACTGCCTCTTCGGGTGATGCCATGATGTGCACATGGATCTGACGGTCGGCTACATCCTGTTTCTGAAACTGTATAGCGTTGGCCAGAAGGTGTTCCAGAATAAGCCGGATACGCCCTGCGTCAGAGTAGAATGGAACAGATTGTTCAATTTCTGTGGTCAGTCTGATGGCATTTTTCCGAATCAGTTCGCCGTATCTGAATGCGACCTTGTTTACCACAGCCTTGAAGTTAATGCGGCGAGCCTCCACCGACCGTTCGCTGTTGATCATGAATTGCTCCAACTCATCGAGCATGGTTTCCATCTGCACGGTGCTTTTCTCTATTAATCCCAGCACCACGGCGCGTTCTTCATCTGTACTGACCAGGTTGAGCAGGTCGACAAGGCCCTTGATGGATTTCATTGGACCTCGCATAGAGTGGGAGCAACTGGTGATGAATTGGTTGATCACGTCCCGGGACCGACTCAACTCGTGAAGGATTCCTTCCTGTTCTTGTTTGAGGATGACACTTTTCATACCCGGACTATTTGATGTTCACAATCTTCGTGTGAGTGGGCGCATGGGGAATCTCTCTTGGTGTATCGCTGGATCGGCCAGGACCACTATGGGTTAGATATCTATCAGTTTGTTGCTGTCCCTGGCCTGTGACGGCCATCAAGAAAGTAACCACAAAAAACAGAATCCAGAACCACGCGGTTTTCAGATTCAGATGGTAACGTACGGTTGTCATAGCTCTTGTGTTTGAATACGATGTAAAGGTGGAAAACTGGGTGCCCGCAAACATCAGAGGGTCGCGGATTTGGATAAAATCAGGGAATCAACAGGTAAGTCAGTTTTTCGCTGAGATGGTTCCTGATAATCGATATGGGTCATGAATGCCTGCAGCGAATCAAGCAGGCTCTCCATCTGCGAAGTGCGTTGGCGGATCACACTCAGGACGACCAGCTTCTCTTCCCGTGATTGAACGCTCGTGAGGAGATTGGCCAATTCCGGGATAGAATTCATGGGAGTCCTTATTCCTGACGAGCAACTGCTGATGAACTGGTTAATTGCTTGTCTGGTGCGCGCAAGTTCTTGTCTTGCCTGGTTGTCGCTGTTGGAAGATGTAGTTCTCATGGGTGCAGGTGATTCTAGGTTAGCGGATATTGATGCCAAGGGTGAAAGTGAATGCAGGTTGGAAGGAAGTGCCATTGAGTGCTTTGGTGGAGGCAGCATTTCCAAAGGCCGCGTTGTATTTTATTTCGGCGAAGAAGTGCACGAACTGGTTGAGGTCGTTTTCAAGCTGGAACTCGCTGCCAATGCCGACGGATGCCTGCCAGGAAGAGACATTACCCAGGTAGCGTTCTTCAGAGACGGACTGGTTATTGTCGTTGAAGATGCTGCCGCCGTAGAAATTGAATTGCTGACGGGTGGCGCCGGAGGTAATGTAGGGTTCAAAAGTGCGGAGGTCACTTCCAGCGAGTCGGAGGAGGTAGAAATTAGCAGCCACGCCGCCATTGAAGTTGATAATGGTCTGCTGAAAGGAACTTCCGGCATAGAACATTCCGGCGAGTGCTTTTACCTTATAGTAGTCTGAAGTGAGCAGATATCCAAGGTTCACACCATTGAAAGAACCTTTGAGTCCATTGTAAAGCGGGATGTTGCTTTGGATGGTGTACAAGGGAATGCTGGTGGACACTTCATACCCGCGGCGGATGAGGTGACTGTTTTGCTGCAGGCGGGTGCTGGATTGAGCGTGTGAGGTGATCGCCAGGAAGAGTGTGGATACAAAGAGGGAGATCCAGAACCAGGCGGTTTTTATATTGAGGTGGTAGCGGACGGTGGTCATAACTTTGTGCGTTGTATTGTGATACAAAGGTGTACTACCGGGGAGCGCCAGGAATCAGAGGGCCGCGGATTCAAGAAAAATCAGGTTTAACGAGAGTTCATCAGCAATTCACTGAGATGGACGAGGGCACGGCTTATTACAGGCTGAACGATGCTGAACTATCCGATGTGACGACGCACGTCGTCAACAATGAGTTCAATTTGATTTGCCTTCTTCTTGATCAGTTTGAGGACAATGGCTTTTTCCTCCTGACCTTCCAATTCTTTGAGAAGATCTGCCAATTCCTCAATGGAGTGCGCCGGATCCTTGATGCTATCAAATGATCCAGCGATTTGTTGTATGATTAGAAAGATGGATTGATACTCATGCTTTTCCCCTGGAGTCTTGTCTTCGTTGAGAGGAGGAGTCATGAGGTTGGTGATTTGATACTAACGGATATTGATGCCAAGGGTGAAAGTGAATGCAGGTTGGAAGGAAGTGCCATTGAGCGCTTTGGTGGAGGCAGCATTTCCAAAGGCCGCGTTGTATTTTATTTCGGCGAAGAAGTGCACGAACTGGTTGAGGTCGTTTTCAAGCTGGAACTCGCTGCCAATGCCGACGGATGCCTGCCAGGAAGAGACATTACCCAGGTAGCGTTCTTCAGAGACGGACTGGTTATTGTCGTTGAAGATGCTGCCGCCGTAGAAATTGAATTGCTGACGGGTGGCGCCGGAGGTAATGTAGGGTTCAAAAGTGCGGAGGTCACTTCCAGCGAGTCGGAGGAGGTAGAAATTAGCAGCCACGCCGCCATTGAAGTTGATAATGGTCTGCTGAAAGGAACTTCCGGCATAGAACATTCCGGCGAGTGCTTTTACCTTATAGTAGTCTGAAGTGAGCAGATATCCAAGGTTCACACCATTGAAAGAACCTTTGAGTCCATTGTAAAGCGGGATGTTGCTTTGGATGGTGTACAAGGGAATGCTGGTGGACACTTCATACCCGCGGCGGATGAGGTGACTGTTTTGCTGCAGGCGGGTGCTGGATTGAGCGTGTGAGGTGATCGCCAGGAAGAGTGTGGATACAAAGAGGGAGATCCAGAACCAGGCGGTTTTTATATTGAGGTGGTAGCGGACGGTGGTCATAACTTTGTGCGTTGTATTGTGATACAAAGGTGTACTACCGGGGAGCGCCAGGAATCAGAGGGCCGCGGATTCGCAAGAAATCAGGATTGTGACAGGAAGTAGGGGAATCCCCTACATGGCCTCGTCGGCAAAAGTTGCGGTTTACTGGTCATGCAGGGCCCTACTTCAAAAAAATAGCCGCATCCGTTGAAACGGTGCGGCTAGCGGGCGTGACCTTATAATCAGGTGGAATTACTTCGGTTTATTCACTTCAATCAAACCATGCTCGATTGCGTACTTCACCAATTGCGCAGTATTGGTGAGTCCGAGTTTATCCTGGATGTGGAGCTTGTGGGTTTCTACTGTTTTGATAGAAATGAAGAGCTCGTCAGCAATGTCCTTCAGGCTTTCCTGAAGCGATGCACGTCAAAACTTCTTCAAGTTCCTGCGTCCTGAGCCTGACTTGTTGTTCGAGATCCTGTGCATACCGGGACAAGAGCTCTTGTTCTTTCTTGTGCTCTGTGATGTCATGGCCGGTTATCAATACCTGTTTGAAATTCC
>JAIBBB010000380.1 GCA_019694905.1 Cyclobacteriaceae bacterium
GTGTCGCATCAACTGGTAACGGCTGATCTAGGGGATTGAGTGAAGCCTCATGGGCAGCCAGCAGACCTTGGACTGCCACCAATAACTCAGGGTTGCCCAGGCACGCCCCTTCCAGGAAGGCAGCACGTTCGGAGGCAGGTTTTGCTAAGACGGCATGAAAAAGGGTTTCTTCGGTCATGACTGGCTTTCGTCAGCAATGGAATAAGTGCTTTCACTCTCCCTGCGACGAATCTACCTGCAAGGCATCACGTTTTCCTGATTATTTTTCAACTATTTCTCGTCAGTCATTGCCCGCTGCAACCAGGCACGGGCAAACACCCAATGCCGATCTGCTGTGGCGGGCGAGATTCCCAGATGCACCGCGGCTTCATCACTGGTTAGGCCCGCAAAGTATCGCAGTTCCACCAGTTGCGCTTTCAGTGGATGTACTTCTGCCAATCGGACTAACGCTGCATCGAGTCCCAGGAGTTGTTGGTCCGGTTCAGGGAGGATCGCTAACTCCACAGGATACACTTGCTGCTTCATGCTGCCGCCATGTTTCAGTCGTCGCTTACGACGCGCTCGTTCCACCAGAATGCGTCGCATGGCCTGGGCCGCTGCTGCAAAGAAATAGCGTCGATTGGAACCAATCTCGCCAGCAAGAAATGGAACCGAGGATGTTTCCTGGCTGCTTGACGGTTTCATGAGTCGCAACCAGGCTTCATGCACCAAAGCCGTGGGCTGCAAGGTCTGACCTGGCTTCTCCTGTGCCATCTGTGCCGCAGCTATCTGCCGTAGTTCTGCATAGACGGCCTCCAGCAGTCGTCCTTGGGCTTGTTCTTGGCCAGAGTGAATCTGTTGCAATATCTGGGTGACGTTGTCCATAGATTTGAGGATAATTCCGAATCAGCCCGACTGCTACTGTTTCTTCTGATGTAGTTTCTCCCACATTCCATCACTCCACCACCTTCCTTACTCCCATCATCCTCTAACTGTCATGGTGCGTAGCCAGCAACACATCAGTGACAGAATCCAGTTGAATTTCATCAAGCTGTTGATCAAGATGTCGGAAATGTTGCATGCCTTCTCCAGTGTTACCGTTATGCTAGGCGGCGGGCATGGATTCTTTCGGCAGCGGGAGGAAGCTGATGACGCTCGATGAGCTTCGGGTTCGCGGCGAGCGCATTCGGCTATTATTCAATGCTGACCTCCAGCTCGCGCTGGATTACGATCGCCCTACGGTGGAGTGGCTCGACAGCTTCATCGACAGGAACCGTCATTTGTTCTACGACGACATGAAGTATGGGTGGGCCTTGGGGTTCGGGTACATCCTCGGCGAGTCGATCGTGAGGGTGTTTGGCGGCCGGTGGATACTGGACGAGCAGTTCGCCGACGAGTGGGTTGTTGAACTGCCCAACGGAGTTGGCAAAGCGAACCCGATTGGCAAGGCCTATAAGCACCTTGAGGATCCGACTGACAGTGTGCTCAGCTTTTTCCGAGTCATCGGGCTGGCAATCGAGCAGGGTGGGTTCGATAAGATCGAGAGCAATCCGACGGCCGGATAGCCCGGGCCAACAGACGCCGCCCCAGGAACTTCACCTGCAACCGATGAACGACTTGATTGATACAGACACGTCTCTCGCAGTCCTTCCACACTGACTTCTTTGAGTCTCCGTTGCATCCTGTCACTAGTATTCTCACATCAGTGCCCCTTTCTTCTGGAAGACGAACGCGATCATACCGCGATCATCACTTCATCAAGCGAATTATGGCTATCAACAGCGAAGATCAGATACATTGTCGGGCTGTTCTTGGTTGTTTTGACCAGTCCATCGTCGTCATCTGACGCATTGGCACTATTGAAATAGGGTTGCTTGGTGTGACAACCAACGGTAGTCGATAAATGGAATCCATAGTGTCCAATTCAATGTGGTAACCATGCAATCTAGCTATTCCCGTGCGACACCCCTCCCTTTTCCGCGTCATGCTCTCACTGTCATGGTGCGTAGCCAGCATCACAACAAACCGCACGCACCAGGAGACAGAGCGATCCTTTTCAACGAGTATTTCCTTCCATCCAAAATTAACTGAATATTGTCCTCGATCCCTGAAAGATTTAACTCAAGCCAGGATACCTGCCTTCAGAAGCCAGTCGGTAGTCCGCTGGCAAACCAAATCGCAAGTTAACTTTGAAAAGGGAGAGACCATGTTGATGATCCGCACACTGTCGGCATTCGTTCTGGTTCTTGGGCTGGGGGGCTTTTGCTTTGCTGAGGACAAGGGCGCTAACAAACTTAGGAGTCAAAAAACTCGGTATTTCTCCAGACGCCCTCACGCAACAATATCAGTGAGTCAGGGCCCTTATGGGATCTTGGAGCCTTCAAAGGCGCGCCGCGCACTTCAGCGATAGACGGAACACCATTGGGTGGTTCAATACGCTCTGCAAGACCGCCTGCTCGGACAACCACCTTGAACCGTATGGAATCGCGTATGCCGCGAGCCAATGGCTATAAACTGCTTTTCTTTTCCGAAAACGGAGTGAAGGCACCTACTACATCGAGATAAACCCCGAGTGATCCGATCAAGCTCAAGCACCTGCAGCTGATCTGCCTGGAGATGGATTGGGGGAGGCTGCGGGAGAAGTTGCACCTCCCTTACGCCCAACAGCCTCTAACTGTCATCCTGCATAGCCAGCATCACAATGATGCCAGCACAGAAAGATGTAACGCATATGAGTGCCTCAATCCTTCAAACTGATCGTAAGCGGGACTTGGGATACTAGCATACAAAATGATTGAGCTCACACAGATTTTGTGATAGGCAGGGAGGTGATGAATGGGCTATCGTGTCTCCTTGTTCAGTTCTGGCGTTTGGTCATTATTGGCACGATGCTTTCAACCTTTTCCCGGGTCCACGGCTACGGCTCTGGCCAGTGCT
>JAIBBB010000152.1 GCA_019694905.1 Cyclobacteriaceae bacterium
CTACATACCTTATCTCGTGCTCTTTTTGTTGAAGGGTTTTGAGATTGAATGGGGACGTATGGCAGCTGACTTCACTTTCACCCAAAACTACTTTTGGGGTTGGGGCTATGCTTATCCGGCTAGTTGGTCACTGGCAGTTGAGGAGCACTTCTATTTTGGATTGGCATTTGTTCTTTTTCTCTTGATCAAGTATCGACTATTTACTCCGGAGACCGTTCGGTCAGTCAAAGTAGAGATCTCTATTGCTTCGTTGCTCATTGTGTGCTTACTGCTCAGGCTAGTGAGCAACTCTTTGTCCCCTTTAGATATTGCCAGAAATTTCTCTATGACCCATTTGCGTATCGATTCCCTTCTGGTTGGAGTATTAATTTCCTACTTGTTCCATTTCAAGCGAAGTGTATTGGATTCATTCGTCATAAAACATGGCTATAAGATTCTTGTCCTGATTCTTGCATTGGTTTCATGGACTCCCTTCATTGATCCGACAAATTCTATCTTCATCCGAACTTTTGGCTTTGTGTTTACCTATTTGGCATTTGGCCTTGTGTTGATTGTTTTCCTGGTTAAGGCGGATATTAAAGAAGTGGTTCAGAAATTTATAACCAGACCTGTATTCAGTATGATCAGCAAAGTTGGATACTGTTCATATTCCATATATGTGATTCATACTCTTGTTAACTACCTTTTTGAAGGCTCAGGTTTGAACCATGCATTGCGGTTTTTCTCGGCCATTGGCTTAAGTGTTGGACTAGGAATGCTGATGACATATTGGGTAGAGGCATACTTCCTTCGATTGCGGGATCGGATTGTTCCAAGCAGAGTCGTTTAACAAGGCAATACGGGTAATTATTGGTAATTTCGATTAGGTTCAATCACATGTCCGACTATAAAGACTACGGATACTACGACGCATCTCACAGTCACATTCACAGTGTGCTGATACCTCCCATTCTGCAGCTCTTGAATAATAGTCGGCCGGCGTGCATCCTTGACATCGGCTGCGGTAATGTGGCTCTTGCAGCAAAACTCATTGACAGCGGCTTCAACGTGTACGGCATTGACGCATCAGCGAGCGGAATCGAAATTGCTAACCGCGCACACCCAGGGCGTTTCTTTGTGCAGGATGTGTCCTCCAAAGAACTACCTGCGCCCATACAACACCTTCCTTTCGACATGGTGATCTCCACAGAAGTCATCGAGCACCTCTACCGGCCCCAGGACCTCATCGACCTCGCCCTCACTGCCTTTCGCCACCACCAGGGCAAAGGACACATCATCCTGTCAACGCCCTATCACGGCTATTGGAAAAACCTGGCGCTGGCGATTACCGGCAAAATGGACGACCATTTCACCACCCTGTGGGAGGGCGGCCATATCAAATTCTGGTCGCGAAAGTCCATCACTGAGTTGCTCGCCCGCACCGGCTTCAAAGTCACGGATTTCAAAGGCACCGGCCGCCTTCCTTATCTGTGGAAGAGCATGGTCGTGCATGCATCACGGTCCTGAGCCTATCCCCGCATGAAGGTCCTCATCGGTATCACCAGCAAAAACAGGGCTGCCATTCTGCCTAAAGCCATCACGGCTGCCCTGTCACAAACCTACCCTGACAAAGCGGTGGCTGTGTTTGATGATGCTTCCGATGACAACACACGTGAACTCGTCAGTCAGTTCAATGCCGTGCAGTGGACTTTGGCTGACAAACCTGTGGGCTATCTCTTTGCCCGGAACAAGTTCATGCGGGAAACGGATGCGGACGTTTACTGCAGCCTCGACGATGACTCGTGGTTCATGTCCGATGACGGCCTCGCAGCCGCCATGGAACACCTGCGTACTCATCCATCTTGCGCAGCAATCGCCTTTGACATCTTGTCGCCCGACCGGCCCGCACCAACCGGCAGCGACAGTACGCCGCGCCCAGTGGGTACGTTTATCGGCTGCGGCCACCTGCTCCGCCTCGATATCGTCCGGATGATCGGCGGCTATACACCCAATCCGGGGTACTACGGCGGCGAAGAAAAGGACCTGGCCATCCAGCTCATGGACCGCGGCTACTCGATTGACCTGTTGCCCGGCGTGCACATCTGGCATGACAAAACCAACGTCGCCCGCAACCTCCGCCACCAGCATCGCTCGGGCGTTTGCAACGACCTCACTTTCGCCTGGCGCAGAATTCCATCGCGCTATCTGGCTCCGGTCTTGGTGGGCAAGGTCTTTAACCACCTCCGGTTTTCAATCATCCGCGGCTACACCACACCTTGCCTGCTCGGTATGTTCGATTTTGCCAGACTGCTGTTTACTTTTCGCATCCCCCGCAAGCCTGTAAAACCGGCAACGTATCGTAACTTTCGCAGACTCAACCGCCAGTAATCCATGTGGCTGCAACCTTTCGAAAGACTCATCCTCACCTCGTCGCGCGGCCTCGTGTCGCGGCTGCGAATTGGACTGTACCGCGGCTTCGGACTTACCGCCGGCCTTCACAACCGCATGGAATCCGGCCGCAGCCGACGACTCAGTCAGATTGTGCTGGGCCATAACAACACATTCTCGGATGGTTTTTGCCTTTGGCCGGAGGATGCACCCGGCCACCAGAAACGGATCATCATAGGAAACCGCAACTACTTCAACCGCAACCTGATGATTGACGCGTGCGGCCTGGTGCAAATCGGTGACGGCAACATGGTCGGCCCAGACGTGTACATCACGGATTCCAACCACTCCTTCGGAAAGGGCATTGACCTTCACCAGGCCCCCATGCAAAGGGGAGAAGTCCACATCGGCAATCATTGCTGGATCGGCGCAAAAGCAATAATTTTGAAGGACGTAACCCTTGGCGACCACTGCGTAGTGGCTGCAGGTGCAGTGGTTACCACCAGCTTCCCGCCAGGATCGATGGTGGCCGGTGTGCCGGCCCGCCTTATTAAGTCTCTTTCATGAACAAATACCAGTACCTCCTCAGCTCCTTCGGCAAACGCCTGAAGGGTCAGCCATCCTATTGTCCACATTGCAAACAACCCGAAGCCCAGGGTCGCTCAGTCGATACCAAATACACAGTGACCCGTTTGATCGAATGCACGAATTGTCACCTGCTGTACCGCACGCCGGCAGACTCAGTGCAGGAAGCACATGCATTCTATCAGGAAGAGTACGAACAAGGCTACACGACAGGGATGCCGGATGATGCCACGCTCAAGCAATTGTTGTCGGCCGGATTCAGTAACACTGAACGCGACTACAGCCGCTACGTAGCGCTGATGGATGCGTTGAAAGTACCCCGCTCAGCAAAGGTCCTCGACTTTGGTTGCTCCTGGGGCTATGGCACCTACCAGTTTCAGCAGGCAGGCTATGCAGCCACCGGATTTGAGATCTCGCAGCCTCGCTGCAAGTACGCGGCAGACAAACTGGGTGTCGACGCCCACCACCGCTATGAAGATCTGGGGAGCGGCTATCAGGTATTTTTTAGCTCGCACGTGCTCGAGCACGTGGACTCAATCGCAGATGTGTGGAATCTCGCCCGGCGCGTGCTCGCACCCGGTGGCTTCTTCATCGGCTACACGCCCAATGGCTCGGAGGCCTATCGACAGGCAAACTTCCGGGGCTTTCACCTCTCGTGGGGATTGAAACATCCAAACCTGCTCCAGGATCGCTTCGTTGAAAAACTCGCCGACGGCTTACCCGCCCTCGTGTCCAGCACACCCCATGCGCTGGATGCTATCGCCGGCTGGGACCAGAAAAGCACCGTGCGTTTGGATACCTCTGGCTGGGAACTCTTGCTGATCATCCGCAAATGAAAAAAGTGCTCGTCGCCCATCCGGGTACGCAACACGCGGCTCATTTGGTGCGCGAACTTCACCACCGGCAGCTGTTGTCCGGTTTCCACACATGCCTTGCCTGGTCGACGCAGTCGGTAACGGCCTCCGTCCTCCGCGGTGCAGGGCAGGAGCGAAGGCTTGCCACACGCATGCTCGATGGCATTCCCCCCGCACTGATCAGCACTTACCCGCTGCTCGAGTGGCGCGCCTGGCGCAACCGCAGAAACGGCATGTCACCCAACCAGGTTTATCTCCAACGGAATGAAGCGTTCCAGCAGCGCATCCCGGACCGCGCCTTGCAGGACGTTGATGAGGTGATAGGTTTTGATACGTCTTCCTGGTTGCTCGCCCAGCGGATGCAGTCCTTCCGCGGTCGCTTTATCATGGAACAAACCATTGGGCACCCCAGAGCAGCATGGGAGGCCAGCGTGCAGGTGGCGCAACAATACCCCGACTGGCAACAAAGCTGGGTGCCCAAAGCGGAGTCTCTCATTCGCTTTGAAGAGGATGAACACCGACTTGCAGACCTCATCGTTGCGCCTGGGAGTTTCGTTGCAGAAACACTCGTGAAGAATGGTGTGTCCAAAGACAAGATCCGGATCAATCCGTTTGGTACGGACACGCGCCGGTATCACCCGGTATCTTCCACACTCACCGCCAAGCCTTTTGTTTTCTTGTTTGTTGGAGCCTTGTCGGCACGCAAAGGATTGCCTGTCTTGCTCAATGCCTGGAAATCACTGGCCGGAAAGAACGCGGAGCTCTGGCTTGCCGGCGGTGGCCAACTGCCTTCTCATGTGACGCAACAGCTCCCTGCTGGTGTGCGCATCCTGGGAAGAGTCCTCAAGTCGGAGATGCCGGAACTATACCGGCGGGCACATGCCTTTGTCTTCCCCAGTTTCTTCGAAGGTCAGTCCATTGCACTGATTGAAGCGGCGGCTTCCGGACTTCCAATCATCGCCACCCGTGAAGCCGGTGCTGCCGAGATCGTGAGCGAAGGTGAAACTGGGTATCTGCTCCCCGCCGGCGATGAGCTGCAGTTGGCCGACGCCATGATGCGTCTCTTCGCCGACCGCACCTCATGGATGGCACTCACCAACCACGCACGCCACCGTGCCGCCCTGTGGTCATGGGATCACTATGGCCGACGCTGGTCAGAAATCATTGGTGCCTGATCATGCTGGCCATCCTCACCACCCATCCCATCCAGTACCAGGTACCGCTCTGGCAGGCGCTGCACAAGGCGGGTGTCCCCATGGAAGTTTGGTATCTCACAGCTCATGGCACCGGTGTGAGCTTCGACGTGCAGTTCGGCCAGTCCTTTGCGTGGGACATCGCCACACTGGAAGGCTATCCGCATCGGTTCATGGAGGTCAATGAGCAGGCAGCGCCCGCCAGGGGCTTTCGCGGCATTCGTCTGAAAACTTCGCTGATACCGCTGCTGAAAGAACGCAAGGTGCGTGCCCTCTTCATCAATGGCTGGCAGGTGCAGGCGTATTGGCAAGCCGCATGGCAGGCGCACATGGCAGGCGTCGAAGTGTGGCTGCGCGCAGAAACCAACGACATCAAGCCCATCCAGCCGTGGAAGGAACCCGTGCGCAGTTTGCTGCTGCAGCAGCTGTTCAAACGCATCAGCAGATTCCTGTACATCGGTGAGTCCAACAAACGATTTTATCTCAGCCGTGGCATCCGCAACGACCAGCTCGCACCCGGACCGTACTGCGTCGACAACGACCGATTCGCCGCAGCTGCGAACGCAGTGCGTGCGTCGCGCAGCGAAATCCGGCAACAGTGGGGGATACCCGACGGCGCCTACTGCTTCCTCTTCAGCGGAAAATTCATAAACAAGAAACGACCACTTGACCTCGTGCAGGCCGCCGCACAATGGAAGGGCCTTCCGCCTGTGCACCTGCTCTTCGTCGGCAGCGGCGAACTCGATCCGACGCTCAGGGCCGCGTGCCGGGTGTTGTATCCATTGCACGAACCGGGCAACGCCAACACCGGGCCCACCGCCAGCTTTACCGGATTTCTGAATCAGCAGCAAATCGCGCAGGCCTACGTGGCTGCCGATGCCCTCGTGCTTCCCAGCGACTTTGGCGAAACGTGGGGACTCGTTGTCAACGAGGCCATGGCCACCGGACTTCCCGCCCTCGTGTCGGACCAGGTCGGCTGCGCCGAAGACCTCGTGGCGCCCCTCAACCCGGCACTGGTTTTCAGGTGCGGTGATGTCGCTTCACTCCATCAGGCCATGGTACAAATGGTTTCCAACCCACCGTCTCCCAACCAGGTGCAAAGTCAGGTGGATCACTATCACCTCCGCGTTACCGTTCGTACCTTGCAGGACCTTTACACCAACCTGGGTCCATGCTGAGGTTCGCCCTGCTCTTTCTGCCTTATCTCATCTCGTTGGCCTTTACGGAGGACCCCGTGAAGGCCTACGCGATTGCATGGCTGGGCTCGTTCTGGATTTTCTGGCTCACCATCACCGGCAAAGTCCGGCCCCTGAGCCCCGACCTGACCCGCGCCCAGCAATTCATGCGCCCGCCTATCCTCACCCAACTGGTCTTTGCCGGCTACATGGCCGTGACGTCCATCTTCTATTTTCTCGATGTGAACGGGTACAACCTGTTTGATCCGGGCCTCTCACTCAGCCCTAATCCGTATCGGGTCAAACTGGCCGCCGAGTGCCAGCAATTGTATTGCCTTGCCCATGCCTGTCTGGCCACGAGCCTTGTCTATTTCGAGGGCCGGCGCAAAGTGCCCGAGTACCAGTTCAAGCGATTTGATCCGCTGTTTTTGCTGTATCTCTCGTTTGGCTTCACTGCGCTCTCTATCGTGATCAATTTTCTCCCGGGCCTGCAGCAACTTGAGTTCCGCTTCGGCAGGCTGTCATTGATCGCGTCCATTGTTGTATTGTTCATCTCTTTGCGGGAGCGCACACCCATATACATCATGGTGGGTGGATTCCTTTTTGTACTGAACATGCTCACTGCATTTCTCTCCGGTTGGAAGGAGGCTGTGCTGGTGCCCATCATCATTTTATCAGTGTTAGTGTATCCCTTGTACAAACGCATCGTGCTGATGATTTCGATACCCTTGTTCGTAGGGTTGCTGTACATACTTCCCACCTATAACGATATTGTCCGCACTAAGAGTTGGTACGAGGGTATTGATGCGGCGGAGGCAGCAGAGATTGCCCTTGATGAATTGGAACCCATTCCGTCCGATATAGAGGAGACCAACTGGGAATTTCTCACACTTCGGCTATCTGAGATTCATACGTTCACCAAGTTCAAGGAATATGTGCCAGAACATCGTCCATACTACGGCACTCAGCTGGCGTATCAAGGTTTGCAAAGTATTTTGCCCAGGATCCTGTACCCGGGTAAACCAAACATGGAAGAGGTGGTGATGGAAAGGGTGTATGAAGCGGGTGTTATTAAACGAGGGGGGGTAGTTTCAGCGAAACCCCCCGCTGTTATTGATGCGTATTTGTCCGGTGGGGCCTTGGGCATTATCCTGACATTTCTCACGATTGGTGCACTTGCCTCGCTCGCATCCCGCGAGGCAGAGCGCCTTTTCGGCGGCTACCTGCAGGGCACTGCACTCGTCTACACAGGTCTCTTCCAGATCTTCTGGCGGGGCAACTGTTTTGAATTCATGTTCAACGCGGTGCTGTGGAGCTTTGTGCTGATGTATGCGCTGTTCTGGCTGGGTCGCCGCACCAACCTCATTGTGAAAGTGGAATGACATGCGGATCCTGATCATTACGCCGTCTTACAAGCCTGCCTTTGTCTACGGTGGACCTACGCGGTCTGTGTCGCTGCTTGCAGAGTCGCTCGTCGCCGCCGGCAATGACGTTTTGGTGATCACCACCACAGCGAATGGACCCACTGAATTGCCCGTGTCCACGAACAGCATCACTGTAGTTGACGGTGTGTCCGTTCACTACCACCGCCGTTGGACCGGCGACCACACCCACTTTTCACCTGCCTTGCTTTGGAACGTCTGGAGGCATGCGCGCCGGTTTGACATCGTCCACGTGCAGGCGTGGTGGAATTTTGTCTCGGTCTTCGCTGTGGCCATTTGCCTGCTCCGCGGGGTTACCCCTGTGTTGTCTCCGCGAGGCATGATGTCCGCCTTCAGTTTTACACACCAGCGCGCGGGCCTCAAAGGCCTGCTCCATCGGTGGTTCGGTGCCCGTCTTATCCGCCGGAGCTGGCTTCATACAACGTCTGCTTTGGAACTCACCGATTGCCAGCGCGCAGTGCCGGGCGCAGCAGGTTTTGTCCTCCCGAATTTTGTGGCGGCACGCCACAGGCACGATGTCCGCGCCGTATTACCTGACAATACCCGTGTTGGATTCCTGTCCCGCATCGATCGCAAAAAAGGTGTGGACCTGCTCATTCGTTCACTGGCGCTGTCGCGCCAGCCATGGACTCTGGACATTGCCGGCACCGGCGATGCCTCCTACCTCGATGAACTGCAAAAACTCAGCGAGCAACTCCACGTCGCCCACCGCGTGCGCTGGCATGGGTGGCTCGATGGCGATGCGCGCTTTGACTTTCTGCAGTCAGTGTCGCTGTTTGCATTGACTTCGCAAAACGAGAACTTTGCCAACGTGGTTATTGAGTCACTTATGGAAGGCACGCCCGTGGTTGTCAGCAACCAGGTAGGGCTCTGCGACTTTGTGGAGCAGGAGCGATTGGGGTGGGTCACCACACTCGATCCGGCCCATATCGCAGCAACCCTGGATGAAGCCATCGCCAACAACGCCGAGCGCGAGCGCATACACAACACAGCTCCACAGCGCGCCCGTACCGTGTTCACAGGTGCTGGCCTCGCCGCCCGCTACCAACAGGAATACCAACAGCTGATTGCAGCCCATGGCCACTAACCAGGAGTTTACATTCATCTTCCTCACCTACAACGAGGAGGTTCACCTGCCCCGCACACTGGCAGCGATCCAATCACTCGGCGCGCGCATCTGCATCCTTGATTCCGGCTCCACCGACAAGAGCCGGGCAATCGCCGAATCGTTTCACGCCGAATGGGCCACGCATGCGTTCACCAACCACGCGAAGCAATGGGAACACGCGCTCACCTGCTTTCAGGTGTCGACGCCGTGGATGATCTGCCTCGACGCAGACCAGGTGGTCTCAAAGGAGTTGTTAGAAAGGCTTACCACTTTCAAAAGCGAATCGATACCAACCTCCATTAACGGCATCTACTTCAACCGCAAGAACAAGTTCCGCGGGCGCTGGATCCGTCACGGCGGCTACTTCCCCAAGTATCTGCTCAAAATGTTCCGCACAGGCAAAGGTCATTCCGACCTCAACGAGAACATGGATCACAAGTTCATCGTCACTGGTGAAACAACTGTGTGGAAGGACGGATACATCGAGGAGGAGAATTTCAAGGAGAATGAAATCGACTTCTGGCTGTCCAAACACCTGCGTTACTCCACACTGGTGGCCCAGGAGGAGATTGAGCGGATGAAAAAGTTACGCGTGCAAAGCCAGGAGCGGCGGTTTTTTGGAACCCCTGACCAGCGCATCGCCTGGATGAAAGCCATCTGGTGGAAACTGCCGCTCTATTGGCGCCCGGTGTTGTACTTCCTCTACCGGTTTGTGTTTTTGCTCGGCTTCCTCGATGGCAAGCAGGGCCGGCTGTTCCATTTCCTGCAAGGCTACTGGTTTCGCCTGATTGTGGATGTGAAAATCGAAGAACTCCTGAAAAAGGAACGGGAATCAAATGCGGGTAAACCCGAATAGCTATTTTTGTGCTCCCGTATGAGTCAGCCCGTCACCGACCTGAGACGGTTTTCCAATGCAACGTATCACCCC
>JAIBBB010000153.1 GCA_019694905.1 Cyclobacteriaceae bacterium
ATAGCGTCTTCATCCAGCAGCCGTTGCACGGCGGTGGCATTGAACTGGGCTGTGAAGCCGTTGAGGATTTTGCTCGATGCCTGCAAGGGGTGGTCTTGATAAGACAGCACGTCCTTTAAGCCAACTACCAATCCGGCCAGCCGGCCCGCCGTTCCCTGACGAATTTTTGCATCCACTTCCGCCGCCCTGGCAAGCGCCTCCTCGCCATACACACTCAGGAAAGCATTGAGGTGGGCGTTCGCTTCAATGCGGGCCAAAAAAAAACGGACCCGCTCTGCGCATGAGAGCGTTCCGTTCTTTAAATCTTCCTGAAGAGCAACGAGGTGCGTGTACTGCTTCAACGCTTATTTGCCGTCGTCAATTTTCGGAACTTCTTTGCCGGCGTCATCCACTTCTTTCTTGACGTCCTTCACGGCGTCCTTGAATTCGCGGATGCCTTTGCCAAGACCCTTCGCAAATTCAGGGATCTTCTTCGCTCCGAAAAAGATGAGCACAAACAAACCGATCACCACCCACTCGCCCATCCCGGGCATTCCAAACAAAAGAACTGGATTCATAGCATCGTATTAAGGATGTAAAGATAGGGAATATTCAAATATTATCAATCCGGCAAGATCTGGTCCGGGGTCACCAAAAACCTCAATTTCTGAGCCAATCCTGCGGGTCGAGCGCCTGCGTATTCTTGCGAATCTGGAACCTCAGTTCGGAAATACCCTCCGCATTTACCTGGACCTGCCCGATCTCCTGATGGGTAACGACCTTTTGCCCTTGTTTGACACTTACATCCTTCAGGCCAACATAGACAGTGAAATAATCGCCGTGATTGATGATCACTGTGTTGCCGAGGATCGGAATAAAGGCCACCCTGCCGACGGTGCCTTCGAAGATCGCGTGCACCATTTCACCTGCCTGCGTCTGGATATTGATGCCATCATTTTGCAGCACAATGCCCTTTAATACGGGGTGATTCTGTCGGCCGAATTTCTGGGAGACAAAGCCGGAAACGGGCCATGCAAATTTCGCGCGGTTGTCTTCAAAACTGGCTGACAAGGTCGCGGCATTGGTTGCGGTTGACTTGGATTTCGCAGTGCTTTCGGATTTGTTGGCGTTCTTTTCTGCCCGTTCTCTCGCCTCCTTTTCGCGGGCTTCTTTCTCCCTCGCTTCGCGCGCCGCACGCTCCATCTCCTCCCGGATGATCTCATTGATCAGCTTGTCCAGGCGGGCTACGGCAACCCTTGTGTCCTCCAGGTCCCGGCGAAGACGGCTCTCTTCCCGCTCCAGGGAACGGACCACCGTGCGTTGCTTTTTCTTCAACCCGTTCAGGTTATTCTTCTCCGACTCTTCATCGGTGAGCAGGCCCCGCTTCTTTTCTTTAATGACCTCCGTCTGTCTCACCTGCTCGTTGAGCTGTTTCTGAACTGCTGCAATGGCCGCGGCCTGCTCCTGCCTGGCCGTGCTGTATTGCTCCAGGTACTTCTTGCGCATCAGGAACTGGTTGAAGGAGGTCGCAGAGAAAAGAAAGGAGAGTTTGGAGATACCGCCCTGCGTCTTTTGGGCCGCAAAAATCATAGCGGCATATTCTTCCTTCAACTTGGTCAGGTCAGCAGAAAGTGCGTCCAGGATACTGTTGTTCTCCGCAATGTCAAGGTCCAGTAACTCAATCTCAGAACGAATGGAAACAATCAGGGTTTCCTGTTGCTGGATACGCTGATTCAAAGCGCTGAGTTCACCCAGGGAGGTACGCTTCTGGTTGGCCGTTTCCGTGAGTATTTTCTCGGTCTCCCGGATCTTCTGAAGATTCTGCTGCTTTTCCTTCTGTAACTGCGTCTTTGACTTGCCGCGCGATTGCGCCAGCGTGCGATCCGCTGCACATAACAGCAGCAGGGCTGTCCAGCCAGCCAGCCATGTAAACTTAGCGGCGGTCATAGCGCTTGGGGATATTGAAGGGGAACCTCAACTCCTTGTCGCCCACTTCGGCTTTCGTGTACTCAAAGGTGATGTTGTTGTAGAGCAAACCCGCAGCCGACTTGTATATCAGGTTAATGACACCGTTGTACGGAAACATCTTCTCGCCTAAAGGCTGAAAATTGGAGTACCCTACGGTGAGCGAGTTGCCGGACGTGGGTTCTTTCAATTCAACTTTCTCGAGTTTCTTCGTCGATTTGTTGATGTAGTTGCTGATGGAGACGGGCCCCTGATGTTGCTCAAGCAAGTCATAAGTACCGACTTCCTGGATGGCATCGGCCGTTTTGCGTTGGTTAATGAGGTTGCCCAGCATAGCGGCCTGAATAACGTCGTAGTTTACCGTGAAATTGAATCGCTTCGATAGCTCTGCATAGTCAAAGACATAGTACTCTTTATCCACCGTGGAGACGACTGTAATGGAGTCCTTGTTGATGAGCGCCTTACCGCCCTGGACGCCGACCACACTGAACGTCATCCAGATGACGCTGTCCTTGCGGATGCGGATGTGCGCCTTTACTTCCCGTTCTTTCTTGTCGTCTTTGAATACCACCCTGGCCTTGCCGTGCAGATATTCAAACGTAATCTGCTCGATATCCAATGTGCGAGGAGGCAGCGCGGGAATCACTTTTTTACTGCAGGAAACAGAGAGTAGCGCGACAATTGCAATGAATAACGGCAGTCTAACCTTCATGGGCGCGGGCTCAGCGATTTGGATAGGCCAAAATAACGGATTTATCCTGAGGGCTCAAAAGGAGCCTTTGCCTTCTGGCACTATTTTGGTTTTCCTTCCTCGCGGAATTCTCTAATTTTAATTCAAACACAATCGTCATGCACAAATATCTTTTACTCTTCGCGATGGTCAGTAGCGCCGCTGCCTTTGCACAAGGCGACCCCAAGGCCACAGAAGTCTGGAGCCCGGTTCCCAAGGTGATCGCACCAGCGGCCACATCAACGGATGCACCCGCAGACGCCATTATTCTCTTTGATGGGAAAAGCCTGTCAGAATGGGTATCAGTGAAGGATGCATCGGTCCCTGCCCAATGGACAGTCGCCAACGGAGCTTTCACTGTCAAGAAGGGCACAGGTAACATTCAAACCAGACGAAGCTTCACCGACTATCAGCTTCACCTGGAATGGAAAATACCGGAGAATATCACCGGTGAAGGCCAGGCCCGCGGCAACAGCGGACTATTTCTTGCATCCACGGGCGGGGGCGACAGCGGTTATGAAATCCAGATTCTGGACTGCTACAACAACTCGACCTACTCCAATGGCCAAACAGCCAGCATCTACAAGCAGGCTTTACCCCTGGCCAATGCGTGTCGGAAGCCAGGTGAATGGCAAACGTATGACATCATCTGGACTGCGCCGCGCTTCAACGATGACGGCACGGTCAAGTCACCTGCCCACGTGACCGCCTTCCACAATGGCGTCCTCGTCCAGAATAACTTTGAACTCAAAGGCGAAACAGTCTATATCGGCAAGCCGTCTTACCGCAAGCACGGGCCATCGCCCATCAAATTGCAGGACCACGGTGATCCGAGCGAGCCCATCAGCTTCCGCAATATCTGGTTGCGCGAATTGTAAGGACAACAGGCAATGCCCAATCAACAATGAGGATGGTCACGCCATCCTCATTTTATTTTTATTCAGTTTTTCACCCACGGGTTGATAACTTTGCGCGCCGCGAATAGTGGGTAAATTCTTCCGTTATGAAAGTGTTCAAGTTTGGCGGGGCCTCGGTAAGCAAGCCTGACGCTGTGCGAAATGCAGCAGGAATCATCGAAGACCATGCCTCCAAGGGACTGTTGGTCGTGGTGTCCGCCATGGGCAAGACAACGAATGCACTTGAGGCTGTCCTCCGGCTTTCCACGACGGGTCAGCACCATGAAGAAATTCAAAAACTCTGGCAATATCATCTTGACATGGCCCAGGCGCTCGTGGGGCAGGATCACCCCGTACAGACTGAGCTGAAAGCACTATTTGACTCCATGACCCTCGCGCTGGAGGGCCACACTGATCCGGATTGCAAATACGACCAGGTGGTCAGCCACGGTGAGTTGTTCTCCACAAAGATTCTTGCGGCATTCCTCCAATCCGTGGGTGTACCTGCGGTATGGGTCGACGCCAGGCAGTATGTGGTGAGCGATTCCAACTACCGCGAAGGGAAAGTCGACTGGGCGGCCACCCGGCAACGCATGAAATCGCTTACTCCCATGTTGGCCGATCAAGTGGTCATCACGCAGGGCTTTATTGCCAGCGACCCTGCCGGACTCACCGTGACGCTCGGCCGGGATGGCTCCGACTACTCCGCCGCGATTTTCGCAGCATGCCTCGGCGCAGAATCTGTTACCATCTGGAAGGATGTACCTGGTGTCATGAATGCCGATCCCAAACGGATTCCGTCGGCGCGGATCTTCCATGAATTGCCGTTCAAGGAAGCCGCCGAGATGACCTACTTCGGGGCTTCGGTCATCCACCCCAAGACCATCAAGCCACTCGCCAATCAGTCGATACCACTCTACGTCAAGAATTTCGACGACCCCACCCTGGAGGGCACCATCATTCATGAGTGTTATGTCGACAGGCTGCCGCCGCTCGTTGTCTTCAAGGAAAACCAGTGCCTGATTTCGTGCAAGGTCACCGACTACTCCTTCATCAACGAACACCAGATGGGAACCATCTTCAATGTGCTTTCGGCCCATAAGGTAAAGATCAACGTGATGCAGAATTCGGCCATCACATTTTCGTTCTGCGTCGATTTTCAGGAGGCACGTATCAACCGGTTGATTGAAGCGCTCAGCCGCGACTTCGAAGTGTACTACAACACAGGACTCACGCTCATCACCGTCAAAAATTATGACGCCCACACTTTTCAGGAATACCATTCGCTGGACGGGGTGTTGCTGGAGCAGTCCTCCCGCAGCACGCTGCAGGTGCTGGTGAAAGGTTAAGCCTGCTTGTCGAGCCAGTGGCGGAGGCTTCGCTCGAGAATCTGATAGACTTCCAGAAAGTTCTCGTCCGTTCCCCAGTAGGGATCTGGGACATCGGTTCCGGGTGCTTCCGGATCAAAGTCACGCATAAGAAAAATCTTCTGCGCGTGGTGGCCGGCGTTGGCCAGTTTGCCGAGGTTGTATTTGTTGCTGGCGTCCATCGCGAAGATCACATCAAACACTTCAAGGTCCAACGCAGTGGCCTGGCGGCAGGCATGCCGGATAGGCGTGCCCTGGCTGAGGCAGGCCTTGATGGTGCGAGGGTCAGGCTGATCGCCGATGTGGTAGTTGCCGGTTCCGCAGGAGTCCGATTCATACTGACCAGACAGATTACGCTCCTGCATGAGCCTGTTAAATATGGCTTCTGCCATGGGGGATCGGCAAATATTGCCCAGACAGACAAACAGTACTTTTTTCATCGGGCGACAAATCTACGGCACCGCGGGTTACCTGCATGGAACAACACGTATTTATTGCCGACAGTACAGTTTTTTCGCCTTTTGGTTGGTGGGGCTTCCAGTGATGGAAGCCCCATTTTTTTGATTCTTTCCCGCGGGCAGCCTGAATGCAAAAGGGTTTACTTTTGTTCTCTACCCAACCGACCATGGCATTTCTGTTTGACTCCTTTGCTGGCTGGAAAGCCTACGCTACTGAAAATCAGTGTTCGCTGGTGGATGTTGTACTTGGGTACGAAATGAGCCAGAAGGGGCGCCCGGCCGCCGACATTCGGAAGGGGCTCATGGAGGCCTGGGTTGTGATGAAGGAGGCAGTGCACACGGGCCTGCATGAGAACATGGTCTCCCGTTCGGGCATGATCAACAACGGAGCGAAGAAGGTGTACAACTACCCGGTTCCGGTACTGTCAAAGGAATTCCAGCAACTGATCGCGCGCGCCCTCGCTGCCAAGGAAGTGAATTCGTGTATGGGGCGGGTGGTCGCTGCACCCACCGCCGGCGCCAGCGGTATTTTGCCGGGTGTGTTCTTCACCCTGCAGCAGGTGCACCAGATTTCGGATGACCAGGTAATTGACGGCATGTTGCTCGCAGCCGGCATCGCCCTCATCATGGAGCAGAAGGCTTCCATTGCGGGAGCCGTGGGTGGTTGCCAGGCCGAAACAGGAACCGCCGCAGCCATGGGCTCCGGTGCCATTGTGCAGAGCCTCGGCGGCGACACCGATCAGATCTTCGGCGCAGTGGCCATCACGGTGCAGTGCATGCTCGGGTTGGTGTGTGATCCGGTGGCCGGTTTGGTAGAGGTGCCCTGCGTGGTGCGCAACGCCAGTGCCGCAGCCATTGCGTTCAGCTCAGCCCAGATTGCACTTGCCAATGTAGACTCCGTGATTCCCGTAGACGAAGTGTTGGAAGCCATGGGCGAAGTGGGAGCGAGCATGGAAACTCGTTATAAGGAGACGGCCATGGGTGGACTGGCAGCGACCACCACCGCCAAACGAATCGCCAGCAAGGTGCTGATCCGCGACATTGAGATACTTCCGGACCAGGAGGCCTGAGTACGCAGCTACAAGCGCGCGGAAATCACTCCGGCCGTAGCTTCCAGAATTTCAAATCCATTTTCAGACATCCGGTTTTCGGTGTCCAGCGTGGGATTGACTTCGCAGATCTCCCAGCCGCAAAGCCGGGGATCTGCGGCCAGCGTGGTATTGATGATACGCGCCTCCTGCACTGACAAACCGTTGGGAACGGGGGTGCCGGTGCCGGACGAGATCCTGCTGTCCATACTGTCCACATCAAAGGACACGTACAGAAGGTCACAATGGGTGAGGATCTTCAGCGCCCTTTCCGCGGCCGCAGCCGGACCCGATTGGCGCACCTCGTCGGTCGTGATGTTGGAGATGCCATAGCGGTTGATCAGGTAGTTCTCAGGCTTTTCCAGGTCGCGAACAGAGATGTAGACAATATCCTCAGGACGAATTTTCGGCCCCGCCACGCCCACTTGCTTGATCTGTTCCCAGTAGTCAACCGTTTCGGCTTTGGGTTCATTGATCTGACACTCCAGGTTGTCAATAGCGCAAGCCATTGCCAGCGTCATGCCATGCATGTTGCCGGAGGGCGTCGTGTAAGGCGAGTGGATGTCGGCATGGGCGTCGATCCAGATGACGCCAAGGCGTTTGCGCGGATGCATCTTCTTGATACCGGCGATGGTGCCGAACGCGGTGCTGTGATCGCCAGCCATCACCAGGGGGAAGAAGTCGTCGAACAACTGCTCATACACCTCCAGGCACACCCGTTCTTCCATGATCAGCACGCCGTCGATGAATTTAGCGTGGACGTGCTCGACACTGTTGAAGAGCAACTCATTGACATGCTCCACTTCGATCGTTCGCTGCTTGCGGAAGAAATCCGATTTCAAGTCGAGGCTGGCAATCTTCATGGCCTCGACGCCCAGGCTTGCGCCACGGGTGCCAGCACCGATTTCGGACTTGACTTCAATAATTTTGATTTTTTCGCTCACAGTTTTGCGGTTGAAACAGGCAGAGAGAGGGTACGACTGGGCCTTGCGCCCCGGTGGAAAGCCCTTCAGAAGTCGGGCAAATCGTGCGCGATCGCGAAGAAGAAATACTGCCAATCAGTGTTCATGCGACCGGTAAAACTGTATTGCAAAGATGGCAAAATTAACACAATATTGCACCTTATGTTGACTCGCTGGACTGCCCCACAGCAACACAGGAGCGCGAAAAGGTTTTTTACATGCACAATTTCGTGATGAAGTAGATGAAGAGTTACCGTGACCTGATTGAACAGTCGTTTGAGTTTCCTCAGAAAGAGTTCAAAGTTTGGGAAAACGAATTGTTGTTCAACGACGTCCCCCTCATGGACATCATACGGCAGTATGGTACGCCGCTGAAACTCACCTACCTCCCGCGCATCAGCGAGAACATCCGCTACGTTCAGGCAACATTCAACAACGCTCTTGAACGGTTCAAATACAACGGAAAGTACACGTACTGCTACTGCACCAAGTCTTCCCATTTTTCATTTGTGCTTGAGGAGGCATTGAAGAACAACGTACACCTCGAGACCTCGTCCTCTTTTGATATTCCGATCGTCAGGTCTTTGTACGAGCGCGGCAAGATCTCCAAGGATACTTTCATTGTGTGCAATGGCTTCAAGATGCCGGTGTACATGCAGTATATCTCCGGGTTGCTCAATGACGATTTTGTCAACTGCATTCCTATCCTCGACAACCTGTCCGAAATTGATACCTACGAGCAAAGCGTAACCAAACCGTTCCAGGTAGGCATCCGCGTGGCGTCCGACGAAGAGCCCAAGTTCGAGTTCTATACCTCCCGCCTCGGCATTCGCTACAGCGACATCGTAAACCTGTACAAAGAGAAGATTGCCCCCAGCAGCAAGGCGTCACTCAAGATGCTCCACTTCTTTATCAACACGGGCATCAAGGATACCGCGTATTACTGGAGCGAACTCAGCCGCTTTATTTTCAAGTACTGCGAGCTGAAGAAAATCTGCGACACACTCGACTCAGTGGATATTGGCGGTGGATTCCCTATCAAAACCTCACTGACGTTCTCTTACGATTACAAATACATGATCGAACAGATCGTTGAAAACATCAAGTGGATCTGCGACAAGAACAATGTGCCGGTGCCCAACATCTTTACCGAGTTTGGCAGCTACACGGTAGGTGAGAGCGGCGCGGTGCTCTACTCGGTGGTCGATCAGAAACTTCAGAACGACAAAGAGCTCTGGTACATGATTGACGGATCTTTCATCACCCATTTGCCGGATGCCTGGGGTCTCAATCAGAAGTACATCCTGCTGGCAGTGAACAAGTGGGACGATCCCTTTCACAAGGTCAACATCGGTGGGCTGACCTGCGACAGCATGGACTACTACAATTCAGAGGCCCATCGCGGCGAGGTTTTTCTACCCATGATCACCGATGCAGAAAAGCTCTATATCGGCTTTTTCCACACGGGTGCCTACCAGGAGTCATTGGGTGGATACGGCGGCATTCAGCACTGCCTGATTCCGGCCCCGAAGCATGTGCTGGTGTCGCGCACAGAAGACGGAGAGGTAACCACGAGCCTTTTTGCTCCGGAGCAGACAAGCGCCAGCATGATGCAATTGCTTGGCTACGCTGGAGGAGCTTAGTCCGGACGCCCTTTTCCCGTCATCAACGCAATAACAAATGGAGCGCCTACCAGTGCGGTGATCGCATTGATGGGCAGCACCCTGCCTTCGCCAGGCAGTTGGCTGAGGAGGTCGCAGGCCAGGAGCAGACATGCGCCGGCCACAGCGCTTTGCGGCAGCAGATGTTGGTGGTTGGCGGTGGGTGAGAGCCTGCGGACGAAGTGGGGCACAGCAATACCAACAAATGCGATCGGCCCGCAAAAAGCGGTAATGCTGCCGGTTACCAGACTGGTGGCGATGAGCACCTTCCACCGTGTGTTGCCTAGGTGGATGCCTACGCTGCGGGCGAACATGTCGCCCAGCGGCCAGGCATTGATGGCCTTAACCAGAGAGAGGCTTATAATTGATGAAACTGCCAGCATCAGGGCCAGTATCCCGATCTCCTGCCAGCCCGTGCCGGCGATGTTACCCATCGTCCAGAGCGTAAAAAACTGCAGTTCCTCGGCCCGGGCCCAGTACTGGAGGATCGTGACAATGCCGGAAGTCACGGCGCCCATCATCAACCC
>JAIBBB010000154.1 GCA_019694905.1 Cyclobacteriaceae bacterium
AGCCTTTCTTTCCGGATCGATTTGTCCAGTTGTATGTCAGGAGTTCCAGGTTCGAATTCATTGAGTTCAAGCACTTTTTCGGGACCTGCGACAGCAACGGCCCGGCCTGTGGCGACTTCCTCAGCGAGGTTCATCAGAAGCCCCTGGTGTCTTGAGATCACCACGTCTGGCGTCCACTTGCCAGGCTTAATTCCGAGTAAGGTAAACTCCATTGGAAGCAAGGAGGGCTTTTTCTCTGTCTCACTGATCCAGGCATTAATACCTCCCGTGAATGCACGGATAATCGAAGCCCCATGAGGATGATAATGATTGAACTCCTGCTCCAGATCGCCCCGATAGCGGAATAAACGAGCCCCAATGTCCCTTTTGGTTTCACGCGGACCCAGTATTTCCGCGACAGTGCCAGTAGCTTGTCTGCGCCAAACTTCGAATTGAAAGAGCCTGTCGCGGGCGGCACAGTAACCCTGCGCAAAAAAGAGATCTTCCTCGTTTTGGGCGTAAATGTGATTGATTCCATAGCTGTCCCTGATGACTTCGACAGGCTGGCTAAGACCGGTAGTTTTAAGTGAACCAGACTGACCCAGAGACAGTATGGCAGGGAACAAGAGTGCAAGTAGGGTGAGTGCGCGCATAATGGTGAGGCTAACCAATTCGGAAGTTAGCATGAATGCGTGAATTGAGCGAGCCGATTCTGTGAGTGGCTATCGCTCAATGGGAAATACAGTTATATTCGGACGAAAATACCTGAACATGAAGATACTGTATCCACTCCTGACGCTTCTTGCATTTGCTGTCATGTCATGCGAGCAGAAGCGGCCTGTCGATCGCTTTTCTGATGAACAACTAAAGGCCTACGCTGATGAATTGGCCCACCGATACATTATCACCGATGGACATGTAGATCTCCCATACCGGCTGAAGATGAAAAACTTCAGGCCGGAACGCGAGTATATGGGTATTCCAATCAGTTCGAAGGAGGGAGATTTTGACTATGAACGAGCCAAAATGGGGGGACTGGATGCTCCGTTCATGTCTATCTATATTCCCGCATCCAACCAGCACCTGGACGATAAGGGCTCGCCCATTGGCGGTGGCAAAGAACTCGCCGACTCACTAATCAACATGGTAACTGCAATAGCCGGAGCACATCCGGACAAATTTGCGCTGGCGAAGACGCCCCAGGATATTCAGGAAGCCTTCAAGGCTGGCAAGATTGCATTGCCTATGGGTATGGAAAACGGCGCCCCTGTTGGGATGGATCTGGCAAACCTCAAGGACTATTTTGAGAAAGGTATCCGGTACATTACACTTACGCATGGCAGAGACAATCAGATTTGTGATTCCTCCGGAGATACTACCCGAACCTGGAATGGGCTAAGTCCATTCGGCAAGCAAGTGGTTGCAGAGATGAACAGGCTGGGCATCATGGTGGATATTTCTCATGTCGATGACAGTACCTTTTACCAGGTAATGAAACTCACGAAGGCACCCTGCATTGCTTCTCACTCCTCCTGCCGGTATTTTGCTCCTACTGTGCGACGGGACATGACGGATGACATGATTCGTGAACTCGGTAAAAATGATGGAGTGGTAATGATTAACTTCTACAATGCATTCCTGGATTCCACGGTTGTGAATCAAAACAAGAAAAACCGGATCAAACTTACCGCACTGCTGGACGAAAGGAAGTTGAACATTGATGACGATGCCGCCAAGCCGATTATCGAGCAATTCAAAAAGGACAACCCATCACTTCGCACGGATGTGGAGATGGTGGCCAACCACATTGACCATGTTGTTCAACTCGCCGGAATAGACCATGTTGGCATTGGATCTGATTTTGATGGTGTCGATGGAGAATTGCCAACCGGGCTCACCGATGTGTCCACGTACCCCACATTGATTTACACGCTGCTGAAGCGAGGGTACACCGAGCAAGACATTGAAAAGATCTGTTCCGGGAACCTTTTCAGGGTATGGAACAAGGTGATTGAAGTGGCGTCAAAATAACACTGGGTCTGGCCTCAGCGTCTAGTCTTCGCTGTAGTCAGAGAATGTCTTTTTGATTTCTTTTGCTGTGAATTGATTTTGTGTGTCTGCAGGAATATCCAGCAGGGGCAACTTCTCATAATTCAGCAATTTGGTGATTTCATCGCGGTCTGCCTCAAATTCATTGGTTCTTCGCGAGGATTTGGTGGCGTACTTTCTTGCAAAGTAGTTTCCCTTGAGTTGAAGCTGTGTGCGGAGGTCGCGATTGATATTCTTTTTTTCCTGAAACTCATTTGCATTCTTGCCAATCACCTGACCGGCCTCTAGTGAACTTAGCGTCATTACTGCTGTGCCTCCGATGACCGAAACAGTCTTGGAAGGCTGCGCATCCAATGCCAGCGGCGAAATACCTGTGATAGCTCCCAGTGACGCATTCAGGATGGTGCGCTTCTTCTTGCCGTTTTTAGCCCGCCTCTGCGAACTCTCGAGCTTTTCAAAATTCTTATCGAGCTGGTCGATGAGAAATTTGGCGGCCGATAGAGAGCCAGTATACTTCTGGACCTGGATTTTGTCTTTTGCCTCGATGTTCTCAGTGTCAATCACTTTGATATGGAGCTTTCTTTCTGCCCGGTTGGCTGATTTGTCAAGGCTAAAGAAGACGAGTTCTATTCGCTTGAACTTTTCAGCTTCATCAACAAAGCTGTACCCTGGCGACCAGGTAAATTCTGCTTGCACAGGGGAAGTTTTCTTAAGCAAAGATTCCGGTACAGCAGCATCTGAACAGACGAACCCCGTACGCATAATGTCGTCGTCGCCATTCGGATCGGAGACGTACATTTTGATATTAAGCACCTGGTCTTCCTTTATCACAATCGCGGTGTCACCCGGGACCAACATGATTTCCGGAGGGAGGTCTAACTGAGTTTGGGCGATGCGTAGCTTTCCTTCTGCTTCCAGTTTTTCAGGATCCTGGACGGTGAAGACAACGGAGACAGGACTGGATTTCAGGCTATTGAACTGATTACGGGAAAGCGACCATGAGAACAGCCCCCCAGAGGAAAGCGCTGCCCCTTCAGGCATGTGCGAAAGCGATGGACGAAATATGATTGGATCACCGTCGGGGTCGGAGACGTAACCAGATGGTATTTGGTAAAGGTTGGTCGCAGATTGTTTCACATAGAACACCGGCAGTTCCTGAATGACAGGTGCCCGGTTGGTGTGAAGAAGTGTGAAAGTTACGGACTGACGGATGCGGCGACCATCGCGCAGCAATGCCAGGAATGACACACTGAAGTCCTTTTGCCGCTGCACCCTGTCGACCAAATCGAATCCAGGAGACCAGTTGAAATGTCCGGTCGAATCCAAAGACATACCCGAGATGGAAGGTTCCTCCAGGGCAAATGCACGGACGGGGACAGAATCTGGTAGAGTCAGTGTAATGTGTATTTCTTGACCTTCGGCCAGGCGATTCCATCCGGGGGCTTCGGGTAACTGGATTGTTTGGGCATATCCGTTAAGGAAACTGAAGCTGAAAAGCAGGATGATTTGAATTATTCGCTTCATGATCTCAGAAAGTCGCAAATTTAAGACTTCAATCTGGCTGTAACAGCTTTTTTATGACAGGTAAACGCAAAACCAAAGAGACCCAATCTGCGAAGGGCAGTGATTTCTTTTCAGATGTATACGATGTTGTAAGGCTTATTCCAAAGGGACGGGTAACCAGCTATGGTGCAATTGCTGGCTATTTAGGCACAAGGATGAGCGCCAGGATGGTGGGTTGGGCGATGAATGCCTGTCATGGGATGAAGGATGTGCCTGCACATCGCGTGGTGAACAGCGCTGGATTACTTACTGGCAAGTTTCACTTTAAAACACCCACAACCATGCAGCGAATGCTCAAAAAAGATGGAGTGAAAGTTGTCAAAGACAAGGTTCAGGAATTTGATAAACGTTACTGGGACCCTCGGAAGGAACTACTCTGATTAATACGGTGAAGGACTCACGGAAGTCCAACCGCCGTCAATGATCAAGGATTGTCCGGTGATCATCCTTGCCGCTGGAGATACAAGAAACACCGCTGCCTCAGCGATATCTTCAGGGATGGCGGGGCGACCCATGGGTGTAATTTCAGACCAAACCTTTTTGTATGCCGGATCCTGGTTGGTTCTTTCGGTGAGCGTCGCGCCAGGGGCAATGGCATTGATATTGATTTGATACGGAGACAAGTCAGTAACCAGATTTCTTGCAAGCATTTCCAGTGCGGCTTTGCTCATGCCGTAAGCAGCGAGATTCTTGTGCGACTGATGGCCGGTTACGGATGACATGAGCAGAATACTGCCGCCGGTCCCCTGTGATTTCATCTGCCTGGCACCTGCCTGTGCCAGGAAGAAACTTCCGGCGAGGTTGACGCGCATTACCCTGTCAAAGTCGGATTCCCTGTATTCAAAGAAGTCGCCAAACAACGTAATTCCTGCGTTGGCGACTACGATGTCAAGTGATCCAAATGCTTCAACTGCACCGTTGATCATTGCTTGAATCACTTCTGTTTCCGAGGCGTCTCCTGCAACAGCTATGCACCTGCCTTGCTGTTGTCGGATTCCGGCTGCTGCTTCTTCCGCCAATGAGGACTCCAGATCGTTAAGAACAACTGATGCCCCCTGCGCACACAACCGGCGACAGATCTCCAGTCCGATTCCCTGTCCTGCACCGGTTACTACAGCAACTTTGTGTTGAAGGATTCTGGTCATTTTCACTGAGAAACAAGATAGGTAGCAGAACGTGCAAATACCATGACGGGACTCAATTCTGGCCGGGTCTTGGATCAATACCCGTATTTTTCTTTCCAGAGCTTGCGGAGATGAACCCTCATTTCCTCTTCCCGCGCATTGGCACCGGGATCAAAGAACTTCTTGCCTCTAAGTGCGTCAGGCAGGAACTCCATTTCGGCGAAATTATTCTTGTAAGCATGAGCGTACTGGTATCCTTCACCATAACCCATTTCCTTCATGAGTTTGGTAGGTGCGTTTCGAATGGCCATCGGCACCGGCAAGTCTCCTGTCTGGCGAACGGCCGCCAGCGCAGCATCAATGGCTTCGTAGCTGGCATTGCTTTTGGCGGAGCACGCTAGATAAGTTGCGCATTGTGAAAGAATGATGCGAGCTTCGGGGTAACCAATAACGTTGACAGCCTGAAAGGTGCTGCTGGCAAGCACGAGTGCGGTTGGATTAGCATTACCAATGTCTTCGCTGGCTAGAATCAGCATTCTTCTCGCGATGAACTTAACGTCTTCTCCACCTTCAATCATCCGCGCCAGGTAGTAGACGGCAGCATTGGGATCACTACCCCGAATGGACTTGATGAATGCGCTGATGATGTCATAGTGTTGTTCACCAGACTTGTCATAAATCGCAATTCTTTTCTGCGCAGCGTCTGTTACAACCTTGTCTGTGATGATGACAGGATCGGGGACAGCATCAACCACCAGTTCAATCAGGTTAAGAAGCTTGCGCGCATCGCCACCTGAGATATTAAAAAGTGCCCCATATTCCTTTACTTCCACACTTCTCCTTCGCAGTTGCTCGTCTTTTTTCAGCGCAGATTGTACAAGTTGTTTCAGACTATCCTGAGACAGGGGTTGTAGTGTGTACACCTGGCACCGAGACAACAGCGCCGCATTCACTTCAAAAGAGGGGTTTTCGGTAGTGGCACCAATGAGCGTGAGCGTCCCTTTTTCCACGGCGCCTAGCAGAGCATCCTGCTGCGACTTGTTGAAACGATGGATTTCATCAATAAACAGCACGGCCCGGCCCGTGCGTTTGGCCTGGTCGATCACATCCCGGATATCCTTTACTCCTGCGCTGATGGCACTCAGTGTGAAGAAGGGTCTCTTGATTTCGTTGGCAATGATGTTGGCCATGGTGGTCTTCCCGACCCCTGGTGGCCCCCAGAATATCATCGATGGAATAGCGCCTGTTGCCAGTGTCTTTCGAATGATACCCTCTGGTCCGGACAAATGTTCTTGTCCGATGAGGTCATCCAGACGGGATGGCCGCAAACGTTCGGCAAGGGGTTGGTCCGGTTGAAGCATGTTTCAAACTTTGTACAGAACGATCATCAGGTTGATGAAAATTCCGAGCATCAGACAGAATGAGAATAAGCTACCGAACAATAGATACTTTACCACTGTTTTGCCAGACCCTTGCCGGTACATGTGCTTCATACCGAGATAGAAATAAATGGCTGACCAGACGTAAAAGCCGGGCTGGGCTGCCCAACCAATCCATGGGATATAGCTGGCCAACAGGGCAATCGACCCCGCCAAATAGATGAAATTGTAATAGTAGATGGAGAACACCAGGTGCTCTGAATAGTAGAAGTCTCTGCGTATATAAAGAAGTTTCAGGAGCAGCGCGAAAATGGGCAGAAGGAAAAAGAATACGTTTGGCAGGTTTTGAAGGAACATCTGTTTGAATGCCTTGCCAAATTCTTCAGGACTTTCCTTAAACTTTTCTGTCAGTTCAATGCCCCGAATGACTAACGCCCGCTCCAGTGCATTGTGCTTCTTTTCAGGAGGAAGGAGATTCTGCATGGAATCGTAAGCAGGTACTGACTTGTATGTCTTATCTCCAAGGTTAAAATGCCAATTGTTGTCTTTCTTGCGGTTGGCATTGGCGCGCTTCAACGAATCAATGAACTCTGGGGATAGAAACCGGGCAACGGCACTGTCTTTTTCATTCAGGTCTTCTCTGATCGCATTGAGTGTGGCTGTCGTATCCATCTTTCCATTGGAATCGCGGATGATGGAACTATTCTTATCCTCCTGATCCGGAAGCGAGAAGAAGAGCAGAAAAAAAACAAAACTGATGAACACATACATCCGGGCAGGATGGTAGTAGGTCTCTCTCTTTCCTTGCGTGTACTCTATTGCCAGCAGCCCCGGACGAAACAGAAGATAACGAGTGGTTTGAATGAACTTTGATTCATAACTCCAGATAGAGGAGACAAAATTGGTGATCAGTTCACCCAGTGTCTGTCGCTTGGGCATGTCCTTCTGACCGCAATTGGAGCAGAACTTTCCGGTGAGTGGAGAACCACAATTGTGACAAGTCTTGGAAGCATTGCCGTTTTGCTCGTTCGCTGAATCGAGGGCCTGTTCCATTGCACCTCCTTCGAGTAAAGGCTCAAGTCCGGGGGTTTCCATCAGTTATCGGTTGGAGAGTTTCTTAAGGGTATCTGTGGTATGTTGCAGCATGTCATCATTGAAATCAAGGTGCGTGACCAGACGAATGGTCTGGTGGCCAAAACCAATAGCCCGGACGCCGTGCTCTTCAAGCCATTTGAGCATCGGGGCCACCGGCACAGACGCTTCAAGTTCAAAAATCACGATGTTAGTCCTCACCGGTAAGACTTGTTTAACAATACCTAGACCAGCGAGAGTTTCTCCCAACAAGCGAGCCCGCTGATGGTCTTCCTTCAATCGGCTGACATTATTCTTCAATGCAAAAAGACCTGCAGCTGCGAGATAACCGGCCTGACGCATGCCACCACCAAAGGCCTTTCTTGATCTTCTTGCCGCATGTTCCAGCTCTTTTCTGCACAACAAGACGGACCCTACCGGCGCACCCAATCCCTTTGACAGGCAAATCGATATTGAATCAAAGTGACTTCCATATTGGCGGGCAGATTCACCTGTCTCAACCAGCGCGTTAAATAGCCTTGCCCCATCCAGGTGCATTCGCAAGCCAAGGCGTCGGCTGTTGGTGCTGATAGCGGCGACTTGTTCCAGCGTATAGTAGCTTCCGCCTGCCCGGTTTACTGTATTCTCCAGGGAGACAAGCGCGGTCCTGGCATAGTGCGGATCATCTGGATTGATGTTTGCTTCAATCATGGCAGGATTTAAAATGCCATCTGCGGCTTCCAAAGGGCGTACACTGGCGCTGCTGTTCCCGGCAATCCCACCGCCTTCGTTCAGATACACATGTGACCCGCGGTAGCAGATCACCTCTTCAAAGGGTTTCAAATGCAAGCGGACCCCAATCTGGTTGGTCATGGTTCCTGACGGGCAAAAAATGGCAGCATCCATCCCCATCAGATTGGCACAAAATTGTTCAAGTTCCTTTACGGTCGGGTCATCACCGAATACATCATCACCAACGGGTGCACTCCACATAGCGTCAAGCATAGCCGGCGTCGGCCTGGTCACGGTATCACTTCTAAGATCGGCAATCATAGCAAATTGAATAGCCGTGAAGCTACAAAACAGCAGCTTTTGCTGCCAGCGTCTTTCACCAGTGGAAGAAACTTTTAGGACTTGAACCTGCGCACCATGGCCAAGCAGAATCCCACCATCAGCACGCCGGTGCCTAACCAAAGTACGTTGATCCAGGGTTTTTCAAGGGCCTTGATGATGACCCAGTCTTTCTGCCGCGTAGAGATGCTCAACGTAAACTCATTCGTCTGTGGGTGGATACTTGCTAACGAGAGTTTTACCCCCAGGTCGTTGATTTCTGATGCGATGATGCCAATTTGAGGATTGGTTGAAGATGTGGTAATCAGGAACACAGGGTCCGCAAGGTAGCTCCCGTGTTCACCTTCGATGCGTATGGAAGCCTGAACTGCCAACGCATCTTCCGGCAGGTTTGCACCCTGCACCGTTCTTAGAGGTTTCACCTCTTCCAAAACCGCCACATAATCATTCACAAAGAACTTCTGCCCTAGCCTCACAGTTTCCTCATGAGTTTTCCAGTCGGGCTCAGCTTCACGGTTCATGGGTGCAGAAACGTGCGTGTACAGGTCTTTGCTCATGCCACGTCTGATGTCGGGAGACGACAACATTCCCATCGACGGATTCATCTGAATCCTGGGAAATAGACGAGCCTCTACAGATCCATTTTGGCTCAATGTAATTTCATAGTAGGTGTTCTCAGAATTCACTTCAAGAGTATCCCCTTTTTTAAATGAAAGAACTCCCTCGTTAACAATATCCGTTTTGGCTACGACTTTATAAGGATCGCTGGTTGTGGTAATTGCATCTTTTGGAATATAACGGTTGCCAGATCGGGACAAGATCCTTTCACCCAGAAACTCAATGTCATAGCCTGCCATGTTACGGGGCTCGTTGATAAACAACAGGAGATTGTCCCGGTTAAATTCCGTAGAGAAATCGCTTGAAATGGGCATCCCTGTATTATTCAACGAAACAATTCTGGAATAGCCCGCCGAAAAGAGAATGCCAATCAGCATGAGTCCGATGCCGATGTGGGTAATTGCTCCGCCCGACAGACTTGCATTGCGACGCGCAATTCGGAACAAGACAGAGAGATTTGAGAAGATAATGTAAACACCGGCAAGCATCAGGAAGGCGAGTGCCACATCATATACCTTGAAAAGATTGATGAGCACTACGGCGATGAGCGCCGAATACAACATGGGGACAAGAACTTCCTTCTTCCAAATTGACTTGTCCATCTTCCGCCACCAAAATGCCTGGGCTGTGGCCGAGGTTGCCGCTACCGCGACTGCAAACCAAAGTTGAAGGTGCGAAAAGTACTCAACCTGATTGGCGGGTATGGCGAGACTTGAGTTGATGCCAAACCACCCCAGGACTTTATTATAGACTGGGTAGGAGG
>JAIBBB010000381.1 GCA_019694905.1 Cyclobacteriaceae bacterium
TATCAGGAAGTGCATCCCCGGATGCCTGACAACCGTATAAACCCACTATGAGATTTTCTACTGTTCTGTTGATTTTTGGCCTTCTTTCTGCCGCCACGGTTGCCCGGGCGCAGGAATCGGTGTCCTCAGCACAGGAGAGCCGCCCCGATGTGAAGGCTGCCGTGGATACCCGTCAGGTGACGTTGTATCCCAACCCCGCCGTCGAAACTGTCACCGTCAAATTTGAGCAGGCTCAAACAGCCAAAGTGCGGATGACACTCCACAACATCATCGGCAACGTGGTTGAGGTTGAATCTGAAATCCTCGACGACTACGAAATCCGCCTGAAGGTGAAAGACCTCCCCGCCGGCTACTATCTCCTTGCCATCCGCAACGACGACAGCGGCTTCAAGGGCACCTTCAAGATCCTCAAGCGATAATCGCTCCACCCAACGTCATCTGTGAGGGGCATTTGCTATTTTTCAGGAATAGCCTGTGAAAGCATTCGTCCTCGCCATCGACATCGGTACCTCCGGCACCAAGGCCCTTCTGTTTGACCGGCAAGGCCAGGCGCATGCCTCTGCGTACCGCGCTTATCCTACTCAATTTGTTGGCGACGGCGCCGAACAAGATCCCGACGAAATTCTCGCGGCTGTGCGCGATTGTCTTCAACAGTTGCTCACGCCCTCTTCTATCAACCAGGTTGCCGCGGTTGGCTTCAGTGCCGCCATGCACAGCCTGCTCGGCACCGATCACCTTGGTCGCCCGCGCACGCCCCTGTACACCTGGGGTGACCTGCGCGCCCGACACCAGGCCGCTGCACTTCGCGCCACACCGGTCGCCGCAAGGCTGCACCAGCAGACGGGTACACCAGTGCACCCCATGTCGCCGCTGTGCAAACTCGTGTGGCTACGCCAGGAAGCTCCTCAACTTTTCCGCGACACCGCGCGCTGGATGGGCATCAAAGAATACGTGTGGCTTCACCTCACGGGTACGCACTGGATCGACCACTCCCTCGCCTCAGCCACCGGCCTCTTCGACCTGCGCGCACGCACCTGGAACAAAGAAGCACTAACCCTCGCCGGCGTGCAACCTGAACAACTGTCAATGCCTGTATCCGTCCACGCACAACACAATGCCGTGCGTGAGATCCCCACCCACATTCCGCTCGTCATCGGTGCCAGCGACGGTTGCCTCGCACACCTCGGCAGTGACCTGCTCACGAATGATGACTTGTCTCTCACGATTGGCACCAGCGCCGCCGTGCGGAGACTCTCCGCCGCACAGACTGATCCACATGGGCGACTGTTTACCTATTGGCTCGACGACACCCGGTGTATCACCGGCGGCGCGAGCAACAACGGCTTCTCTGTCTTTCAGTGGTGGCACCGCCAGACAGGTTCCGCAACAGATGCCGCCGCGGTCGAACGCGCACTCGTCAACACCGCGCCGGGCGGCGGTGGCTTGCAATTCATCCCTTACGTCCTCGGCGAACGCGCACCCTACTACGACCCGGACCTTCGGCCGTCGTTTCACCATCGCACAGAAAAACATCAGCAAGACGACCTGCTGCGCGCGATGGCTGAAGGCATCGCCTGCAACCTGCAGCTGATCATCAACGCCATCGAAGAAACCAGCGGCCCCTGGCGCCGGCTCGTCGCCAGCGGCGGCTTTGTGCACAGCCCCGCCTGGGTGCAGTTAATGGCCGATCTCACGGGCCACCCCGTTGATGTGCGCGACTTCAGCGACGCCAGCGCCCGCGGCGCCGCTGTGATGACGTGGCATGCACTGGGACACACCGTCCCGCTGCAATCCGCTCCGGCCGCCACCTACCTCCCGCGGCCCGAATTCCATGCACAGTACCGGAAAGTGATGGCCGAGTTCATGGCATTGCTGCCCCGGCGGTCCTGACCCTGCCTTTTGGAAGTGGGCAGAAAGTTCTAATTTGACGGCCCTAAACCACCAACCAATGCAAATCGGACTGATCGGGCTGGGCAAGATGGGATACAATCTGGCCCTCAATTTCCAGCGCCATGGTCACGAGGTGGTTGCTTTCGACATCAACAAAGGGGCCATGGACCGCATTCAGCAGGATGGCGTCCGCACTGCACCCACCATCAGCGAACTGGTGGCTGCGCTGCCCCGCCGCCGCGTCATCTGGATCATGGTGCCCGCCGGCCACGTGGTCGATGTCATCCTCGCCAACCTGAAAAATCACTTGCAGCCCGACGACATCCTCATCGACGGCGGCAATTCCCATTACAAAGACTCCATCACCCGTTCGAAAGAACTGGAAAAACAAGGTGCCCTCCTCCTCGACTGCGGTACCAGTGGCGGTGTGAAAGGTGCACTCGAAGGCGTCTGCACGATGATCGGCGGCCGCCGCGATGCATTCGAGTTTTGCGAGCCGCTGTTCAAATCCATCTCGGTGGAAAACGGCTACCTCTACTGCGGCAAGTCCGGCAGCGGTCACTTTGCGAAGATGGTACACAACGGCATCGAATATGGCATGATGCAATCCATCGCCGAAGGACTCGAGGTGCTCCACAAGCACGACAACAACATCAACCTCGCCGAGGTGGCGCGCGTGTGGAACCACGGTTCTGTTGTGCGCAGCTGGCTCATGGAACTCACCCAGCACGCACTCGAAAAAGATACCAACCTCGAATCCATCAAGGGTGTGATGCACTCTTCGGGCGAGGGCAAGTGGACGGTGGAAGCGGCACTCTACCTCGGCGTACCCACACCCGTCATCACGATGTCATTGCTCATGCGCTACCGCTCACAACAACAGGATACGTTTGCAGGGAAAGTAGTCGCAGCGCTGCGCAACGAATTCGGCGGCCACGAGGTCGAGAAATCCAAAGACTGATTGACGATCCTGTTCGGGACGTCAGTTCAAATGAAAAATATCGCGT
>JAIBBB010000382.1 GCA_019694905.1 Cyclobacteriaceae bacterium
CTTCCGCATGCTCACTGATCCGGAGGTCTTCTTCCAGTTTTTCATATTCGCCGGGCTCCAAGACTGCCTTTTGAAGTTCCTCCAGCTGAAACCGGATAAAATCGGCCTCCTGTTGAAGCGCCCGTGCCTCTTCCTGCAATGCCTCCCATTCGCGCCTGCACTTCTTCAAATCTGACCACGCCAACTGATACCGGGAAAGCAGAGCGTCGTGCCCCGCCCATGCATCGCACAAGCTCAACTGGAAGCGTTGTTCACCCAGGTCAAGTGTTTCGTGCTGAGAATGAATGTCCATGAGCCTGCTGGCCATGCGCCGCATCACATCCAGCGTGACAGGTGTATCATTGATGAAAGCTCTGCTCTTGCCCTGCGGACTGATCTCTCGCCGGAGAACCGTCTGGTCCTGGTAGTCGAGATCTTCCTCTTCAAATAGTTTCCGCAACCGGTATTCCTGAATATCAAAAACACCTTCCGTGATGCACTTCTCCTCCTCGTTCCAAAGCACTTTTGTGTCGGCCCTGGTTCCCAGCAGCAAACCCAGTGCACCGAGCATGATGGACTTTCCAGCGCCGGTTTCTCCGGTGATTACGGAGAGGTTGTTGGAAGGCTCCAGTTCCAGTTCGCGAATCAGGGCGTAGTTGCGGATGGTAAGGCGACGCAGCATGACTGGCAAATTAAGTTGAGAATTCGCAGAAAGGAAAGGTAGTTCCCCCCTATTCTCAAAATCCGGAGGCAATTGCCAGGAGGATGATCGCCCCGCCGAAGGCCATCAGCAAGAGGATCCGTTTCCAAATAAAGGAAAACCACTCATTGTACTGGATTCCGGCCAGTGCGATGACCGCCATCAACGCACCATTGGTTGGGATCACCATGTCCATCACAACAGCACCGTATTGAAAGGCAAGCACACAGACATCGCGGGAAAGCCCAAGGAGATCCGACACAGGAATGAGAATAGGTATCGTGAGCACAGCCTGGCCCGAATAGCTAGGAACCACAACATGAAGACCGGCCTGTGCAAGCATCATACCCAATGCGCTCACTTGCGCAGGCAGGTATTGCAGAGGCGTAAAAAGGCCGTAGATAATCGTATCCATGATGTGTCCGTCGGTGAGAACCAGGGAAATGCTGTGAGACATCCCGATGATCATGGCGGCAAAAGTCATTTCACGAAATCCCTCCACATAGGCGAGGCAGGTACCATTCAAACCCATTCCGCCCACCAGGCCGATGAGCAGACCAGACAGGAAGAACTCAGCTGACATTTCGTTAAATCCCCAGCCCCACGCCATCAGGCCGATGATAAGAATTGCGAACGTGAGTGCGGCCATGGTTAGAATCAATTGATGGCGCCAGTGAAGGGAGGATCCTGTTGTCTTCTCATGCTCAGAATTGGTGGCAGGAACAATCGCATTGGCCTTTGCGTAGCGAACCACCAGATACATCCAGAGTGAGAAGCCCACACCAAACGCAATCATCCGGAGGGTAGACCCTTCCAGAAACGGTACTTCCGCCAGTTTCTGAGCAATGACCGCTCCGAATGGGTTCAGTGGGCTGAACATGGCGCCCACAGTGGCAGCACCATAGCTAATGGCAATTGTTACAAATCGATTGAAGCCCAACTTCTGCGTGAGTATCAGAAGTACCGGTATGACCGGGATAATCTCTTCCTGCAGGCCCTCCAGTGCGCCCCCGATGGCAAAGACCAGGCCCACCACCCAGAGTGCGAGGCCCTCCCGGCCATGCACGAGATGGGCTAGTGCCACAATACCTTCCCGCAGGGCGCCAGACTTGTCCACGATGTAAAAGAACCCGCCCACCAGGAAGATGAGGACCACTACCTCCGCTCCTGAATTGATGCCACGGGGAATATCCACGAGCAGTTGAAAAGGTGCAATTCGCCCGGCGTCAATGGCATGATAACTTCCAGCAACCACAACAGCCCTGCCGGTAGCCGGGTCCTGCGTGCGTTCATACTGTCCCATCGGAAGAACATAGCACAGAAGTCCTGCCAGTAGGATGAACAGCAAGACAATCACAAGTGCATTGGGGAACCTGCTCAGCATGGGTGAAACGGGAAGATACACGATCTCATCTGTACACTCAAGGCTTTCAAATAAATCGAAGACCCATTTTACTCCCACTCCATTTCAGGTTAAATTGAGCACTATTCCACTTGCATGGCGCCTCATAACATTCAGCCTTTGCTGAAAAAGAATTACCTGAAAGCTGTTCATGCGAACGGCGTGTTCATCACCGACGAGCATGGCAAGACCTATCTGGATGGTTCCTCCGGCGCTATCACCTGTTCATTGGGTCACTCCTATCCACGCGTACTGGAAGCAATCCGCAAACAGTCATCCCGGTTACAATTTGTCTATCGGTCGCAGTTCGCCTCTGAAGAAGCCGAGGCACTGGCGGCATTCCTTGCCTCGAAATCCGTCAGACAGTCGCATGCTCACACCTTTTTTGTTAACAGCGGCACGGAGGCCATTGAGACTGCGATGAAGATTGCGCAGCAGTTCTGGCAGGAATCCGGCAGGCCCGGGAAGCGGCGGTTCATCAGTCGCTGGAAGAGCTATCACGGCATCACCGTGGGTGCGTTGTCACTCTCCGGGCATCCGATCCGTCGCAGTCGTTTTGAGCATGGCCTTGAGAAATATCCCCAACTACACGCTAATCTCGACACCGATCCGGCGGAGGTGCATGCAAAGGAACTGGCAGATACACTGGAGCGCCTGGGTCCGGATACCATCGCTGCATTTGTAGCGGAGCCCGTGGTGGGGGCAGCAGGTACAGCGCTGACGCCGCCCGCAAACTACTACCAGCAGATGCGTCGCGTCTGCGACCAATACAACATATTGTTGATCGCCGATGAGGTGATGACGGGCCTCG
>JAIBBB010000155.1 GCA_019694905.1 Cyclobacteriaceae bacterium
GATCGCGCTCACGGTGTTGCAGGCGTCGGGGCAGGCCCAGGTCACAGGGCTGGAAAACTACATGATCATGGGAGAGCTCGCTCTCGATGGACAGCTGCGTCCCATCAAGGGTGTGTTGCCGATTGCCATACAGGCGAAGCGCAACGAGTTCAAGGGGTTTGTGCTGCCGAAGGCCAACGCGCGTGAGGCCGCAATTGTCAGCGACCTGGAGATCATCGGTGTAGACTCTCTCGAAGAGGCGGTGGATTTTTTTGAAGGGCGGCTGCACATTGAGCCGCTGCGTGTGGATGTGGCGGAAATATTCAGGAGCCGGCTCAACGACTACGACGCCGACTTTAAGGACGTGCAGGGTCAGGAGAACATCAAACGTGCGCTGGAGATCGCCGCAGCCGGCGGTCACAATGTGATTATGATTGGTCCACCGGGTGCCGGCAAGACCATGCTCGCGAAGCGACTGCCGACCATTCTGCCGCCGCTGACATTGAATGAGGCGTTGGAGACCACGAAGATTCACTCGGTGGCGGGCAAGTTGGGGCATCACGCTACGCTGATGACCACGCGGCCATTCCGGAGTCCGCATCATACCATCTCCGATGTGGCGCTGGTTGGTGGCGGTGGCAATCCACAGCCCGGAGAAATTTCTCTGTCACACAACGGTGTGTTGTTCCTCGACGAGTTGCCGGAGTTCAAGCGCACGGTGCTGGAGGTGATGCGGCAGCCGATGGAGGAGCGGCGGGTCACGATATCGCGGGCGAAGGTCTCCATTGACTACCCGGCAAACTTCATGTTGGTGGCGAGCATGAACCCATGTCCATGTGGTTACTACAACCACCCGGAGAAGGAATGTGTTTGCGCACCCGGGGTGGTACAGCGGTATCTGAATCGTGTAAGCGGGCCGCTGCTGGACAGGATCGATTTACACGTTGAGGTGGTGCCGGTGAGTTTTGACGAGATGACGGCGCAGCGCAAATCGGAGACGAGTGCGGAGGTGCGGGAGCGGGTGATTCGCGCGCGGGAGATACAATCACGGCGCTTTGAGGGCCAGTCGGCGATCTTCAGCAATGCGATGATGCCTTCCAACGTCGTGAAAGAGATTTGTGTGATCAGCGATGCCGGGCGGTCGCTGCTGCGCTCGGCGATGGAGCGGTTAGGGCTTTCAGCGCGCGCCTATGACCGGATCCTGAAGGTGTCGCGAACGATTGCTGATCTCGCCGGCGCCGACAGCATCGGCATTGACCATCTGGCGGAGGCCATCCAGTACAGAAGCCTTGACCGCGAAGGGTGGGCGGGTTGACGGTGAAGAATTTGCGCGTAGATTTGTTCCATGCGGCGCACCATTCTCCTGTACGGCTTGCTGATGGCGGTGCTCATCTTCCTGCTGAAGATGCTGGAGTACCGTTACTGGATTTATGACCTGCGGATGGAATTTTACATCGGCGCGGTGGCGCTGTTGTTTACTGCGCTCGGCGTCTGGGCCGGACTGCGGCTGAATGCGCGCAGAAAATTGGTGGCTGCGGCGACCCCCGCTGTCCGCATCGACGAGCAGATCCGCGCCTGGGGCATCACCACACGCGAGGCAGAAGTACTGGCGCTGATGGCGGCTGGGTTGTCCAACCAGGAGATTGCAGGCAAACTCTTTATTTCTGTGCCCACCGTCAAAACCCATACTGCCAACCTGTTTGTTAAACTGGATGTGCGTCGAAGAACGCAGGCCGTCCAGAAAGCGCGGCAGGAAGGGTTGATCCAGTGACCCTATCGCGTCAGGTCCACCACAAACTGAATCACCCACTTCCAATGCTGAAGCGCCCAAAGAACCAGGGCGCTGGCAGCGCCAAGGGCAGTGGCTTCGGGTAATTTCCAACGCGACATCGGGCGTTTCATGTACGGAGTTCAATGTAGGTTGGTGGCAATGGTGAAATCAATCGTATGGCTACGCGTATTTGTGCAGTGAGCGGACGTGCAACCAGGGGCTCATGCTTTGGATGGATTCTGCCATGATTTTGATAGATTCATACTTTCGGATGAGGGCCGCAGGTGTGTGAGAAGGCCATTTTTGAAAGAAAAACCCTTATGAAAAAAGCCGTATTCACTTTTGGTCTGATTGCCGGCGGCATTGTCGTGGCGATGATGTTCCTCACGGTGCCGCTCCATCGCAACGGCACCCTCAATGCCGACAACGGATTCCTCGTGGGCATTACCACCATGGTGGTGGCGCTGTCTGCTATCTTTTTTGGCGTGCGGTCGTACAGGGACCAGCAGTTGCAGGGGTCCATCACCTTTGGTCGGGCGCTGGGTGTGGGCCTGCTCATTTCGCTGGTGGCCAGTGTTTGCTATGCCGTGGGCTGGGAGATCAATCTTAAGTTGTTCATGACAGACTTCGTGCAGCAGATGCGGACGGCAGCGATCGCGAAAGCGCAGGCGACCGGTGCTACCGCTGAGAAGCTGGCTGAGGTCACCAGGAGCATGGATGAATTTGAAGCGATGTACGCCAACTTCGTCACCCGCTTTGGTATGACCTTGATGGAGATTTTTCCGGTGGGCGTTGTGATTTCATTGGTGTCGGCTTTGCTGCTCAAGAAGAAGCAGGGCGTGGCCTGACCGCTGCCCCCGTCACTTTTGCTGTTGGTGTAGCGGGCGTTTGAAGATCTGTGAGGTTTCAGTAGTTTGCTGTAAACTAACCCCTACTACTATGCAGATGAACTATTGGGCCGTACTCGTGTCGGCGTTATCAGCTTTTCTTTTGGGCGGACTCTGGTTTGGCCCGTTGTTTGGAAAGGCCTGGATGAAGGCCAATGGCTTTACAGAGGAGTCGCTTAAGGGCAAACCGATGGGCATGATCTTTGGGTTGTCTTTCGTGCTGATGCTGGTGGCGGCAGTCAACCTCACCATGTTCATCGGACCTGAGTCCCGCATAGAGATGGGTGCGCTCTGGGGTTTCCTCGCCGGTTTTGGTTGGGTGGCTACTTTTCTTGGCGTGATCTATCTTTTCGAACGGCGTCCGCTGGGTCATTTTTTGATCAACGCGTTGTACTGCATCCTTGCCCTGACGATTATGGGCGCGATCCTCGCGGTCTGGAAGTAGCCGGGTAATACCGATGTTGTACATTTGCAGCCAGCACACTGAGCAGTACCATGTCGGTCATTACAGATCACCAGCTATACGCTGAGAACCAGCGTCGGATTTTGTTGAGGAACCTGTTGGTCGTGCAGTTTGCCGTGATCGTCACGTACTTGCTGCTGGCCTACATTCTGGAGGTTCACGTTTCGCCGCTGATTTTTGAAATAGGCGTAGGCGGCACGCTGGTGTCGATGTTCACCTACCACAGAGGATGGATAGCCTTTACGCGCGACTTTTCATTCCTGTTCATCACGGTGGCGATTTTTCTGTTGGTGTCAAGTGAATCCAGAGAGACGGGCCTGTACCTCCATTTTGTCTCAGTCTGCTCCGCGGCTCTGGCGGCTTACAGCTACGACCAGCGTTGGAAGCTGTTTGCGGTTACCATCGGATCGGTCTTGCTCTTCATGTTCATTCTTTTTTTTGAACCTCAGATTGTCCCGTTCCGTGCCTTTGAGCCGCGCGAGATCAAGATCTTCATGGTCGTGAACATCTTTTCGATGAGTGTGGTGTGTATGATCTGTGCCTACTTTCTCCTGCGCCTTAACCACCGTTCAGAGCGCATTCTGCAGGACAGCAACCTGATCATCGAACAGCAGAATCAGGAACTGCGAAAATCCAATGCTGAGCTCGACCGCTTTGTGTACAGCGTGTCGCACGACCTCCGCGCACCGCTCAGCTCGATCGCGGGATTGCTGAACCTGATGGACCGGCAGGAGGAGCGGAACAATCCGCAATACCTCGGTCTCATGCGCGACCGGGTGCAGGCCATGGACAAATTCATACACGAGATCATTTCTTATTCGCGCAATGCGCGCACCGAAGTGGTGAAGGAGCCGGTCCTGTTGCGTCCGATGGTGGAGGAGACCATCGCTTCGTTGAAGTATTTGCCGCACGTGGAGAAGGTCCAATTCGAATATGCGTTCCCGGATAACCTGGAACTGGTGGTGGACAAATTCAGGTTCAAGATTATCCTCAACAACCTGCTCACGAATTCCATCAAGTATGCAGACTTCTCCCGGACCAAACCCGTGATCCAACTGGAGGCTACACGCGGGAATGATTTTTGCCGGATTGCTGTTATTGATAACGGAATTGGTATCCCCATGGAGTTTCAAAATCGTGTTTTTGACATGTTCTTCCGCGCTACGGAAAGCCATCAGGGTTCCGGCCTGGGACTGTACATCGTGAAGGAAGCGGTGGAGAAGATGAACGGGCAGGTTGAGTTGAACTCGCGATCGCGTGTGGGTACGACCATTACGGTGACCTGGCCCATATGAATACTGCAGACAACAGATTGTACATCCGCAACATGGTCTGCGATCGCTGCATCATGGCAGTTCAGACCGCGCTGGCGCGACATCACCTGGCTGCGCGTCAGGTATCATTGGGGGTGGTGGATCTGGTGGACACGCCTGCTCCCGGACAACTGCAGTCGTTCAGGCAGGATATTGAAAGCATCGGTTTTGAATTGCTGGAAGACCAGACGGCGCGTATGATCAGCGAGATCCGGCAGATTGCCATGGCCTATGCGCGGTCGGAAGACAACAAAGTGCAGCAACAAAAGCTCTCGGTGTATGTGGGTCGGCAACTCGGCAAGGACTTTGACCGCATCAGCGCATTGTTCTCCAACACCGAGGGAATCACGCTGGAGCAGTTTGTCATCCGGCACAAGATTGAGTATGTCAAGGAGTTGCTCGTGTATGACCAGCAGACGTTGAGTGAGATTGCCGACCGGCTTGGATACAGCAGTGTGCAGCACCTTTCCAGTCAGTTCCGGAAGATTACCGGCATGACGCCCACGGAATTCCGCGCGAATGGCCAGCGGCAGCCCCTGGACCGGGTGGGCCGGTAAGTTTGTACATCCTTCCGGTTAATTTATACAGGCGCGCCGGGCAGTCGCCCGTATCTTTGTTTCATGACCAGGCACTACGAATTGCCATTGACCGGCCTCGACAGCGAGTTTTGTGCGGCAGCGATTGAGACAGCGCTGGCTGCCATGCCTGGCGTTGTGACTCCGCGTGTGGAGTACAACAACCGACGGGCACTGGTCGATGTCGACGACAGTCAGGCGACGCTGGCGGGGATCATCAAGACGATCAGAAATGTGGGATATGATGTGCCGCTGGAAAAGTACGAGTGGCCGGTCGAGGGAATGACGTGCGCCTCCTGCGCGCTGTTTGTAGAGTCTACACTCCGCGAACAAGCAGGCGTAACGAAAGCAGCGGTCAATTATGCCAATCAGACCGCTCAGGTGGAAACCTTCGCCGGTGTGACGCCGCAGTCGCTGCGCGTTGCCGTGCAATCGGCCGGGTATGACCTGACGTTGGTACCGACAGTATCTACCACCAAAGATCCGGTTATGGCCCTGCGGGGTCGTGTAGTGGCTGCCGCTGTGCTGACCTTGCCAGTGGTTTTGCTGGGCATGGTGTGGATGGAGTGGCGCTACGCCAACTACCTGATGATGGTGCTGAGTGCGCCGGTCGTATTCTGGCTGGGCCGCAATTTCTTTGTGCACGCCTGGAAGCAGGCGCGCCACGGGCATGCCAACATGGATACACTTGTTGCGTTGAGCACTTCCGTCGCTTTTGTTTTCAGTGTATTCAACACCTTCGCTGTTGATTTCTGGCACCGTCATGGTCAGCACCCGCACGTATATTTTGAAGCAGCAGCAGTAATAATCACCTTCATCCTGCTCGGCAAGTTTCTTGAAGAGCGCGCAAAATCCCGGACCTCGGAAGCACTGAAGAGTCTGATGGGTTTGCAGCCCGGTCAGGCGACGCTGGTGACGGCTGAGGGCAAGACCGAAACAGTGGAGATTGCCAGCGTGGTACCTGGTCAACTGCTGCTGGTGCGTGCAGGAGAAAAAATTCCCGCCGATGGAGTAGTGAAGGAGGGACTGAGTTTTGTGAATGAGAGCACCATCACGGGAGAGTCGGTGCCGGTGGAGAAGCGCGCCGGGCAAGAAGTATTTGCGGGCACAATCAACCAGGATGGAAGTTTGTTTGTCATGGTAAACAAACCCATCGGCGACACGTTGCTGGCGCGGATCATCCGCAGGGTTCGCGATGCACAAGGTACCAAGGCGCCGGTGCAGAAGCTCGTCGACAAGGTCGCAGGCATCTTTGTGCCGGCCGTACTTGTGATTGCTGTGCTTACACTGCTCGCCTGGCTGGTGCTGGGCGGCACTGCCTTCCTCACACAGGGTTTGCTGGCGATGGTGAGTGTGCTGGTGATCGCATGTCCTTGTGCGCTGGGGCTCGCCACACCTACCGCCATCATGGTGGGCATGGGCAAGGGCGCAGCCAACGGCATCCTGATCCGCGACGCGGAGAGTTTGGAGCAGGCCAGCAAGATTGATGTGGTGGTGCTGGACAAGACAGGCACCCTGACCATGGGTAAGCCTGTGGTCGCCGAAGTGCTGTGGATGGATCCATCGACAGCGGAAAAGTGGACGCCTGTTGTGTATGCACTTGAGTCGCAGTCGAGCCATCCGCTGGCCATGGCTGTCAGTGAGTATTGTTCAAAAGAAGGAGGCCGTGTGGCAGTCGGAGCATTCACTCAACTCAGTGGCCTGGGTGTGCAGGGTGAGTGGCAGGGCCGCTCTGTGCTGGCGGGAAGCCAGGCACTGATGAAGTCGCAGGGAATAGTCATTGACCAGTTCCCGGTGGAGAGACCCGGCGCATCCCTCGTATATTTTGCTGCTGATGGTGCACTGCAGGGAGTATTTGTGTTGAGCGATCATTTGCGTGACGAGGCGAGGGATGTGGTGTCGCGGTTGCAGTCCATGGGTAAGCGAGTAGTCATGCTTACGGGCGACCGTGAAGAAGCGGCGGCGAATATTGCCACTGCCGTGGGGATTACTCATTATGAGTCTGCGATGTTGCCCGCGGCGAAGGCGGATCGCATCCGAAGCTGGCGGGAAGAGGGTAAAATTGTAGCGATGGTGGGGGATGGAGTGAATGATGCGGAAGCGATGGCCGTGGCCGATGTGAGCATTGCAATGGGTGAGGGCTCGGATGTGGCGATGGACGTAGCGCGCATGACGCTCGTGTCGGGCGGGCTGCGCAAGTTGCCGATGGCGATGAGGTTGTCGCAGCAGATTGTGGCAACGATAAGGCAGAATTTGTTCTGGGCGTTTGTCTACAACGCGATTGGCATCCCGCTGGCTGCTGGCGTGTTGTACCCGGTGAATGGCTTCCTGCTCAACCCCATGATTGCAGGCGCAGCGATGGCGCTGAGCTCCGTGTCGGTGGTGACGAACAGTTTGCGGCTTCGAACGAGGAAATTGGAATAAACACTATAAATATGAATTCGAAATATGGAATTGTCGGAATGACCTGCGAGCATTGTGCAGCGCGTGTACAAAAGGCTTTGATGAATCATCCCCAGGTCGCCAATGCCAAAGTGACGCTGGCGGCTGGCGAAGCAGAGCTGGAGTTGAAAGCACCGGTGACGGTGGAAGAGCTGCAGGCTGTGGTGTCGAAGGCGGGTGGCTATCAGGTGCAGCCGCGCTAGCCTACATCAGCTTTTTGAAGAAGTTATCGACCATGTTGTCTGGCAGCAATGTCGGCAGCGTGAAGTTCATAAACTTGCCTTTTGTAATCGTGTAGCGACTGCGCGGCGACGGATTTTCAAAGATGTCAGCCATGCGTGTGGAGAACTCCTCGAGGCTCATGCGCCTGCTTGCATCACCGGCGAACTTCCTGAAGAACTTGCGCAGCGAGTCGATGTAGACGCTCTTTTCAAAAGCCTGAAGGTTGGCCTTGTTCCAGATGGGTGTCTCGATCGGACCGGGACCGATGATCACCACCTTGATGCCAAAGCGGTCGAACTCGCGGCGCATCGCATGGGAGAAGGCTTCCACGGCGAACTTGGTACCGGAGTAAGGCCCCATGAAGGGTGCCACCAGCTTGCCGGACACGGAGCTGATGTTGAGGATTCTTCCTGCCGGCTCACCTTTTTTGCCGGCTTTCAGCAGGGGTAGAAATGCCTTGGTGGTGCGGAGGAGCCCGAATACGTTTACTTCAAAATTGTATTTGATCTCGTCGATTGACAATTCTTCAATGGGGCCGTTGACAGCCACGCCTGCGTTGTTGATGAGGCCTGCGAGTGGTGCACCGCCCAATGCGCGTGATACTTCTGCAGTGGCGCGCCCGACGGCGACTCCGTCGGTCACGTCGAAGTACAGGGGATGGAATGCGGCACCCAGTTCCTGTTGCAGGCGGCTGCCGTCGTCAACTTTTCTGACGCTGCCGTACACGGTGTAGCCACGGCGGATGAGTTCGCGGGCGGCGCCGAGGCCGATACCGGTGGAGGCGCCGGTGATGACAACAATGGGTTGGCTCATGATGCTAGAAGATGTAGTCCGTGCTGAGGAAGGATGACTCGCGGTTGCGGAGGATGGTGCCGATGATGGCTTTGCTGTCGGCGTTGGCCTTGGCGGCGACCAGTGTGCGGATGGAGAAGACGCGCAAAGCGTCGGCCACCGACAATGTGCCTTCGGCGGAGTCTTTGCGGCCATTGAAGGGGAACGTGTCGGGCCCGCGCTGGCATTGTGCATTCAGGTTGATACGGCCGACCTGGCTTGCAAAGGCGTCGATGAGGCGCGCGATCTGGCTCGGGCTTTTCCCAAAGATGCTCACCTGCTGGCCGAAGTTGGAGTTGACGACATAGCGCGTGATCTCCTCTTCTGTTTCAAAGGCAGCGATGGGCACGACAGGTCCAAATTGCTCCTCGTAGTACACTTTCATCTTGTCGTTGACCGGATAGATTACTGCCGGATAGAAAAAGGTGTTCATCACGGCGCCGCCGTTTTCGTTCATGACTTTGGCGCCGTTGTCAACGGCGTCTTTCACAATCTGCTGCAGGTAGTCAGTTTTGCCGGGCTCGGGCAGAGGTGTCAACGAGACACCGGGTTCCCAGGGCATGCCGTACTTTAGTTTGGCGACTTCTGCGCAGAAGCGCTTGATGAATTCATCGACGAGGCTTTTGTGCACGAAGATGATCTTGAGTGCAGTGCAACGCTGACCGTTGAAGGAGAGCGAGCCGGTAATGCACTCGCTAACGGCGTTGTCGAGGTCGGCGTCTGGTAATACGATCGCAGGGTTTTTTGCGTCGAGGCCGAGGATCGCTTTGAGCCGGTGCGGCTTGGGGTGCAGTTTCTTCAGGTCGTTGGCGCCGCGGTTGGTGCCGATGAAGGCGAAGACGTCCACCTTGCCAGTCTCCATCAGGGCGCCCACAGTTTCACGGCCGCGGCCGTAGATGATGTTGATGACGCCCGTGGGGAAGCAGGTGCGGAAGGCTTCGAGCAGCGGTCGTATCAGCAGCACACCGTATTTGGCCGGTTTGAAGACCACCGTGTTACCCATGATCAGCGCGGGGATGAGTGTGCTGAAGGTTTCGTTGAGGGGATAGTTAAAGGGGCCCATGCAAAGGGCTACACCGAGG
>JAIBBB010000156.1 GCA_019694905.1 Cyclobacteriaceae bacterium
GTAGATGGAAACATTGTTCTGAAATTTCACATTGCGGCACAATTTCACGTCAGGTGAAACAACCTCATTCTGTCCCAGATTGCATCCATCACCGATCACGCAGTTTGACATGACATGTGAAAAGTGCCAGATTTTTACCCCGCGACCAATCACACACCCTTCATCAATGATGGCGGATGGATGCGCGTAGTAGTCTTTTGCCTCGCTCATTTTGTAAAGAATCCACGGATAGTGTCACAAATATAGCCCAATTGACTATCATCCATTTCTGTGTGTATGGGAAGCGACAGCACCGTTTCAGAAAGCCGCTCAGTGACCGGGAACGCTCCTCTTTCAACACCTGGCTGGCGATAGGCCTTTTGGAGGTGCAGCGGGATTGGGTAGTATATCATGCTCGGAATTCCACGCTCCTCCAGGTAGGATTTGAGGGCATCCCGACGATCCGTGCGAATGGTATATTGGTGAAATACATGTGTGCTCTCACGTCTGCGCGCCGGCAGAATCAGATCGCCTGCACCAGCCAGGGATCGATCGTAGTAGCTGGCTACCCAATTTCTTCTCCTCTCATAGTCTGACAAATACCGGAGCTTGACATTCAGGACCGCCGCCTGAAGGGTGTCAAGGCGGCTATTGACTCCAATTTCGTCATGCTGGTATTTGACCCGCTGACCGTGGTTGGCCATCATCCGGATTTTCCCGGACAGCATTTCATCCTGAGTCATCAGTGCACCGCCGTCACCAAAGCACCCCAGGTTCTTGGACGGAAAGAATGAAGTGCATCCAATTGTTCCCATGGCGCCAGCCGCGGCAACTTTTCCGTCTGGAAAAGTATAGCGAGCCCCCAGCGCCTGCGCCACATCTTCGATGACATGCACGTTCTTCTGATCGGCCAACCTTAACAGTGCGTCCATATCGGCACACTGACCATATAAATGAACGGGAACAATGGCTTTTGTGCGAGGAGAAATTCTTTCGGCCACCTGATCAATCCGAAGCGTAAAGTACTGCTCTTCGACATCAACAAAAACGGGCTTCAGCCTGAGCAGTGCGATTACTTCAGCTGTTGCCACATACGTGTGGACCGGTAATATGACCTCATCACCCGGTTGAAGATCCAGCGCCATCATGGCTATCTGAAGCGCATCGGTGCCATTGGCACAGGGGATGACAGATTTTACATTGCAATATGCGGCCAACCCGGCCGCGAAATCAATTACCTGCTTTCCCTGGATGAATGCAGTTGTATCAAGCACTTCCTGCATCGAATCATCAATCTCCTGTTTGATTCGAAGGTACTGTCCATGCAGGTCCACCATTTTAATATTCATATTCCCTTGCGGATTGCTTTTTCCCATGACCATGCATCTGTCAGGCTTTGCTCCAGTGACCTTGAAGACTTCCATCGCAGCACGCTGGCTGACAACTCAGGATTGGCGTACACCTTCTCAACATCCCCATCGCGCCTGGGGCCCATGACCCAATTCAAATTCACCCCTGTGACACGAATGAAAGTTTCCACCAGTTGCTTCACCGAAACACCAACACCGGTACCCAAATTCAATGCAAGAAAATGCTTGCTGGGTTGCTGTTGCAGGTACTCCATCGCTTTCACATGTGCTTCAGCAACATCGCAGACGTGGATGAAGTCGCGCACACAAGTCCCGTCGGGTGTATTGTAGTCGTCGCCAAAAATGGTGAGTTTCTCACGCAGCCCAATCGCCGTCTGGGTAACATAGGGGACCAGATTGTTGGGCACTCCAATTGGCAATTCGCCTATCAGGGAACCAGGGTGTGCACCTATTGGGTTGAAATATCGAAGTGAAATTGCACGCAGCCCAAGTTGAATGGCATCCTCAATGATACGCTCTGACATTTGCTTGGTGGCCCCATACGGTGACTCAGCCCGCTTGAAAGGAGCCAGCTCATCCACCGGAATATGATCGGGCTGGCCATACACCGTGCAAGACGAAGAAAAGACAAGATCACTCACCCCTGTTACCCTCATGGCCTCCAGTACTGCTACCAGTGAGTCGATGTTGTTACGATAGTAAAGAAGCGGGTTGGCAACCGATTCATTGACCGACTTGAACGCAGCAAAGTGCATAACGCATGCAACATCATGTCGCCGGATTACTTCGACCAGCTTCTGCGCATCGCAGCAATCTGCCTGATAAAAGGGAACATGGACACCCAGTATTGAATGCAATCCATCCAGCATGGATTGATTGCTTCTGCTCAAATTATCTACAATGACCGGGAGATAGCCAGCCTGATACAATTCCACCACGGTGTGTGAACCAATATAGCCCGCTCCACCGGTAACCAGGATGCTCTTGGATTTTGTCATGAGATCATCACAGTCTTGCCGTCACTACAGAAGGATCGTATATCCCCTTCACATCATAAATCACAGCATTGTCTACTGTGTTGGATTTGAGGTTGAAGGTTTTGAACTCTTCATGGCCCACTGCCAGAACAATTGCGTGATACTTCTTGTTGGGCTTTTCAACAAGCGAAAAACCATACTCATGCTTCACTTCGTCAGAGTCTGCGTGGGGATCATACACGTCAACAATTGTTCCAAAACTTCTGAGTTCGTTGATGACATCAACTACCTTGCTATTGCGAATATCAGGGCAGTTCTCTTTGAATGTTACTCCCAACACCAGGATATTGGCCTCATAAATTGGTAGTTGGCGCTTCGCCATCAGCTTAATCACCGCTTTTGCGATGTGTCCACCCATGTTGTCATTGATCCGGCGGCCAGCCAGGATTACTTCAGGATGGTAACCAAGACTCTCAGCTTTGTGGGTAAGATAGTAGGGATCCACACCGATACAATGGCCTCCTACCAGTCCGGGGCGAAAAGGCAGAAAATTCCACTTAGTCCCTGCAGCTTTCAGAACTTCTGTTGTATCAATTCCCATCTTCTCAAAAATCAGGGCCAGCTCATTGACGAATGCAATGTTGATATCGCGCTGGGAGTTCTCAATCACCTTGGCAGCTTCAGCAACCTTCAGAGAAGAAGCCTTGTGGGTTCCTGCTACAATAATCCGTCGATAGAGCTGGTCCACTTTTTCAGCAACCTCTGGTGTGCTGCCGCTGGTGACCTTCTTGATCGTCGTAACCCTGTGCTCTTTGTCGCCGGGATTGATCCGCTCCGGTGAATAACCACAGAAGAAGTCTACATTAAATTTCAATCCACTCACCTTTTCCAACACAGGAACGCAGATTTCCTCTGTGCAGCCAGGATACACGGTAGATTCATAGATGACAATATCTCCGCGCTTCAGCACGCCACCCACTGTGCGACTCGCACTTTCCAGTGGTCGCAGGTCAGGAGTCTTGTATTCATCGACCGGTGTTGGCACTGTCACGATGAAATAGTTTACATCACGAAGGTCTTCCACGTTGGAAGAGTATTTCAACTTGACAGCAAGTTTCAGCTCAATGTCATCAGTTTCCAGCGTACGGTCATGTCCCCGCTGCAATTCTGCAATACGCTCTTTGTTGATATCAAATCCAATCACATCCATTTTCTTGCCGAACTCAACAGCAAGCGGGAGCCCTACATAACCAAGTCCGATTACGCCAATCTTATCCATAACTATTTATTTATTATAATAACTGCGATACCAGTCCACAAATTTACCGATACCCTCTTCCATTGATGTGCGGGGCCTGAAGCCGGTGGCCTTCTCCAGATCATCCACATCGGCCCGACTTTCCGGAATATCTCCAGGCTGCATGGGGAGGTAGTTCTTGATGGCTTCCTTACCCAGCTTCCTTTCAATGATCTCTATAAAAGACAACAATTCTATCGGGCTGTCATTCCCGATATTGTAGATCCTGAACGGAGCAAAACTTGTGGCTGGGTCCGGAGGGCGCTCATACCAGGTTGTATCTGGTTGCGGGATCTTGTTCATCAACGCAACAATACCGTCGACAACGTCGTCGACATAGGTGAAGTCGCGCTTCATTTTGCCAAAATTGTAAATGTCGATTGGCTTGCCCTCGAGGATGGCCTTCGTGAAAATGAACAGGGCCATATCAGGCCGGCCGTAAGGTCCGTACACGGAGAAAAAGCGCAGGCCGGTACTCGGTATCTGATACAGGTTGGCATACGCATGCGCCATCAGTTCGTTGGCACGCTTGCTTGCAGAATACAGTGCGAGCGGATGGTCAACGTTATCCTGAACTGAAAACGGAATACGCTTATTGGCGCCATAGACAGAACTGGAGGAAGCGAAGATCAGATGCTTTGGCGCTACATTCCGGCAGGCTTCCAGGATATTCAGGAAGCCACGTATGTTACTGTCCATATAAGCATATGGATTCTGAATGGAATAGCGAACCCCTGCCTGCGCAGCAAGGTTAATCACATAATCAAACCGGTGCTTTACAAACAGCGCATCAATACGCTGCTTGTCCAGTAAATCCAATTCGGCAAATTCAAAATTCTGGTGCTTGCGAAGTATCTCAAGCCTGTCGCGCTTCAGGCGAACGTCGTAATAGTCATTGACATTGTCCAGTCCAACAACCTGATATCCGGACTTTGCCAGCCGGTCAGATAACCAGAACCCGATAAACCCGGCAGCCCCGGTAACGAGGACGGTGGATGGACGGTTTGTTGACATGAATTGAAGCCTGTAAAAGTATTACTTTTACCCCATATCTGAAATGAACTCCACCCCGGGGAAGCCTGCCCATGAACCTGTTCCGACTCATTGAAAAAGAGATTCGTATAGAGATGGCACGGATGGCTGTGCTGGCAGGCCTGCTCCTGTACTTGATCAGCACCGTCTTTATTCTGTATGTGAGCTTTCAATTCAGACAGAATTTGCTCAATGCCGTTGTGTGGTCGGCCCTGTTCTGGGTGGTCTCCTTCTTCGCTTTTATCAACGCCGGTGCCAAGAGTTTCATTGGTGAGAAGAAAGGCACTGACGTTTACTATTACTGGCTCGTGAGCCCGGAAGCACTGCTATTTTCTAAAATCATTTACAATACCTTGCTGTGCATGGTATTGGCTTTTTCCGGATGGCTCATTTTTGGCCTCCTGCTCTCCAATCCAATTGAAGACACCTTGATCTTTTCCCTCCTCATCGCGCTTGCTGCTACCGGATTCTCCTCAACACTTACGCTGATGTCAGGGATTGCCTCACGGTCGGGTAATAGCCACGTAGTGATGTCTGTGCTCAGCCTTCCCGTAGTCATTGGTATGCTGCTCAACTGTGTAAAAATCACACGCAATTGCATCGACGGACTGGGGTGGGACGCCAGTCAGGGTCATTTGCTGGTGCTACTGGCAATTAATGTGCTCCTGACCGCCACGGCCTACTTGCTGTTCCCTTATATTTGGCGATCGTAAAACAGGTATGAAGCGGAATTGGTGGAAAATCCTGAGTGTGGTCCTGCTTGTCTACACGGTCCTGGCTGGATTGCTGTGGGATGTACCGAGACTTTCAATCCTCAACGAGACCATTCGCGCACTCTATTTTCATGTACCCATGTGGTTCACGATGGTACTGCTGTTCGTTATTTCGGGGGTATACTCAGCACTGCATCTGGGCCGTTGGGGGAGTGCTGCAAAGACCGATCTCTTCGCGGTCTCGTTCGCCCATACGGGTGTTGCCTTCGGGCTCCTGGGAATTTTCAGTGGAATGATCTGGGCGAACTATACCTGGGGTTCACCCTGGCACGGTGACCCCAAGCAGATCGGTTCTGCCGTATCCCTGCTCATTTACCTGGCCTACTTTGTGTTGCGCGCCTCCGTTGACAACGACGAGCAGCGCGCAAGGCTCAGTGCGGCCTACAACATCTTTGCGTTTGTCGCCATGGTTCCGCTGATTTTTATTATTCCGCGCATGACCAGTTCCATGCACCCTGGCAATGGCGGAAACCCGGGATTTAATATGTATGACCTGGACAGCACGATGCGTCCCGTTTTTTATCCGGCAGTCATTGGCTGGATGCTCCTTGGCGTATGGATCACTTCCTTGCGCATACGTTTGCGCCAAATCGAAAACAAACTGGAAGAATATGAAGATGGTTTCTAAACTCAGCCTGCTGGCCGCGATGTTGGTAGCATTTCCTTTGGCCGCGCAGGAGGTTGAAATGGCCGATTCCATGCGTGCAGACGGCAAAATCAACGTACTGGTGGCCATCATCCTGGTGGTTCTGGCCGGCTTGATCGGTTACATTGTCCTCCTCGACCGGAAAGCACGAAGGCTCGAAAAAAAGTTGGAGGAGAAAAACTGATTCGTAGTCCCCCAATCGCTTTCTTTGCACTCCAATTATGCAGGACCTCAAGATTACACTGATACAGTCCGATCTCCACTGGGAAGATATCGGTGCCAATCTGGCCTCTTTTGAAGAGAAAATCTGGCAAATCGGTGAGTCTACCGATGTGATCATCCTCCCTGAAATGTTTACCACGGGATTCACCATGAATGCCCCGGAACTCGCGGAGATGATGAACATGAAGACCACCAAGTGGATGAAGCAAATGGCGGATCAGACCGGCGCCCTCATCCTTGGGAGTTTCATCACCAACGTCCACGAGAGGTACTTCAACCGGCTCTTGTGGATGGAACCGGGCGGCCATCACAAGACCTACGACAAGCGCCATCTGTTCCGGATGGCCAATGAGCACCAGGTCTACTCACCCGGCGAAAGCCTGCTGATCGGAACCTGGAAGGGCTGGCGTATTTGCCCGCTGGTATGCTATGACCTGCGCTTCCCGGTATGGTCCCGAAACCGATACAATTCCTCCGAAAGACGACCCGCATATGACCTGCTGGTTTATGTGGCCAATTGGCCAATGGTGCGTAGCAATGCCTGGGAGACACTGCTCAAAGCGCGGGCCATCGAAAACCTCAGCTACGCAGCAGGAGTCAACAGGGTTGGAATGGATGGCAATGGCGTGGAATACAATGGCCTCTCTGCGGTGGTCAACCCCAAGGGTGATACCATATTCTCTGTTGAAAGCAGTGAAACGATCAAGACCATTCAGTTGAACGCCCATTCGCTCCAGGCCTACCGGGAGAAGTTTCCCGCCTATCTCGACGCCGACGATTTCTCCATTGAAATAGAACGCATGGAGGAGTATGACTACCTGTCCGGCCTAAGTTAGTATCCAAGCGCCATCCGGCGATTTCTATCATGATGTCAAAAATCCAGATCAAACGGGCCCTTATATCAGTATATTATAAGGACAACCTGGGACCTATTGTCGACCTCCTGGCAGCACAGGGCGTTGAATTTGTCTCAACCGGTGGCACTCAGGAATTCATTGAAAAAAGGGGCTTCAAGGTCATTCCGGTAGAAGACCTGACAGGCTATCCATCCATCTTTGGGGGAAGAGTGAAAACCCTTCATCCCGCTATTTTCGGAGGCATTCTGTTCCGACGGGACCTTCCGTCCGATCTGGCACAGGCACAGGAATTCAAAATCGCACCGATTGATCTGGTGATTGTTGACCTGTACCCGTTTGAAGAAACTGTCGCTGCCGGTGGTTCTGAAGAGGACATTATTGAAAAGATTGATATCGGTGGCATTTCATTGATCCGGGCTGCTGCCAAGAACTTTCAGGATGTGCTGATTGTATCATCACGGCAGCAATATGCCGCGCTCCTTGATTTGCTTCAGAAAAACAACGGGAGTACTGAACTGAGCGACCGCCGACAATTTGCTGCCCTGGCGTTCGACACCTCCTCTCACTACGACACTGCCATCTTCAATTACTTTAACCAGGGCGGTGAACTGCTCAGGTTCAAGCAGAGTGCCCAGGCGGGGCGAACCTTGCGCTATGGCGAAAACCCGCATCAGAAAGGATTCTTTTTCGGAGATCTGGACGCCTTGTTCGATCAACTCAATGGCAAAGAACTTTCTTACAACAACCTCGTTGATGTGGATGCGGCCGTAGCGCTCCTTCAGGAATTCAGCCAAACTGCCTTTGTGATTATCAAGCATACGAATGCATGTGGCGTAGCCACTGCAACGGATGTGAAGGGTGCCTATGCAAAAGCACTGCAGGCCGATCCGGTGTCCGCTTTCGGGGGTGTCCTTGCAACCAACAGAACTGTGGATCTTGCTTCCGCAGAGGAAATCAACAAGCTTTTCTTTGAAATACTGATTGCCCCGGACTTTGCACCTGATGCGCTGGATTTGCTCCGGTCCAAAAAGAACCGGATTCTCCTTCGTCAGAAGAAGGCACTGCACAACAACCTTCAGTCCAAGACCTTGCTGAACGGTACCATCGTCCAGGAATCGGACTACAAAACAGACGCCCGGGAAGATCTCAAAGTAGTTACCAGGATCGCACCCACAGCCACCGAAGTGGATGCCCTTCTTTTCGCGAGCGCCATCTGTAAGCATACCAAATCCAACACCATCGTGCTGGCCGTCGACGGACAATTGCTCGCCAGCGGCGTCGGGCAGACTTCCCGGGTTGACGCCTTAAGGCAAGCCATCGAAAAGGCAGGTCAGTTTGGGTTCAACCTGCAAGGTGCTGCAATGGCTTCCGACGCGTTCTTCCCCTTTCCTGATTGCGTTGAGATTGCGCACCAGCATGGTATCCGCACTGTGATCCAGCCGGGCGGCTCTGTCAAGGATCAGGACTCCATCCGCTTTTGTGATGAACATGGCATGTCAATGGTGTTCACCGGTACACGCCACTTCAAACACTGATCGGCTCCCATTGGCGGCAAATCCTAAGTTTTAGCGATCTGGTCGCTGCCATATCGGCATTAATTTCTGTAATTTCGCCCATTAAAAACCTTAATTGGGGGGAGACCGCATGGGACTTTTTGACTTTTTTACCAGCGACATCGCAATTGACCTGGGCACAGCCAACACGCTGATCATTCACAAGGAGAAAGTGGTGGTTGACGAGCCCAGTATCATCGCCATTGACAAAAACACCAACAAGGTGCTGGCGATAGGTCGTGAAGCCATGCAAATGCACGAGAAGACGCATGACAACATCAAGACCATCCGACCCCTCAAAGAAGGTGTAATCGCAGACTTCCATGCTGCGGAGATGATGATCCGGGGCATGATCAAGCTGATCGATACGGGAAAACGCCTGTTCCCGCCGTCCTTGAGAATGGTGATCTGCATTCCGTCCGCCATTACCGAAGTAGAAAAACGGGCGGTTCGGGATAGTGCGGAACACGCCAACGCGAAAGAAGTGTATATGATTCACGAGCCCATTGCGGCAGCCATTGGTATCGGCATTGATATTGAACAGCCCATCGGCAACATGATTGTCGATATTGGCGGTGGCACCACTGACATTGCTGTGATTGCCCTGTCCGGCATTGTGTGCGATCAATCCATTCGCATTGCGGGCGATACTTTCAATCGCGACATTCTGGACTATATGCGACGTCAGCACAACTTGTTGATTGGTGAGCGTACAGCGGAACGGGTCAAGATTGAGGTGGGTTCAGCGCTGACTGAACTCGACGAAGGACCCGATGATTACGAGATCCGCGGCCGCGACCTGATGACGGGCATTCCCAAGACCATCAAAATCTCCTATTCGGAA
>JAIBBB010000383.1 GCA_019694905.1 Cyclobacteriaceae bacterium
ATGGCCAGCGCGAGTTCCTCCTGCAACCTGTCGCGGTCGTCCGGCACGTGCCGTCTCTCAGCAGTGATGGCGAATGGCACCAGAGCTGCAGCAAGGGCTTCCACATTGGATGATCTGATCTGATTGGCCGAGGGTGTCGCTGACACAGGCACTAATTCATTTCCGGTACTCACCAGGGTGGTAGTTGGAAATTGATATACATCGACATGTGTTTTTCCCACAGATGCCAGTACAGCGATTTCCGCAGGTGACAGGCAAATGCCCGGCTGCAGCAAGGCGTCCCCTTGCCGGGCATCGGCTCCTTGCCGGTGGACGCTTTGCCCCGGTTTGACTACCGCGTTATTCAGTACAGTGGCCTTTCCTGCTTCGAGCAGGAGGTCTTCGTAGCGAATAACGGTGTCTGTTCCTGCAGGAAGCGATGCACCGGTCATCACTTCCACACAGTGGGTCGGAAGGTCAAGTCTGCAGGGAGGTGCACCAGCGGCGTGTACGTGCGCAATCGGGAAGGTGCGCTGTCCCTGGAGCAACGTCTGGCAGGAAATGGCGATGCCATCCATCATGACCCTGGGGTAGGGCGGAAGGTCACGGTCGGCATACACCCTTTGCGCAAGAAACCGCCCGACAGCGTTGTCCAGCGCAACGGAAGTAACAGGCCATTGCCGCACATGAGATTGAATGAGTTGGGTGGCGGCGGTAACGCTGATCATGCGGTTGTTTTATGCAGCTAAAGTTTGAAACTTTGATGCACAAAGACAATGGCAGATAAACTCAGTCACATCGGCAAGCGCGGCCAACCCTCCATGGTCAATGTCGCTCACAAGGAAATCACCCATCGCGTTGCTACCGCGGTTGGCACTTTGCTGCCAGGCCGGTCAGTGCTTCAGGCGCTCAGGAAAGGCAAGCTGTCAACACCCAAAGGCCCCGTGTTCACAACGGCGAGCCTGGCCGGGGTGATGGCGGCCAAGCGCACCGCCGACCTGATACCCTTGTGTCATCCACTTCCCATTGATGATTGCCAGGTGTCGATCCGGATCAAAGGAACCCGGATTCTCATCGAAGGTCGGGTCACAACCACGGGTAAGACGGGGGTCGAGATGGAAGCGCTCACGGCTGTTTCTGTTGCGGCGCTCACAGTCTATGACATGTGCAAAGCCCTGTCACACGACATCGTTATCGAGGAAATCCGCCTCACAGAAAAGCGCGGCGGCAAGAGTGATTTCAGACGGACACGGCGTTGATTTGCAGGGCATTTTTGCAAATCAGCGATCAAACCTTACAACCGCTATACGCCTACACATGCCAGCTACTACTGGCTTTTTTTCATCTGTGAAGATCATCTTGCACTTTTGGTGAATTTGTTTAATCCGCTGACTTTCAGTTCCTCTTGCCTGGGTGTTCGAGCGAAGAATAAAATCAGCATCTGAAGGCCGTGAAGTGAATCAGAACAAAAACCTACACCCTCAAACAATGCGCTCATTTTCATGAACATTTGGGCCGCGGCGGAGTTTAATTTGTATGTCTGCAAACCCAGTTGGCCTATGAAAATCTTTACCCGCACTACGTTGCCGGATATTCACTTCAATCCCATTTTTCGGGACCTCATGCTAACCATCGCAGTTGGCATGGTCGTGGCAATAGGCCTCATCACCATGCTAATGATGCTCGCGAACAATCTCTGACTTCAGGGAAAATCTGATCAGGCCTGAACCTGGTTCTTGCGGTCTGGTCCGGCGGAGATCCATTCTTCACCATCTTCGAAGACCTCTTTCTTGAAGATGGGTGCCTTTGCTTTCAATTCACCGATGATGAATTCGCATGCTTCAAAGGAGGCCTTGCGGTGGGGAGCTGAAACAGCTACAACCACGGCCACTTCGCCAGGTTTCAGGGTTCCGATCCGGTGGCTCACTGCCCAGCCCAGCAAACTCCAGCGGTGTGCCGCCTCATCAATGATCTTGCGGATCTCTGATACCGCCATGGACTCATAGGCTTCATACTCCAGCCACACAACCTTCTTGTTGTTAGCATTGTCACGGACGGTACCAATGAAAACATTGACGGCCCCCGCTTTCAGGCTGGAGGCCGTTTCAATAACTTTCTCTACGTCAATCGGCTTTTCGGTTATTTTGATCATAGTTGTAGCAGTTTGGAGTGGAACACTAGGTATGTTATGAAGGTATATAATCACTTCATCACGAGCAACATATTAAAGACCAAAAACTCCTTCATTAGGGCCGTGCCTGTCTATGATCAGGGCACTGACTGAGCAACATTATGGAACCTGCGGATCAGCCGCCGTTGACAGGCGGAATGAGTGCAATCGTGTCGGTCGGCTGAAGTACCTGCTCATCGGGTGCATAAACCTCATTCACTGCAATAAGGAGGGAGTGCAACCTGCCCAACGCCGGATAAGTGCTCACCAGCATGGCGCGCAGTTCGTCAATCGTTGAGCCCGGAAAACTCACCTCAACAAGCCCGCCGCCCATGATCTCACGGGCAGGTCCAAATGTGCGAATCTGGATTTTCATGTAGTAAGCGCACGCCAAAGCTAGTCTGACGGGAGGCTTTTTTGAAGCGATATTTTGTAATTATCTGCAGGCTCGCTATACTTGCCACGAATTTTTACATATGGGACGCGGAGATAAAAAAAGCAAAAAAGGAAAAATCTGGAAAGGCAGCTATGGCGTTGCCCGCAACCGGACCAAGATCAAGGCCCGCCTGAAGCGCGCCAGCAGCAAGAAAGTGGCCGTCGCAGCCGGAGAGGCTCCAAAGCCTAAACGCGCAGCCCGCAAGAAGGAGGCGTGAGAACATCTAACATGAAAACATTGTTCAGCAATACAGCTTGGTGGTGGCACAGATCCGAACAGCGATCGGTAACG
>JAIBBB010000384.1 GCA_019694905.1 Cyclobacteriaceae bacterium
CTTTCGAGGAAGAAGGTGTAAACGGCGGCGTAGCGCATCGGGAGTTGTGCGGGGTTGAGGTCCCATCCCTGGTAAAAGCCATTCACCAATGAATGGGTGGAGTGACCAAAGCAGAGCTTCCAGGCGCGGTGCACAACGCGGGTATTCTCTTCGTGCTGTTCGGGCGTCAGATTATCTCCTTTGTGCGGGCCGATCGGCATGACATTCGTGGCTCCATCAGAGAGAAAGATGCCGGTGCCGGTGAGGGCGACTTTCGTCATGTGATGCGCGAAATCGCAAACCGGATGGTCCATTGTCTGATAACGTGCGGTGATGTTGCAGGAAGCGGTGTAGTCGTAGGTGCCGAAGTGGGCGGCGATACAACGTCCTTCTCCGGCCATGATGAGTCCGCGCAAGGGGTTGCGGCCGTCTTTGTCCATGATTGCCTGCGTCGCCTCCACCATCATTTCCATCTTGAGGCTGCCTTCCTGCATCCGGAATTGTGCTTCGATGAGTTTGAAGCATGCCACCAGGGCGCGGATCTGTTCCGGGATGGTCACCTTCGGGAGCATGACGACAAAGTTGTCGGGCAGTTTACCGTTGGTTTCCGTGAGGAGTGCGGTGAGGAACAGGTCGAGGGTGCGTACACCCCGCGCTTTGAGGTCTTCGGTGAACGGTTTGATGCGGATGCCGATGAAGGGCGGCAAGGAATTTTCGCGCATCCCTTTAGCCACTTCCGCGGCAGCCTGGATGGCCGTTTGGTCTTCTTCTTCGTCCGGGCGATTACCGAAGCCGTCTTCGAAGTCGATGCGGAAATCTTCGAGGGCTTCCCGTTCGAGTTTGGCAATCACCTTTTCATAGACCGTGTAGGGTAGCCAGGCGGGGTGTTTCTTTCGATCTGCAGGCGCCATTTCGCCCAGCTGTTTACTGAGCGTTGCAATGCTGGTGGCGTCGGTCGGGAGTGATTCGTGACCGGTAAGTCCGAGGACACGGGCGAGCACGGTGAAATCGGGTGCATAGGTTCTCAGGCTGCGCAGTGCGATCTCGCCCATGCGGCGTGCAGAGTCGTAGCGGAACAGGTTGGCGCCGCCATAGACGGTATGAACCGGTTGACGGTCGGGCCGGTCGCCGGGGTACACCTTTTGAAAAGCCAGGTTAGCCTGCCGAAGTTCGTCGAGAATAGCGTTTCGCGTGTTGGTATCAAGGGTGGTTTTCATACGAGCGGGAGGATGGGATTACTTGAGCAGTTCGATGAGCAGCACGATCATTATTGGGGCTATCAGCAGGAGCAGCAGGATCGGATAGGCCTGCCGGTGTGTGAAATTCAGGGTGAACCCGGCTTCAGGATTTTTTTTCGGTACCCACACGCGGGGATCTTCGCGGTTGTGATAGCACCAGCCCCATTTCCAGGGATCATGAACCGTTTTGTGCCGTTCGCTCATGTTATGATGTGCAGGATGATGGTCAGCTTCCGCGATAGGTAGAATATCCGTAAGGACTGAGCAGGACGGGAACGTGATAGTGTGAACTATCCCGTAGATCGAATACGACCTCCACCCATGGATAGAAGCCTTGTACATTGGTTCGTTGGAAATAGGTCGCGGTTTCAAAGCGCATCCGATACGTTCCGGGCGGGAGGACACGGTCGGGTAGTACGAATCCTGGGATACGGCCGTCGTTGTCGGTTTCTCCCTGCGCGACGCGTTCCCAATGATCGGGTCCGGTACGTGCCTCGAGCATGACCGGGATGCCGGAAGCCGGCTTGCCGGTCGCGGTATCGAGTACGTGGGTGGTGATCTGACTCATGCGATTAGTTTTTGGAGTCGAAGCAAGGTGATCTTGAGTTGTTCAGCCGCGGCGATGTTCAGTTCGGTTGTTCGGTCGTTCGCTAGCCGTTGCTGCAACAGGACAAGCATTTCATCAGCACTTTTACCGGTAGCGCAGACGATGAAAATGAAGCCGAACTTCTTTTCGTACTCGTCATTTCCTTTGGCCAGCGCTTGAAGCGTTGACTGTGATGCGTTGCCGACAGCAGCTTGTTCTTTTCCGGCGAGGTGGCTGGTGGATGCGAACTTTTTTGTCAGGCTATCCAGGTCGCCGATTTTCGGATGATTCGAGAACGCTTCCAGCCAGTCGGATGCCGTTGTGGTGGACCATGCCTGCTCCGCAACCTGCAAGCAACCGGCTGTGTCGCGAAATGGGCGGGCAGCCAGCATGAGCGACACCCAGCGCTGCGCGCCACAGCAATTGTGCAGCGTCTGGCGGGCTTCATTTTCCGGCAAACTATTGAGGGCTTCGAGCGACATGTGATCAGGGCTTCCCAATAGTTCCGAAGAGTCGCAGACGGCTTACACCTCCGTCCGGATAGATATACAGGTGGACGTGCGAGATCCGCTGGTGCTGTTTAATTTCCGACTTGTAGGTATGTTCGTGATCCGCCTGTAGCTTTTGTCGTGGGAGCAATTCGGTCCACTGGATCTTGTCGTCAGCTAAATCGGGGTCCTTGCCCTCCGGCAGATAGCAGCCTTCCAGCGAACAGCCATCGGGGTAGTTTCCTTTGAAGTGGCAGGTGTCCACCAGGATCTCATCAATCGTTCCCGGATGTGCCAGTCGTATGATGACCCAATCGCGGTTGTTGGGTGTTCGGTTGCGTTTTGTTTCCCATCCGTCTCCCATGTTCACCCCTCGGCCGGGCATGAGGAGGTTGTCCATGTGGGAGAAGAACATGTCGTTGCACAGGATCGCCTTGGCGCCGTTCAGTGCGGAAGCCAGGTCGACGCGATCATTACTGCCGACTTTGCTCCAGTCCTTTTTCACCTCCCCGTACACTTTGAGTCGGGCGACTCCGCCATCGGGATAGATGTGCAACTTGACGTGCGTTACCAAC
>JAIBBB010000157.1 GCA_019694905.1 Cyclobacteriaceae bacterium
ATCCTGGGGCCTGTGCGGACATTTTCAACCCTTGAGGAGGCTGTTTTGGCAGCAAGACTCATTCCATAAAAAAAGTCACAGGTGGCTGTGACTTTGGTGGGCCCTGCTGGGAACGATCCAGCGACCCTCAGATTATGAGTCTGATGCTCTAACCAGCTGAGCTAAGGGCCCGAAGGGACTGCAAGTTTACAACTAATTTTTCAATCCTCCGGTGGAGGACTAGTGGCTTTTGCCACCGAAGTACCATCCGAATTTGAGTGAAGCTTCAGGGTTAAGAAGCGGTGCCTTGAATGACTTTCCGTCGGCGGTGATCCGTGTCGGACCGTGGATGAGGATGTGCATCCCCGCCCAGGGGGAGACATAAAAGTGCTGACCAAGCAGCCATTGATAACCGATGCTGCCGTTTAGCAGGAACTGCGAGTACTTTGCGGTCTCAATTCTCGTATCACTCTGGATGGTGCTATTCCACCGCACCAGGCCGCCGCTGAGCCAGAAGCCGGACCAGTCTTCTTTCAGGAAGTAGTCGCCCACAAAGGCCCAGGCGGTGACGGTGTTGTTGGTGAATCCCTTGGGTACGATCAGGGAGGGCTTGTGCACATACGCCGTGAGGATGCGGGCGCGCAGGTGTTGGGTGCCGACGAAGCCTCCGGCGTAGTAGCCGCCGGTGATCCAGGGCAGTGCGTCCTGCTCAAGGCCAGCGCGCAAAGATTGGGCTGTACCAGTCATACCCACCAGGCAGAATAGGATGCTGGCTAAAAGTTGTTTCATCGTCCTAAGGAGGCAAAAAGCAGGAAGATCGGCAGTGACCAAAGTCAGGTTTACATTTAATAAGGTACGAGCTTCTTTTTTTTCGATATGTAAACATTGCGGCTGACCACACTTCAGAACAATGCACATAGTGACATCTTCTTTGTACATGGAATGAAAGGTTTCAGGCATTGGTAGGTGGACGACTAGTGGCCCAGGATCAGAGAGCGTTATCTCTATTCCGGCAACGAAGTCTGGTGACCATGCAGATATCAATTTTGGTGGTATGTCACGCCTGCGTATTTGCAGCAGCGATAGAATTCACGGAATACGATCAGTACGGTGTTATTGAACAGATCAATCTCCTAAGACCTGGCAAGAAGGTTACCAAGTGCCATCTCAATTGCACCCCGGCACCAACAATGACACCTGGTCCTGTTCCGGTGACTTCTACTCAGAGCATTGAATTCCGCCTGCCAATTCTCTTCGGCCGCAACTGACTAAACTGCGTCTGACAAGCTTGAGAAAGTAAAGTCCCTGATCTTCATCGCCGGAAGGTACAGGCTGCCCCCACCACCGGGCCCACCGCCACCAGCCACGCGGGTTTGTTTGCCGAGCGTTTCGAGGTTGTTCAGCATGATCACCGGACTTTCGTTGAATCTGAAGTTCTTGATCGGATAGCGAACCTTCCCGTTCTCGATATAGAAAGTTCCGTCGCGTGTAAGGCCAGTGTACAGCAGGGTTTGTGGATCGACGGACCGGATGTACCAGAACCGGGTGACAAGAATGCCCTTCTTGGTATCCTTGATCATGTCTTCAATGGAGGCAGTGCCGCCATCGATGATGGCATTGCCGGGGAAGGGTACCGGAGCCACGTTTTTCTGTGACGCCCAATAGCGGTCATAGATCATGTTGGACACGACACCGTTTCTGATCAGATCTAGTTTTTTTCTCGGCAAACCATTTCCTGCCCAGCCTAGTGCCGGAACCTCCGGATGTGATGGGTCTGTGTAGATGTTGATTCGTTCGTCCACGATCTTTTCACCGAGTTTGGTGCCGCCGCCTTTCTTGGCGAGAAAACTGCGGCCTTCATCGGCCTGACGTGCGTTCATGCTGAACAGCATCAAGCCCACCAGATCTCCCACCGCAGCGGGTTCGAGGATCACAGTGTATTTGCCTGGCTCAATACCTTTGGCATTGCGCGACTGGAGGGCTTTTTCGATTGCAATGTTAGACGCTTCAGCTGTGTCGAGCTTGCTGACGTCGTTGTAATCGCGGATCACCCAACCCGAGCCGGTACCATCGTTGGTGCGCATCGTCACTGTAAAGTTGACGCGCGTTGACTTGCCATAGGCAAACAGCCCCTTGGTGTTCATCATGGCCGAGAAGCCCCGGTTGTCCTCCAGATACCCTGCAGCGGTAATGTCTTTCTTCGTGGCTGGGTTGATGCTGTTGGCCGCGGCTTGCGCCCGATAGTCCGGTGTAATATTCGCTGTTGAGTCGAAGAAGGTTTTTGTTTCTTCGTATTGCTGCTGACCAAGGGGCTCCATGAATTCCGGGTTTTCCGGGGCCAACTGCGCGAGTTCTTCCGAACGACGCACCACCTTCTCCAGCGATGCGTCATCAAATTCATTAATGGTGGCAGATCCGGACTTTTTGCCATAGTAGGACTGCACTGCGAGGCTCACATTGCTGTCTTCACCGGCGGTTGAGACGCTGTTGCGCGCGTAGCGGATGTTGCCGCCATCATTGCCATTCAGACTGGCTTCGAGGCCGTCGGATTTTGACAGGGCCACCACCTTTTGCAGAATGGTCTTTGCATCTTCTTTTGAGAGTATTGCCATAGTCGTTGCGTGTTCAGGGTGAGATTAAATGTTTCGGGCCGTATTGATTACGTTGATGCCATTGAATCGCGCGGTTGCTGAGCCGTGCGATACGGCATTGGATTGTGGAGGCTGCCCCTTTCCGTCGTTGAATGCGCCATTGAGGCGATAATCGCTCGCGTCGCAGACCTGCGCACAGGAATTCCAGAACTCCTGCGTGTTCGCCTGGTAGGCTACATCTTTGAGCATGCCGGCGATTTTTCCATCCTTGATTTCAAAGAAGAGCACACCGCCAAACTGAAAGTTGTAGCGCTGCTGATCAATCGAGAAGGAACCGTCCTTGACGATATAGATCCCTTTTTCTACACCTGCAATCATCTGGTCCGGAGTGAGTGGCTCTTTGCCTGGCAGTAGCGACACATTGGCCATTCGCTGAAACTGCACGTCGCTCCAGCTCTGGGCGTAGCAACAGCCGTGTGATTCTTTCTGGTCGATGATTTTTACCTGATCGCGGATGGCCTGGTAATTAACGAGCACACCGTCTTTGATCAGCTCCCATGATTTGCATTTCACGCCTTCATCATCGTAACCCACAGCACCCAGCGAGCCTGGTTGGGTCTTGTCGGCCATAAAATTCACTGCCTTGCTGCCAAACTGGAAGTTTCCGCTCTTCCATTTGTCGAGGGTCAGGAAACTGGTGCCGGCGTAGTTTGCTTCATAACCGAGTACGCGATCAAGTTCAGTTGGGTGCCCCACAGATTCGTGAATGGTGAGCCACAGGTGGGAGGGTTCAAGTACGAGGTCATACTTGCCGGGCTCCACTGACTTGGCAGCAATCATTTGTTTTGCCTGCTCCGCTGCCATGGTTGCATCTTCCACGATGTCGTAGGAGTTCTTGTACAAGGTGATGCCGCCTGGCGAAGGTATCTTGTCCTCTGTCTTTCCGTCAAGGTATTCGTAACCCATGCCCACGGGTGCGCTGAAGGCTGAGCGGGATTTGAATTGCCCCGAAGCACGGTCAATTACACTCACGTTGAAGTTGGGCCAGGTGCGGTGGATGTCCTGATCGATGTAGGAGCCTTCACTGGATGCGAAGTACTTCTGTTCATTAACAAGGAAGATGATGCTGTTGACAAAGGAGGCCCCTTTCTCGAGGGCTTTGGCATTGGCGTTGAGGAGGAGGTCCACCTTTTCCTTCACAGGCACTGCGAAGCCGTTCTTGACGATGGGCGTTTTCCAGGAGACTTCACCATAGGAGGGAGTGGGTGCCAGCTGGACGGGTTCTTTCTGAAATTTCGAATTGGCTTTGGCAATGGCCACGGCCCGCTCTGTGGTTTTACGGATGCCGTCAGGTGTTACCGAATTGCTAGCAGCAAATCCCCATGTGCCGTTGGCGATGACGCGGATGCCAACACCATAAGACTCAGTGTTAAGGATGTTCTGTACCTTCTTCTCTCTTGTCGTCACAAATTGATTGAGGTACCTGCCTATCCGGACGTCGGTGTAGGTAGCGCCGAGTCCGCGGGCAGTATTCAAGGCCACATCAGCCAGCACTTTCTTCTGCGCCGCGTCCATGAATGGGTCCAGCAGACGCTGCACATCGATTTCATGCCCGAATGTTTGAACTGGCAACACCAGCGCACCGGCGCCCAGTCCTGCCATCTGAATGAAGTCTCTGCGTTTCATGTGTGATAGTTACGCTAAAGTTATATGGTTCTTCCTGTGTTGATCACATTGACACCGTTGAAGCGGGCGGTTGAACTTCCGTGAGAGACCGCGCTCGCCTGCGACGGTTGACCTTTTCCGTCAAAGAAGGAGCCAAAGAGCCGGTAATCACTTTCATCACACACCTTCGCACAGCTGTTCCAGAACTCCTGCGTATTCGACTGGTAGGCAACGTCATTCAGCATGCCGGTGATCTTCCCGTTCTTTATCTCGTAGAATACTTGGCCGCCAAATTGAAAATTGTAACGCTGCTGGTCGATGGAGTAGGACCCGCGACCGGCAATATAGATTCCCTTCTCAACGTCGCTGATCATCTGTTGGGAACTGTAGGGTTCCTTTCCAGGAAGGAGCGAAACATTGGGCATGCGCTGGAACTGCACGTCGCTCCAGCTTTGCGAGTAGCAGCAGCCGTGAGATTCTTTTTCGCCCACCATGAAAGCCTGATCGCGGATGGCTTGCAAATTGACGAGCACGCCATCTTTGATAAGATCCCAGCGCTTGCATTTGACACCTTCATCGTCGTAACCCACGGCGCCCAGGGATCCTGGTTGGGTCTTGTCAGCCACAATGTTCACTTGTTTGCTGCCGTATTGAAACGATTTACTGTTCAGTTTCTCCAGCGTGACGAAGCTGGTACCTGCGAAGTTGGCTTCATAACCCAGCACACGGTCCAGCTCAAGCGGATGGCCCACGGATTCGTGAATGGTCAATCCCAGGTGATTGGGTTCAAGTACCATATCGTATTTGCCAGGCTCGACTGACCTTGCGGCAATCATCTCCTTTGCCTGTCTTGCGGCGAGCGCGGCGTCCTCGATGATATCATAGCTGTTGCGATACAGCACAATTCCTTCCGGCCCTTTCAGTTTGTCTTCGGCTTTGGGGATGAGATACTCATAACCCATGCCCATGGGTGCACTCATGGCGTCTCGTGACTTGAATTTTCCGGATGCCCGGTCGATCACAGAAACGGTGAACGTGGGCCAGATGCGGTGAATGTCCTGATCGATGTAAGAACCTTCACTGGAGGCAAAGTACTTCTGCTCGTTGATCTGAAAGAGATTGGAATTTACAAAGCTTGCGCCATTGGATTGCGCCGCTGCATTGGCCTGGAGCAGCAGGTCTGCTTTTTCTGATACCGGAACTTCAAAGGCATTGCGTGTGAGCGGCGTGTTCCAGGTCACTTCGCCATGCGAGACGTTGGGAGCCAGTTTCACTGGTTCTGTTTGGAACTTGGCGTTGGCCCTGGCGATGGCAATGGCCCGCAGGGTAGCGGCCTTGATTCCGTCGGTGGTGACCTGATTAGTGGCGGCAAAGCCCCAGGTACCCTGCACAATCACGCGGATGCCTGCGCCAAATGACTCGGTGCTGGTGATGTTCTGAACCTTCTTTTCGCGGGTGCTGATGAATTGATTCAGGTAGCGGCCAATCCGCACGTCGGTATAAGTAGCTCCGGCCGTGCGAGCAGTTTGCAGTGCCGCGTCAGCCAGGGCTTTCTTTTGCTGAGGAGACAATGCGGGTGCCAGCAAGGCCTCGTGTGGAATAATCTGAGCACCAGCCATCGAAGGAATGAGCAAACCCCCAAGGCCCAGGCCGGTCAGTTGTACAAAGTCGCGTCGGTTCAAAGTCAGATGGTTTTATTGTGCCAACAGATGAAGTGCTGAAATGTACCAAACCTGTTGTCAAGATTTCAAGTATAACCCGAGGAACGGTCAATTATTTGTCCCGAGTCGCAGTAAGTCGGCTTCTGATGCAATGAATCCGAATGCCGAAAAGTGCTTTCCGTCCGTTACCTGCCTGTAAATGTTGAGCGCCTTCACCGTGTCGCCGTTAACCAGGTACCAGTTGCCCACGCCATAGCCCTGCGTTGCAAGTGAAAGGTCGGCGTCCGGATCGCCGGGGCCTACTTTGAGCACGTCCTCCGGTTGGAGAAATCCCTGGTACATGCGGAGTCTGCGATAGTAGGATTCGTTTTCGATGATGGTCATCTTATCCGTTATCTGATGCAAGAGTTCCTCTGCTTCTTTCTTGTGATTGAGTCTGCGATGCGTCATGTAGAGCCAATCCACAGTTGCCGTAAGCAAGTCATCGTTGATGCTCACGCGCATGCATGAATCATAGGCCGCCCTTGCCTGCTCAAAATTTCCCTGCAGGTAGTAGGCCAGCCCGAGGTGATACCATACATTGAATTGAGTCGACGAAAGAGGTTGGTTAATCGCGTTGGGAATTCCGTCAGGCTCTGTTTCCAGCGCTGCACCCCGCATGAGCCTGGCTGCCGATTCCAGGTCAGCGGCGGCCAGATCAAAATGACGGAGTGTAATGTGCCGGTGTCCACGGTGCCGGTACAGTTTGAAAGATCCGGGATATTTTTTCAGGCCGGCATCGAACGTGAGCATGGCACTGTCGTATTGATACCGATACGCATACCGTCGACCCAACCAGATGAAATTCTCTTCGCTTGAATCGGCGGCAAGCCTTTGCCGGGCGACAGCCACTGCGCTGTCCAGCTTGTGCAGCGCCTTTGGCGAGGAAGGTTGGTAATAATATGGTTTGCCATCAAGTGATAGGAGCGCTGGCTTCGCAGCATCCGCAGGTCTTTCAGTTTGGCAGGCGATCACCATGAGCGCGCAGCCGATCCATACGAGGTTCTTCATTCTATACCGGGTTGTTTGAGCACAAAGCCGGATTTCTTCTTTTCGTCAGCGACAATCCGGCGGACGTCACCCAGCAGTTTCTTTGCATCATATACAATTCCGTCCTTGATGGTGTACTTGACGCCGCCGACACGAATGACCTTGTTATCGTCAGTGAGCCGGATGGCGCCGGTACCATAGAGTACCTGGAAGTTTTCAAGTGGATTCTGGTCGACAATGACGAGGTCGGCCAGTTTTCCGATTTCAACCGACCCAATTTCTTTGTCCATCCCCAGTGCCTGCGCCCCGTAGAGCGTGGCAGAGCGGATGACTTCGAGCGGATGGAAGCCAGCTTCGCGGAGCAGTTCGAGTTCCCTGATGTAGCCGAATCCATAGGTTTGGAAGATGAAGCCGTTGTCGGAGCCGGTCGTCACACGGCCGCCTCGATTCTTGTACTCATTAACAAAAGTCATCCACAGGCGATAATTCTCTTTCCATTGTACTTCCTGTTCGGTACCCCAGTTGAACCAGTAGGAGCCATGTGAAATGCGATTGGGCTGATAGAATGCCCACAGTTGGGGAAGGGTATACTCTTCATGCCATTCCATCCGTCGGGCGCGGTGCAGGTCGCGGCTGGCTTCATATATATTAAGCGTCGGGTCCAGCGTGAAGTCCAGTGCCAGCATGCGGTTCATGACCTGATTCCACTTTTCGGAATACGGAGGGGCGGCCTGCTTCCACAACTTGCCAGCTTCTTCAAACCGGTGCTGTTCGTTGCTGTAATTGTAGTCGAGTGGGTAATTCTGAACAGTAGAACCTGTCAGCATGGCCTCCGGGAGTCCGTACCAGTGTTCCATGGAAGTGAGACCGGCTTCTGCGGATTGCAGGGCATTCCACCGTGCGACACCGAGTTGGGCATGGTGGCAGGCCGATCGGAGACCGATGCGCTTGTTCTCGCGCAGGGCAGCATCCATTACTTCTGGCGAAGCTCCAAAGAACTTGATGCCATCGGCGCCTTTCAATTTGTTTTCATTCACCCAGGCACGCGCTTGTTCGGCGGTGCGGATGGGTTCTCTGGCGCCCATGCCAAAGGCGGTGTAAGCGCGGATGCGTGGCGCTGTGATGAGGTTCTTTTCGCTCTTCGCCTTCTGGTCCAGCACCCAGTCGAGGCCGTTGCCTGCCGAAGGGTCGCGAATAGTGGTGATGCCATGTGCCATCCACAGTTTGAAAACGTACTCAGCAATAGGAGCCTGACCGCCACCGATGTGGCCGTGCATGTCAACGAAACCGGGTAACAGGTACATGCCATCAGCCTGAATTTCCTTCCCACCTGGTTCCAGTTTGGGGCGGTTGGCATCCCCAGACATGCCAGGGGTAGGCAGGCCCAGGCTGACGATGCTGGCAATCCGGTTTTGCCGGACAATAACATCGACCGGTCCGACTGGTGGGGCGCCGGTTCCATCCACCAGCATGACCCCCCGGATGATCAATTGTGGCCAGGGACCTTCTCCTTCCTTGATTTCAGGTGCTTTTATGGTTTGTGCCTGCACATAGAGGGACAGCCATAGCATAAGCAGTGTCAAACGGATGCCAGATAGTTTCATAAAGCGTGAACCGGGTTGTTTTCAGAAAACTAGTGAATGCAAGGGTTATTCCGGTGGCCTTTTTCACCGGCGGCGGCAAGAAAGTGGCGTTATAAGGTTTTGATTTTACCCACAATTCAAAAAAATATGCTGTATTTTTTGAAAAGACAGTCGAAAATTACCCTAATGCAATCGGATTCGGTACTTTTTTTTGAAAACAGGTTCATTTTTCACCCTAATCTTTGAATGTTTGCATCAGGTTCTTCTGAACAACCACTAAACCTAACCTAAAACAACCATGAAGAAATCAGTCGTTTTTCTGGCCCTTCTCATCGGCATCTCGGTGCTGGCGGTGTTTATGCCCGCCGTGCCCGGACCGATCGTGACCGAGGGTATTAATTCCGGCGACGTTGCCTGGATGCTGGCTGCCACCGCCTTGGTGCTCCTGATGACACCGGGTCTTGCCTATTTCTACGGAGGCATGATCGACACTAAGAACATCATCTCCACCATGTTGCAGAGTTACATTGCCATGGGAGTGATTTCCGTGCTTTGGATTGTGGTGGGCTTCAGCCTTGCCTTTGGTGAATCCATCGGCGGTTTCATCGGAAACCCCGCCACCTTCTTTATGTTCAATGGTGTGCTGGACGGCAAGCCGTGGTCGTTGGCGCCTACCATCCCCTTGGTGCTGTTTGCTTTCTTCCAATTGAAGTTTGCAATCATCACCCCGGCGCTGATTACCGGTACTTTTGCGGAGCGGATCCGTTTCAAGTCTTACATCATTTTCCTCGTTCTCTTTTCGCTGCTGATCTATGCGCCGCTGGCCCACTGGACATGGCATCCGGAGGGATTCCTCTTCAAACTCGGCGTGCTTGACTTCGCAGGAGGTACCGTTGTGCACATGTCTGCAGGTTTTGCTGCCCTTGCTGCTGCCATCTATCTGCGCACCAAGAATGAAACCAAGGTTGCTTTCTCGCCTGC
>JAIBBB010000158.1 GCA_019694905.1 Cyclobacteriaceae bacterium
ATGTCAGCCACGTCCCAGTAAGCAACTGCATTATCGCCCTTCACCGCGCCAGGTTTCTCATTAGGGTCGAGCCCCAACTCATAGCCACCGATGTTGAAACCTACGTAGAAAGGCTGATCAAAATAGGGCGAAGTCTGGAACGCGTGGCGATACCAGTCCTTTGCCTTTTCCAGGTCACTGACTTTGTAAATAACCGTGCGGAGTCCGGGCATACTGAAAGGGTTGGAAACATGAAATTACAAAATAGAGAACTCAAATGCACGGCAGAATGTACTGCTCAGTTTCCAGAGAGGTACCAGCCAAAAGCTGAGGCGCATCGCACAGGAAGTATTAGACCGCTTCCTGGACATCCTCTATTCAATCGGTCTCACACCGTATGTTTCCATCGCCCCGGCTCGCTGGCTTTCCTCCGTCGTGGTGGCAGGAAACATCCGATAGCTTGGCGCCAGGATGGGCTGCACCTGGGTGACAGCGATCCGGATCACGCCAAGGATCGGAAAGCGGTCGGTAAACTCGTCGGTGAGGATTTTTGCGAGGCGATTGAATTCACTATTGCCCGGAGTGACCAACTGCGCGGTGCCCTTCAACTTGAATCCCTTCTGCACAAACACATCCACGAAGCTCACACACACCTTCGGGTTGCTCACCAGGTTGCGCACTGACGCCGGTGAAGCGATGTGGGCAATGAGAAGCGTGCGGTCATCGAGGGTGGTGAACATTTCCTTCGGCGACACGTTGGGAGCCCCCTCCGCATCGGTGGTGGCGAGCCAGCACAACACGCTGTGCCGGATGTAGTGGGTAACTTCAGGAGTAAGCATTGGTTTTCTAAAACGCTTTCAAGATCGTTTCCTTTTCGGCTTCGCGGAAGCTTTGGCAATCTTGTTGTAGGACAACGCGAGGTCGATCCAGGTGCGCAGTTCACGCGCGGTGCGCAAGGCAGTCTGGTCTACCAGCACGAAACCCGGCATGGCGCGGTTGGAGAATTTCATGGTGCGGCAGCCCGGGCGTTCAACGGCGGCGGCGTGGTCGCGCTTGTCGATCCTGCACATCAGGTCGTCGTGAAAAATGCCGACACACATCTTGCCGTTGACCATGAAGGTAAGTCCACCCATCATCGCCTTCTCTTCCAGCTCGCGTTGCGGGGAAAGTTGCTCACGAACCCGTTGGGCCAGGTTTTCATCGTAGGCCATCCGTCTTATTTCTTTTCATCCAATTTTCGAAGCCCTTCTTTGGCTCGTGGATTTTCAGGGCGGATCCGCAACGCCTGTTCAAAACAAGTTCGTGCCCGGACAGGATCCTTCAGTGCGAGGTATACATCAGCCAGGTCGTTCCATGAAACAACTATCCGCGGAAACTGGCGCGTATAATATTCATACAACAGCCGCGCCCGCTCATATTGACCTTTCTCCATCAGCTGCTGACCCACCTCCAGTAGCACCATGTCATCATCCACCACGACGCCTGCCTCTTGCAGGGCTGCACCCAAATCTGACACCCCGGGCTTGTCGAGCAAGCTGGCAACAACTTCCGACTGGGGGTTCTCAAAACGCGGTCTCTGCGCAACCGCATCTTTGGTAATCGCGCCATCAAAATACAACTGCAGCACATTCGGCAGCACCATATTAGTGTTCATCGACTGTTCGTTGGTTACCATGTAGAATGCCAGTCCCTGGTCTGGAAATCTCAACAGCCTGGCAAAGTAAATGCCATTGCTGCCGCCATTGCCAATCACGCGATAGCCTCTGCTGCTGCGCGAAATGTTGCAACCGTAGCCAAACCAGATTTCCTGCTGCTGATTCGCTTCCTCCTGAATGTGTGGTTTGAAAAGCGACGCCAGGCTCCCTTGATTCAATACGGCTCCGTTGTCGATGGCGGTGATCCATCGGAACATGTCCCCGAGCGAAGCTTCCAGTCCACCATTGGCCTTCAGGTTCCAGTAGGGTCCACCTCCTGCCGCAGCAAAATGTTCCTGGTGCGTGCCCCACCGTTCACCATTGCGGTATCCCACTGCAATCGTGTCACCGGGTATTGCAGGATACCGGTAGCCAATAGCGCGTACGCCTGTCGGGCCGAACAGCTCCTTCAGATAAGACTCGTAGGACTGACCAGCGACCTTCTCAATGATCATTCCCAGCAGCGAAAAACCTACGTTGGTGTATTGCGCACGCGCACCTGGTGCAAACAACAAAGGCTCCGACCACGCGCGCCGGAGAAAGGCCGCCTGATCCACTGCCTCATAGTCGCCGCCATCGGCTTTCAGGAATTCGTGAAATCCGCCCGAGTGTGTCAGCAACTGGTGGATGGTGATGCCGGCTTTGTCCGCAGGCACATCCGAAAAGTACTTGCTGATGGGATCTGTGACGGCGAGCTTCCCCTGCTCTGCGAGCTTCATGATTGCCACCGCAGTGAAAGATTTGGTGATGCTCCCTATGGAGGCCAGCGTGCGCGGTGTGAATCGAATTTGCCGCTGGCGGTCGGCCCAGCCATATCCCTTGCTGAAGACCTTGCGGCCGTGATCGACGATCAGCAGTCCACCGGAAAAATGATGTTCAGCCTCCAGCTTTCTGAGGTAGCTGTCGATGGCAGAAAGTGTGTCACGTGATGCGCCCGAAGCCTGTCCGCATGCACAACAAAAAACCAATACCGGTATCGCAAGGAATTTCATAGCAGCCAACGGATGAAGGTACGGAAAATTCAGCCTGGATTTCCCTGGACCCGTTCGAATTGCCCTAAGGGAACAACAGCACCGTCGTCTTCTGCCCCGCCTTCACCTGCACTGTGCGGTACGTATTGGAATACAATTCCGCCAGCACGTAGTTGCCGGGATTGAGATCGTTAAACTCAATACTCGTGGTCAGAAATACACTGGAAGCAATGGCTTCCGAAGGGTACGTGCGACCGGTCGTCAGCACATTCACGTCGAACAATCCGATGTTGGCATCGCGAATGGGCGTGCCGTTGGGAGTGAATGTCGACTGTCCCCGGGTGGCGACGAGTGTGCCGGTAAGCGCGGGATCTTTGCTGCATGACCAGGTGAAAGGGAGCAACGCCACAATCAACAGGGAAGTTCTGAGAGCCTTCATGAGGGTAACAGGTTTGTTGGATAAACGTCTAACCTCCTGCAATTGTTATGCCGCGGTTACGGCTGCTCGCCAAAATTGTCGTAGTAGGTGTAGTCGCCGGCAATCAGCCCGCCTTCCAGTGTAAAGATGGTACAGATCGGCAAGGTGAACGCGGAACCATCCGGAGCGGTGCCTGTTGAAACGAACTCCACGACGATGTGCCTTTCGCCCGAGGGGTACAAGGCAACGATTTCATCGTGCACATCCGGAAAGGCCTCGTTCAGTTGCGTGTACTTATCAATAGTCTGTTGCCGCGTCTGCTTCACAACGCCACTCCCCAGCGAAGGATCCTTGAAATTGGCGGTGTCCGTATACATCGCAGCCATCGCGGACCAATCATGGCGGTTGAACAAGTCAAAGTACTGGCGGACGATTTTTTCGTTAGAAGCAGCACCAGCAGGCTGGGGCCTCTCGCATGCAGTCAGCAGCAGTGACACAAACAGTGTGTACAGGAGGATTTTCATAGGGTGGAGGTTTTATCCGTTGAATAATTTATTTCGTTGAATGGGTTTTCCGTGGCGGATCCGAACGGCATGGTACCAGGTGGGCACGTCGTTGGTCCATTCCTTCAAAGTGAGGATGATCGCCACAATCTCCAGCCGTGTGATCACACCCACTGTGATGCAGGTATAGAATATCCAGGTGGAATCGCACTGCGCGATCAGTTGCACAAGTGTGGCAAACAATATCAGCGTCCAGAACTTGGCACCGAGGGTGTGGGTGGCAATCTCCTTCCTGAATCGAATGTAGCTCACCACATAGGTCAACGCCTCCATGGACAACAGCAGGGCCAGCGCATACAGGTGTGCGTGAAAGAAGGCCGGACAATGCAGGTACGTCGCGATCGCCACAGCAACGAAGAACAACTGGTCGACCGTCGAGTCCAATCGCCGCAGCCGCTGCGTGGACACCTGGAGTCGCTGGGCGATGATGCCGTCGAGCACATCGCTGAGCAGGCCGATGGTGAGGAGAATGATGGACCACACAGCAAAGGCAGGAGCGTGCATCATAGCCATCATCAGCACGACAAAGCCGAGGATGAGCCTGAGCACGATCAGAAGCAAGGGGATCTGTCGCTTCATACGAAAGTCGAAAAATGACGGGTGTCTGGTGCCAAATTACAAATAGCGCGCGAAATACGAGCTCCAACCGTCAGGACCTGATACCCGCCTCGCTGGGAACCACTTCATACCGGCGCTTCAAGCCCAGGAAGTACGATTCGAAGTAGTGGTACGAAAACCAGGCTGTGCCGATGGTAGCTGAAAGAACCAGCGCGTACACGAGCGGATATTTCAGGGTGGCATCCAGTGCAACATCACGCAACCCTTTGCCGAGAAGAAAGATCGCCAGCGGATGAATTACGTAGATGCCGTAGGAGATTCGCCCAAGCGCATCAAACAGCGGCCGTTCCAGGTTGATTACCCGATTGCGCACGCCGATCTGACCAAGGATCAGCAGCAGGGCGACGAAGGCTATTATCTCATTATCGATCACCGAGGCAATGTGAAAGCGGTTGATGGCGGCCAGACCGATCACAAGCCAGCATACAGCCTGCGTCAGTTTATTGTCAGCCACTGCCATCAGCCAACGGTTGCCGGCACGGTACCACAGCGCGCCGAGGGCGCCGATGAGCATGCAGTGAAAGCGTGTGACATGAATAATCTGTTCCCAGAGGGAGCCTGGTATGAGCACATGCAGGAGCAATTTACAACCGATCAGCAGCACGATGAGTACAAGAATAATGGTGGCGGGTTTTTGCCAGCGGCGGTTGACCCAAGGCCATACGAGATAGAATTGTTCTTCCACACCCAGCGACCAGTAGTGGGCGAGGAAATCGATCGGGGCGCCGAGGATGAATGGAACATTGGCGGCGTAGAAGATATAGAGTACGAGTGCCTGGCTATCGACGGGCATGTCGTTGACGGCCATGACGAGCAACGCTACGAGCAGGTAGGCATAGTACAGGGGCCAGATGCGGAGGATCCGGCGCCAATAGAATTTGGGAATGCTGATGGGTTGGCGCTGGCGCTCTTCCTGGAGGAGGTAGGTGATCAGGAATCCGGAGAGGGCGAAGAAGATGCTGACGCCAAAGCCTGCGAGAGAAATGCCGGCGGGTTTGCCATCCTGGGAGGCGCCGAAGAGATAGGGGTCGAGGTTGAATTCGCCGAGGGCGAGGGTGGTGTGGGAGACAACCACTGCGAGAGCCGCCAGCGCGCGCAAGCCATTGAGGCCGGCGAAGTGAAGAGGTGATGCTGGAGGCATGGGGCAAAAGTACTGAAAGAAATTGCAGTTCCTCGGCGTCAGTTGCCCTGAACAGGTATTCGAAATGCATTCCACGCAAAGACCGCAAAGAAAAGAGCAGAGGTCGCAGAGAATGCAAATTCCTTGGCGCACTTTGCAGGCATTCCCTTGGCGACCTTGGCGTGAACCTGCATTCAAAATTCATTCCACGCAAAGACCGCTAAGAAAAGAGCAGAGGTCGCAGAGAATGCAAATTCCTTGGCGCACTTTGCAGGCATTCCCTTGGCGACCTTGGCGTGAACCTGCATTTAAATTCATTCCACGCAAAGTCCGCAAAGCAGGACCAAGCATGCCTATTCTTCCAGTTTGTTCACGACCCTATGTATACCTTCCCTCATCTTTACACAATTGAAATTCATCAGTAACCCAAGTCTTTTGTCCGCCAACCTGAGGTAGGTAAGTGTTTGTGCGTAATGCACAGGTGCCAATGCCTCAACCGACTTGATCTCAACAATTACCCTATCATTAACCAGCATATCCAACTTATACGCTACACCAAGTTCCTTTCCCTTGTACACCATAGGCACGGCTACCTGTTCCCTTACATCAAAACCCGATTCCTCTAACTCCACCCGGAGGGCTAACGCATATGCTGATTCCAACAACCCAGGTCCAATTTTAGAATGCACCCTGATTGCAGCACCAATTATGCCATGCGCAATACTATTCTCGTTTGTAAGACTCCAATTTGGATCCATGGCCATGCAACACCAATTTGATGCACAATCCACAAATGCGCCATCGTAGACCTACCCAAACATCAGATTTCAGTGGTGTTCTTTCAAACCCTGTACTATTCCCGGAATATAGAACAAAGGATACACCAGCAGCAGACCATTGGGTATCCACCACATAAGATCAAACTCCCCCGCAAGGGTCCAATACGACAACGCTTGCAGGCCCGAGACACTGGTGAGCACCAGTGAGATCAGCGCAAACACCTGCCATCGGCCACCATGCCGGGAGGCATAAACACTGTATAGCCCCGTGATGGAAACAAGGATATCCAACGGGAAAAACGACCAGTTCCAGTTGACGAGAATGGGATTCGTGTAGTCGTTGTACAAATACGCATCCGGCAGCAGGTGCAGCGCCGTCACCAGCCAGTAGGTGATAAACCCCAGATCGACTACGAGGAACCAGTACTTCAGAGATTTCATGCTCGATCGTTTTTCTCCAAGCTTATGGATAAAGGTACGGCGCTTCTGCATACGCCAACTTCCGCACGTTCTCCAGCACCTGCCTCATGTAGCGCTTCCAGAAAATCTTTGCGAACAGCCAGTTCAATGGATAGAACCAGCCGGTATGTGTGTGCAGTGTGTAGGTGTAGTTGATCCGGATGCTGCCCGGCCGCTCTTCGATGGTCTCCCACTCGCCGGTGAACTTGTAGAAGCCGAGCAGCCACGCCTGAAAATCATACACTTCAATCTTCCAGTATTTGTTCTCAACGCGCTCCAACACTTTGTCCACCGACGCAAATCCGCCGCGCTGCGTAAGCGAGGGGGCAGCGTAGACCTTTTTGGTAGAGCCTGGCCGCCCCCACCCTTCATCATCGGATACGTGGGTAAGCCGCGGCATCAACCCGAAGCCAGTGTGGACCTTCGTCACATCACAGAGCATCGGCGACTTGAAGGCGCGCTCGAGTGAGCATTCAAAAATCGTGGAGAGCCGTACTTTGAATTCCATGTACAAAGATAAAAAGACGGCGAAGTCCGGCTACGAGCGTGCTGGCTAGCTACCAGCCAGCGGCCGCACGCCTTTGATCAGCAACCACAGACAAAACGACAGCTCGCCGATGAAAATCGGAATCGCCAGGTATTCAAACACCGGATTGGCAAAGCCTTTTGACAACAGCATCGTCACGCTGTTGATGAGATAACCGAGTCCGCTGATGGCGTACAACACACCCAACACGCGCGGCACACGACCGGAGGAGTAGACTACGTAGCCTACGATCAGGCAATAGAACCCAAAGAAGATCAGTCCGATGCCATAGCCCTGCACCTGCGCCTTGAGGGCAAGCAGCGCCAGGGCCGCGCGCTGGTCGGCGGTCAGCGCCTGTAGCGCCGACTCACCTGCGACAATCAACAGCGGCGTGAGCTGGTTCAGGAGGTTCACTGCGATGATAGCGGTCTGGATGACGACAAACATCACCGCCAGTTGCATCAGCAGCCGGTTGGTGTGTTTGAAGAGATGATACACGATCAGGATACACGGCAGCCCTATCACAAAGTTGAAGAGGTCGGCCATGACACCAAGGCGGTAGAGCTGTTCGTGGGACTGCACATTCGCCAGCGTGGTTGCGGCATTGTTGGTGACGACCAGCGCCTGGCGGACGAAAACTTCAGCAAACAGGCCAGCGCCTATGACCATTAAGTAACAAAGACCTGCGAATCGGGCCAATTGCTGTTCGCTTTGCCGGGAAAATTGTGTGGTGCTGGCCATAGTTTGAATGAGCGGGTTCGTGAACAAAAACGTGGCCACAGCAAAATGGTTACGAACCCGACCAAGCCAATCCCAATAAAGGCCGTCTTCTTCAATGTCCTGCCATTTCGGGCAAAAGTGGAAGTAGAAGGTGGAAAGTGGATGGTGGATGGTAGATAGTGGGAAGTGGGAAGTAGAAAGTGGGAAGTGGGAAGTAGAAGGTAGAAAGTGGATGGTGGATAGTGGATGGTAGATGGAGGTTAGGTGCCTTTGCGACCTCTTCGCACTTACTTTGCGATCTTTGCGTGGAATGGCTTTTAATGCGGGTTCACGCTAAGGGAGCAGTGGAAAGTTGAAGGTGGGAAGTGGGAAGTAGAAAGTGGAAAGTGGGAAGTAGACGGTGGTAAGTGGATGGTGGATAGTGGATGGTAGATGGAAGTTAAGTGTCTTTGCGAACTCTGTGTATTCCTTTGCGGACTTTGCGTGGAATGGGCTAATGCAGGTTCACGCAAAGGTCGCCAAGGGAATGCAGGCAAAGTGCGCCAAGGTTGTATTGTAACTCTGCGACCTCCATGCATTCTCCTTGCGGTCTTTGCGTGGAATGGATTTTGGCTTCAAGTTGCATGCAAGGAAGCAAAGGAAAGTACAGCACTGGCCCTGGGGAATGCTCCTCAAGGAAGCCACTCTCCAGGATCCACAAGCACCTGGCCGCTCTTTTCAATTCCATAGACCCGGATGAGGTCCCACTTCAAATGCCGGTCCGTCCACTTGGGTGCAATCGTTCTGATCAACTTGGTTTGGTAATCATATTCGCTGATATAGACACCGACGGTATCACCCTCGTGCAACCTTGATGCACTGGTGCGCGAAAGGTATTCCATGTCAATCAGGTACCTGAACGCAGGATGTTGTCGGGACACGAACTTCCAATTCCTGGCGAACCCTCTTCCCGAGGTGGTGGGATCAACGGCAAGGACGATGTCAATCTTGATGAGGTCTGTGGCGCTGTGCGGTGTGGGCTTATCAGAAAACCAATATAACGCAGCGATCATCACGAGCGGCAACATGGCAGCGACCGCCCACATCACGACCATCCTGGTAAAAAGCCTGCCTGACCGACTGTCTTCGGCGATCAGGTTCCTGAGCCAATCTTCTATCTCTTCAAATGCAGGAGTCTGATCCGACACAATCGCAATCTGCTTCTTGCCGACTTCAAGCACCAACATTCGGGTCTTCTTGTCGATAGTCACCTGTGTAACTTTTTGGATGCTGCCACGCGGAATGTGGACAGACTTCCACCTGGTGCGAATAACCAGTTCAGCATCCGACAGGTGGTATACTGGAAAAGTCAGGACGTTATAGATCCCAATCAATCCCGGCGACAGCAGCACAAGGCCGATGGCCAGCGTTTCGATCTGCAGATATTCCTCAAAAGCCGAGGCGATAAAAAAAGCGCCGAGTACGACGCATCCCGCGCCAAGCAGCGCCTGGATGCGCAATGTCTTGGAGGGTACAGGCAGCTTTTTCAAGTTTTGGTTGTTCACTCAATAATGTTCTCAATTCACTGCTTCAATCAGCTACATCGGTGCAG
>JAIBBB010000159.1 GCA_019694905.1 Cyclobacteriaceae bacterium
CATAGGTCTTTACATCGTATTGCAGGAAAGAACTGGGTGAAATCTGCATCCGCTCTGTCTTCGAAAAATTCCCAAAAACATACATGCCATCAAATCCAACGGAGAGATTCTTGGTAATAGAATAAGCGCTGCCCCAGTTGAGCAGGGCCGTACCGCCGGAACCTTTATACTGATAGTTGAGGTCATTGTAGGCACCGGCTGTGCGTTGTGCGAGGACGTTATAATTCATGGAGCTGAAAGGGCTCAGACTAAAGGACATCGCGAGTTTGGGCTTCGGACGAAACCAATAACTCAGAAGGTCCATACCACCTGATGACTTCGTTTCAGAAAGGTTGCTGCTGGCATGCGTGACATTGCCTGCATTGACGGCCAGTTCAAACATCTGGTTCGACGGCGGCGTAATGGAATTGAGAGAAGCCGGATTGGCGTGGTTCAGCATATAGTCATCCTGAAGCCCGATGCCGGTTCCGGAGAGCCCTCTGTTGAGCGCTGAGTAATTACCCCCCAGAAACCCCACACCATAGGAGGAATAAACCGAATTATAGATTGCCTGAGCCGATACAGAGAGACCCGCGCACCACAAAACACCACCCAAAAGGAAATACCTGAGTCTCACCAGCTTTGAATTAAACCGCGAATATAGTGGATTTGGAAGCATTCCTGAAAACGGCTCTCCCTACAAATTATTTTCAGGTCACGCAGGTTTAGTTATCTTTGCGGCTTGGTTGGCTTCCAGCCTCAGCAATGCACAATGAAACGGCCGCTTTCGTCGTTCTGGGTTGTCGGGCAGAAGATGACATGATTAGAAGACACAGCATTAAAAGGCAATTGTGATTCAAGGGTTGACAAGGTTGAATAAGAGGGTTGGGTTGTCGGTGATCGCAGCACTGATGGTGCTTGCCAGTTGCTCAGACAACATCTCGTCGCTGGGGGTAGATTTTTTTAATGATACCCAGCTTGACATCTCATTCATTGATACAGCGACTGTTAAGATGTATACACAACGTTACGACAGTGTCAATACCAGCGGTACGCAGCGCATTCTGGTGGGAAGCCATCATGAACCCAAACTCGGCGCTGGCAGCGCTGCCATGTATATGCAGTTCGGCATGCGGGGCCCCATCACAGTCGACCGGAACAGTGCCGCCTACGATCACATGACCCTCACATTGTATTACGACAAGTACTCGTATTACGACACCCTCAGCCCCCTCACGCTCAATGTGCACCGTGTCGCCAAAGAAATGAACTGGACTTCTTACTCCAGCGTTTCCGACGTGCCGGTTGCCCAACCTGCGCTTGGTTCAATCACAGTGTATCCCCGCCCCCATAGTAAAGACAGCCTCGAAATCAGACTGAATGACGACCTCGGAAGGCAACTGTTCAAAATGGCTCAGCTGAATTCTGATATCCTTGCCTCCTACAGTAATTTCAAGAAGTTCCTCAACGGCATTGCGATCCTTCCGGACGCCTCTCAAAACGCCAGTTTCGTTGGATTCAATCTGGCCAAAGCCCAGCTGCGGATTTACTATGTTGACAAATCCACCGTTCCGGTTGCCCTGCGCTCGCTCAAGTTCATTTACGATCAGTCCTATGGCGGGGTTCATTTCTGCAAAACCAACTTCGACCGGTCAGCAACCAAACTGGACGTACTGAAAAGTGGTGCCGACTATGTAGACGCTGCCCTGACAGACAATGAGTCTTACATGCAAGATGCCTCCGGCGTCTTCCTGCGAGTCGAGTTCCCTTATCTGCGGAAAATCAACGAAAATCCAAATTTCTATTTCACCAGCGCGGTATTGTATCTGTATCCGAAACTGGGAACATTCAGCAAGTTTGAACCCCTGCCCGACACACTGTACGCCAGCCAGATTGACTTACAAAATTCGCAGCTGAGTTCAACGCTGGGGAGTTTCGTCTTGCAAAAAGATCCGGGTGTGGACCGCGGCTACCGTTACCAGTTGAACATGACGTCCTACGTCAATACCGTCAACAATCCCAACATCGCAGACAACTTCGCACTCTTTGTACAACCCATTGGACCCAAAGGCTGGTCCAATACCGCCAAACGCATGATTGCGGAGGGCCCGGGCCTCAAAGACTATCAAACCAAACTAGTCATCTATTACGCCACTATTAAATAATGTCATCCATGAACAAGTTGAAAGTCCTATTGTTGGTTGCCGCTGTTGCTCAGTTGATTGCACTCTCCTCGTGTAACAACAGCACCTCAACCACCGTGCTGGGCAACTGGTCTCGTCAAACACCCTTCAAAGGCAAGCCCAGGTCAGGCGCGGCATCCTTTATTATCGATGACAAATTGTACCTCGGGTTGGGCTATAACGGTAGCACCTATTTTACCGACTTCTATGAATGGGACCAGACCAAAGGTTTCTGGTCATCCAAAGCGCCTTTCCCCGGCGAACGCCGCGAACGCAGCGCCTCCTTCAGCATTAACGGCAAAGGTTATGTCGGTACTGGTTATAACAGGGACAGCCTCAATGCCTATCTGGGTGACTTCTGGGAATTTGATCCGGCGGCCAACACCTGGACCAGAAAAGCAGACTTCCTGGGAACCCCGCGCTACAACGCCATTGGTTTCGCCATTGGCAACAAAGGTTATATCGGTACCGGCTATGATGGTTCTACCAATGGGGACATGTTTGAGTACGATCCCAACTCCAATACATGGTCTGAGATTGAGAGTTTCCCCGGCCAGAAGCGCGAGGCAGCGACTGTCGTGGTAGATGGTGAATCCGCTTACATCTTCGGTGGCCGTGACAATGGTCTGACCAACCTCGACTTCTATAAATTCACGCCAGGCTCTTCGGCTATCTACACCGATCTGAGAACCACTACCGACAAAGGATGGTACAGCACATTTCAGCTTGCCGTTCAGCGCCAGTATGGCATCGGTTTCATGATGAACAACAAACTCTATGTGGCTACCGGTACCGGATCAAACAACGGAGCGCTTAAAACCTGCTTCGAGTACGATCCCAGCAATGGTGTTTGGACCAAGAAAACTGATTTTGAAGGTTCTCCGAGAACAGCAGCCCGCGGATGGGTCATCGGCGGTCGCGCATTCATTGGCACAGGTGAATCGGGTTCTAGCCGCTTTGACGATGTTTGGGAATTCAAACCGAACGATACATTCGACGCCAACAACTAAGAGACACTTTCAACAAAAAAAAGGCAGGATTTATTCCCTGCCTTTTTTTTTGCTCACGGCAGCAACTTCGCAAGCATCACTTCGAGTTCTTCCGGTTTCAGGTTGCGGGCGATGATCCTGCCTTCTGGCGACAGCAGGAAATTCTGAGGCACTGTTCTGATGCCGTACTGAACTGCCACATCGTTCTTCCAGTATTTCAAATCTGACACATGCGTCCAGGTGAGCTGGTCTTTCACAATGGCCTTCTGCCAGTTGTCCTTCTTGCTGTCAAGCGATACACCGAGTATCCCAAATCCTTTGTCCTTGAAATGGCCGTAGACCCGCACCCACTCCGGATTTTCTTTTCGGCATGGCCCACACCAGCTGGCCCAAAAATCAATGAGCAGGTACTTTCCCCTCAATGAGTTCAACGCCACCGGTACACCTGTGGGATCCGCCTGTGTGAAGTCGGGCGCCATGGCCCCAATCGCAGTCTGTTCCGCAATCCCAATTTCAGAGAGCAACAGTTTCGCTGCCGACGACTCTTTCATAGCGGCAGACAATTCCTGAAAGATGGTGCGCGCACTCGCCGTCGCAATCATGAAAGGTTGGTCAATTACTCCGTTGCGTATGGCGTGCAACGACACCAGTGACGCCGGATGCTGCTGCACAAATTGCTTTAATACGTGCGCTCTGGAATCCTCAAGAGATTGACCGGAGGCTGGTGATTGTCCCGAGCGCCAAAGTTTCAATTCTGTCTCGTGTTCACTCTCCCACTGTCGCAGGGCGGACGATAATACTTCAAAATCACGTTGCTCCGCGCCGCCGTTCACAAGCGCTCCCTTCAATTCTCCTTCACCTGTAATAACAGTTTGTCCGGGCGCCACAAACAACTCCATGATGTTCGTCAACATGGGCGGCTGCGCAATAGCTTCATCCAACTTCATCACCAAATAGGCAAAAGAAGGATGCTCCAGTTTGCCCTTCAGCGCAAACTTACCATGCAACACAGGTGCCCGGTACTCCTGCCAGTCATTGTCCACCCGCACGGTGAGAATAACGGTGGCTGGTGAGTGCATCGACAACGTCCCGGCAATATTGAATTCCTGACCCGCCACTGGACGTGACAACAACAACCATAACAGGCACAATAATTGATATTTCATACTGAGTTGCCGAATAAGGCTCGTTTTGAAGTTCTCAAATAATGCTTAAACTTACTTAAACTAACATGATCGACCACATGAAAACGACCCGAAGAACCTTTCTCAAACAAAGCGCGGTAGCCGTGGCCGGCGCGACCTTGCTGTCCGGCAAACTCTTTGCCTTCAAGGCCGGCGGACAACTGACCGGCATCCAGCTTTACAGCGTCCGCGATGAAATGCAGAAAGATCCCCTTGGCACGTTGAAAAAGATCTCGGCAATGGGTTTCAGGAATGTGGAACACGCGAACTACAACGAGCGCAAGTTCTATGGTTACGCTCCGAAAGAATTCAAGAAGATCCTTGGCGACCTGGGGCTTAGCATGCCAAGTGGTCACACCGTGATGGGCAAACCACACTGGGATGATGCGAAGAAAGATTTCACTGACCTCTGGAAAAACACCGTAGAAGATGCGGCCATTGTCGGCCAGGAATACGTCATCAGCCCCTGGCTGGATGCATCGCTCCGCAAAACAGCCGACGATACCAAAAGATACATGGACGTCTTCAACAAAAGCGGTGAGCTGTGCAAGAAGTCAGGAATGAAATTCGGCTATCACAACCATGATTTTGAATTCAGCGTGAAATTCGGCGATGAGTCGCTCTATGACCTCATCCTCAAGAATACCGATCCGGACCTCGTCATCCAGCAGCTCGACATCGGCAATCTCTACAACGGCGGTGCCAAAGCCATCGACGTGGTGAAGAAATGGCCCGGTCGCTTTCAATCCATGCACGTCAAGGATGAAATCCTCAGTGCAGGCGGCCATGAGAAATATGAAAGCACAGTGCTGGGTACCGGCATTGTCGGCGTGAAGGACGTGATTGAACTCGGCAAGAAATCCGGCGGAACCAAACACTTCATCATCGAAGTAGAGTCCTACCAGGGCAAAGCGCCGCTGGATACAGTGAAGGAATGCCTGAACGTGATGACAGGCTGGGGATACTGATCATTTCTGGGTTCAACCCCTTCAGGGTTGGCCGCAGCTTTGGCTATTTACCGCAGACTTGCGTCTGCGGTTATCTGAAGTTCAATCACTTCAGGATTGTTGTGGAGCGTTGTAATGTGGCGGCGGCAACCCCAACGGGGCGGTTGCTGCAAGCAGCTGCAAAGGTGCAGTACTGGAGAGCCAACCCTGAAGGGGTTGAACCACGAGCATAATTTTGCTACAGCGACCGCAAGATGGCAAGTGCCTGATCGATCTCGGCTTCGCTGTTGAATATGTGCGTACAATGCCGCACGCCAAACACATCGCCCTGCGCCCGCGGCCGCATTTTCGCGCGTTCCCAATACGCATCCTGTAACCGTGTGCCCGTCCAGCCTTCCAGGTTGTAAACGGTTATGCCGGCGCACATCGACTCATCAGTCGGCGAAAAGATCTTGCTGTTCTTCATAGACCGAAGTCCGTCGCGCAGCCGCTGCCCCAGGAATTTGATCCTGCTGTACACCCGGTCAGGGCCGATTTCATTGTGAAGGTCCAGTGCAGCGTCGAGACCCTTCAGGATCGAGAAACTGCCGGTGCCGCGGTTGATAAAACGGAAGCCATCATCGTCGTGGTTGTTCCACTGCGCACTGGCCACTGTGGTCCAGATGTCATTCCAGCGCTCTTTGCGCACATACATAAAGCCCGTGCCGCAAGGTGCGCCGATCCACTTGTGGAAACAACCGAGATAAACGTCACAACCGATGTCGCGGACATCGAGTTTGATCTGCCCGATGGTTTGTGCGCCATCCAGGACCGTGAAGATGCCGCGTTTGGAAGCCTCTTCGCAGATCTGCCTGACGGGCAGGATTGCACCACTGCCCGTGATCATGTGTGAAATCATCAGCACTTTCGTGCGTGGCGTAAAGGCCTTCACAATCAGGTCGAGTACTTCTGCCGGACTGTGTGCGGGCTTGGGTATCGCCACCGTTTTGAAAACCACACCATCGCGCTTCTCGCGCACGAGCCAACCACCGCGCCCGCCGGGGTGTTCCTGATCGGAAGTCAGCACTTCATCACCGGCATTGAGTGTGAGGCCGTGGGCAACATAACTCATGCCGTGGGTCACGTTGTCGGTCATGGCAATTTCTCCGGGCGTAGCGTTGATCAAGGCCGCCACTTTTCCGCGGATGGACTGCAGGTTGTTGTACCCTGCGATGTATTCGTCTTTGTTATCGTCTTTGTAGGCCCACTGCGCCGGGTGCACGGCGAGGTGGTTCAGGTGGGCCGTCATCTTTTCCACAACCACACGCGGCATGGCCCCCACGGTGCCGGGGTTGAAAAATACTTCGTCGTCTGCAAGCATGAACTGGCTTCGGATTTTTTTCCAGTACTCAGGGTCGGCGGGCAGCGGCAGAGCGGGTGCTTCTGTTGTGGCGGCCAGCACAGGGGTGGCCTGAAGGGCAAGTGCGGAGAGGCCAATGGTTTGCAGTACTTTTCGTCGTGTCGTCATGGTGCTGTGTTTTTGCGAAAGGGAATGTACAAGGAATTATTGACGTGCAGGATCAGCAATTGCCAGGCGGTCAATCAAGATGCCAAAGCACTCGGAGAAATAGGCGCCGTTGCCCGGTCCGTACCAGTTCATGATGCGCGTCTCGTGGTAGTCCAGGTCATAGTAGGCGTCGCAGGTAATGTAACCGACATAGCCACCATTGAAACTGGTGACCATGGCGCGATTACCGTACGTCAGCGCCAGTGAATCGAGCGGGCGCATGAGCGAACCGGAAAAATCACAAGGTGCGCCGAGCATGCGCACATCGCCAACGGTAAGTCCGGTCAGGTACACCGGGTACTCACCTACCAGGGTGCGGAAGACGTATGGCGCCACCCGCCAGTCCTTCGAAATTTTGAATTGCGGGTCGCCAAGGTACATCCGGGTCCGTGTCATGGATAGCAGTGAAGACCCTACTGTGTGTAGCGAATCCGGATGCCCGGTAACCGCATCGGCAAGCAAGGTGGCCATGCGCTCCACCCCTTCCCAGCCCGACCCGCCGGCAGGGCCATGGCTGCCCACTGCACCGGCCATGAACATCGCAAACGTATAGCTGCGTTGTTCGAGCAGGTCCACCAGCCTGCCCGGGTAGTCGCGCGAAAGTTGCATCTCTTCGGCAGTGAGGCACGTGGCATGCGCTGTGAATGATGTCAGGGAAAGTTTCACGCCGTCCTTTCGTTCGATATCCATCACCCGCAGCAGCGGATCAACCGTGCTGTGCTCATCCATGCGGTTGTACACTGCAGACGGAACCGGCACCACGCCATAGCGGATGGCAGCCGGCGCAATATTTGCGTTGGCAAGCCGGATGGATTCCAGCACCTGATTGGCGACAAACTGAACCACCGAGTCGCTGTAAGATCCTGAATAGACCAAACCCACCAGCCGCTCACCCCATGTGCCGATGCTGTTATGCGTATGCGTGGCCCCGAGGTACGTGTTGGCAATGTCGAAGCCTATCTCAGGAAGTCTGCGCTCAAGGATGTTGGTGATCACCGGTGGGATGATGAGCATGTCGGCACTCACAATGGCCACTTTCCGGATGCCATTGTCGAACACCATTGCCCTTACATAAACTGAATCATGTACACGTGAGAACAGTGCACCCTTGCGCACCCCGTAGCCCGCAGTAGGCACCCGATGTGGTGTAATATTTTTCTTGCCAAAGCCAACCGACCAGCCGTTTCCTGTGTCGGAAGCAACGGCGGGCAACGCCGACAGCGCAGCGCGCATGTCGCTATAGTGTGTGTGCCCGTGATAGTCGGAACGATCAATAGGTCGCAACGGCGGAAACAGGATGACCACCAACAGTAAGGCGATCAAAATCCAGGTGCGCTTCTTTTTCCAGATACTCATCGGTGACGCGATGTTAGCCAATTTTGCGACGGCCTCCACCCCGCACACCACAAATTTGCGGCCGAAAGCTGCCAGGGACTTCCCATCTGGAAAAACACGTGATTTTAGATGGCGAATCAGCTACCTTGTATCACTATCAATTATGTCATGAAACATCTTATTCTTCTACTGTTTGTATTGTCAACCGGAATGGCCGCTGCACAAACTGCCGATCCCGTCCTCCTGCGCGGCCTGCAGTGGCGCATGATCGGTCCTCATCGCGCCGGGCGCACGGTAGGTGCAACGGGAGTACCTACCCAACCGAGCGTATTTTACATTGGCGTCAACAACGGCGGTGTGTGGAAGACCACCGATTACGGACGCACATGGGAACCCATATTTGATGACCAGCCCACCGGCAGTGTTGGCGACGTGGCCGTTGCCCCGTCCAACCCACAAGTGTTGTACGTCGCGAGTGGCGAGGGTATCCAACGCCCTGATCTGAGCATCGGCGATGGTGTTTATAAATCTACTGACGGCGGCAAGACCTGGACCAACACAGGCATTCACGACGGCCAGCAGATCGGCAGTATCGTCATCGACCCGCGCAATGAAAACACTGTCTTCGCAGCCGTGCTGGGCCACCCTTATGGGGCCAACGCCGAACGCGGTGTCTTTCGCACCCGCAATGGTGGACAATCATGGGAGAAAGTGCTCTATCTCGACGAAAATACAGGAGCCATTCAGGTGGCGATGGATCCCAAAAATCCAGACATTTTGTACGCCGACCTCTGGGCGAGCCGGCAAGGGCCCTGGGAAAATGGATCGTGGCAAGGGCCCGGCAGCGGACTGTACAAGACGACTGACGGTGGAAACACCTGGAACCGCATCGGCAAGGGTTTGCCTTCCTATGAGCAGGGACTTGGCCGCATTGGCTTTTGTATCGCCCCGAGCGACCCGAACCGGTTATATGCTACGGTAGACTCGCCCACCCATGGCGGCATCTATCGCTCGGACGACGCCGGTGAATCGTGGTATCTTCAGAATCCGGATCCCCGCTTCTGGTCACGCGGCAGCGACTTCGCCGAAGTAAAAGTGGATCCGCGCAATGCCGATATTGTGTACAGTGCCAACGTTGTGATGTGGAAGAGCACGGATGGCGGAAAAACATGGACCGGCATCCGAGGTGCACCCGGGGGCGATGACTACCACCGCATCTGGATCAACCCGCTACAGCCTGACATAATG
>JAIBBB010000013.1 GCA_019694905.1 Cyclobacteriaceae bacterium
GCTCGAGTCCCTTCGCAACGGTGGCAGCCGATTCGATCTCCAAACCGGCACTCACCAGCTTTCCTGCATTGCGGGTAACGGTGAGAGCCTGCGGCAGGAGGAGTTGCGGAATTTGAGCGTTGTCAACACGGATGTAGTAGCCTGTCACATTGAAACGCAGTTTGCTTTCAAGCGCAAGTTGTTTGAGGGAAACTTCCACATTGTTACTGTTCTCAGGCTTGTAGGCATACAATGGGGGTTGTGAAGGATCGGCACCGATCTGTGTGAGGCCACCGGCGCGGAATCCTCTGCTGAAGTTGGCATACACGTGCGTCTGCGGACTGACATGAACAGCCAGTCCTATTCTTGGAGAAATAGCGTTGAAGGAGGCAGATGCGGTCGTGTCCGAGCGGAGATTAAACAGCACCGTGGGGAATGGCAGTGTGACGTAGTCGCTCCGCACGGTTGACTGCTTTTTCTCATAGTCATACCGGATACCAGCTGTAAGGTCAATGCGCTCATTGGCCCTCCATGTCATCTGCCCGAAACCAGCGAGGCCCTTTCCGGTAGCGGTGGTGGTATTTTCAACGCCCACATTATTCGCCGGTGATCCAACGAGCACTCCATCAGCGCCAAAGAATGTCGTTTGCTTGTTGGGGGCGTCCTGTGCAAAACCGTACAGGCCGGCTGTCCACTGCCAGGGGGAAGAAGCGTTGGCCGACTGGAATCTGAATTCCTGTGTCCACACGTTTACATTATTCCACTTCTTGCCATAGTTGTTGATGATGGTTACGCCATCAATGGGCGAAAAGTCGCCATCTATCGGTTGGTCATAGTAGCGGTAGTTCGATTGATAGGTGGTGAGCGATGTAAAGTTGACATGTTCACCGCGGCGGGCCGCTGTCACAGAGCCATTGAAGATATTGTCATGCATTGAGCTGATTGCATTCTGATTGACCCGGAAAGGCGCAGCGAGTGCATCGGCAATAGAAGCGGCGAGTGGGAATGTACCATTGTTTCGATTGGCGCTATGTTTGATGTTGAGTGTCAGGCTCCATTTTGCACCAGCGAGATATTTAAGGTAGTAGTTACCGGTAAAATTGCGTTTTGAATCGAAACTGGTATTGTTAAAATCATTCTTGTAAAAACCATCCGACATGTCATTGAGCAATGTGGCCCCTGCATACAGTTTATCCTTAATCAAAGGCATGCGTCCACCAACGACGAAACGCCCCTGTCCATAAGAGCCCGCATTCAATTCAAGGAAGCCCTGAGCGGTGTTGGTAGGTTGCCTGGTAATGATATTGATGACACCGCCCATGGCATTTCGTCCATAGAGCGTGCCTTGAGGACCTCTCAGTACTTCGACACGTTCCACTTCAAACAACTGAGCGATATAAGTGTCCAGGCTAAACTGGTTGACACCGTCCACATAGGTCGCTATTGCTGGGTCATAGGAGGTTGAAGTGATACCCCGCAACGAGACCACATTCCTGTTGTCGCCGGGGTTGGCTGAGTTAAGGCTGGGTACCAGGCCGGCCAGGTCTCGGGTAGACCAAAGTCGGAATTGGCGCACGTCTCTGGAAGTGAGCGCAGAGATACTGATTGGACTTAGTTGCAATTCCTCCTCTTTCTTTTCAGCAGAAACCACAACGACATCAAGTTGCGTGGTCGACTCCTGCAAGGTAATGTCCATGGGCTTGTCTGTTTCATCATCTGCTATTGTTTTCACGACGGATGAAAAACCAACAAATGAAAACTCCACCTGTACTTTTCCGTGGGCAACCTGAGAGAGTGTGAAGGACCCGTCTTCGGCCGTACTGGTACCCCAGTCGGAGTTCAAAATACGTACGGAGACACCGGCCAGCGGTGATCCGGCAGCATCGTGTACTTTTCCAGACAGCGGTGACTGCGCAACCGAACACAGAGCGCTCAAGCACAATCCAAGGAAAACAATCAGGCGCATGGTATCAAATTTGTTTCCGCAAAAGTGTCACATAATTCGGGCTGGACCAAGTGTTTAGGACAAACGGTCGGAGTGCCAGCTACTTATGGCCACTAGCCACCAGGATGTCATACCAGATGGACGCATCCGGTCTTTCCCCCCATTCGCGCAGCGACCAAATAGCACTTTGGAAAGAAGTCTGCGACATGAGTTTGAACTCCTTCATGACCGGCCAGGCCGTTTGGAGGATGCCAATGATGTTGACGACAGACCAATGAAAAGTATCGGAACCAGCGGCATCGCCAAAGAACACACTGCTGTTACGCACTGAATGAAGGCCCTGGTCCACCAGCATCTTGTGCAGTTTTCTGCCTACAAAGGGATCATTTCCCAATTCAATGTATGAGTCCATGTAGGCTTGCCACACTTCCGTGAATCCTCTTGGCTCAGGGTACAGCACCATGTTGGTATGGTCATCATCTGCGAGGATTACACGTCCTCCGGGGCGAGCGGCTTTCACCATTTCGCTCACGCACTTTGCGGGGGCCGGCAAGTGCTCCAGCAAAAACCGGGTGTGCACTACATCAAATGAATTCCACTCGTCGGGTGCCAGCGACAGGTTCAACGCGTCACCCTGTCGAAACACCAGCGACGGACCATTGACCTGATTTGCATGTGCTAGCGCAACCTCCAGTTGACGAGGGTCCCGCTCAATGCCCAATACCAGTCCGTTGCTGCCAACCGCCTGAGCCATCTGCAAGGAGAACTGACCCAATCCACTGCCAACGTCCAATACGCGGTCACCGGCCTTGAGCCCGAGGTAGCCAAAGCAACGGTGATTGATCAGGTCGTTGAGTCTGGATAGCCTTTGTTGTTCTTCGGGCTCAGCGCCATGAATATAGCTCGACATGGCCTGGCTGATTGATCAGGCGCCCTTGTGCTGAAAGCACTTTCCTTTAGGGCTGGCTGTCATTCGCTTGCAGCGTGTGCCATCAGCGGTCTTGCCTGTGCACTGCGATGTTTTGTCTTTCAGATGTTCGTCCGGTTTGCAGACGCCACAGGCAGTCTTGCCCAATTTCTTTGCTTCACCCAGTTTCAGGTCTTTTGCGTCGCCTGAGAGTTTGCAATCAGCTGTGTGGTACTTCTCACCTTTGTCAGAAGCGTAGACCGTCTGGGCCTTTCCGGTGAAAGCAATACCACAAAGAAGGAATGCAAAGAGTACAAGAGTCTTTTTCATGCTTTTCGTTTGTTAAAAAAACCCACCGAAACCGGAGAGGTGTTTCTGAACCCCATTAAAGACAGGTTTTGAGCTGCCCTGCAATCGCAACCTTCCACTGTTATCCTGCTCCTTGCGGAGCGAGGCCCCGACGAGTCGGAGTGAGGCCTGGTTTTGTTCGAGAGCTTCACTCGGTATTGTTTTATTGTTAGGTTCAGCAAACGTGTCCCGGTTCCGAGTGGGATAGGGCACAAAATTATGGAAATGTTGGTCTTACCCGCACAAGCATAGTGGTCTATTTTTTTTCAGCCGCGCAATGGTTTTGAATTACCTTTGCCATTCTTTTGATGCCATGAAAACTGTTGCCAATTTTTCTCCCGGTCCCTCACAGATCTACCTGACGGTAGAGGATCATGTGCGTAGCGCTTTCAGGGAAGGGATTCCGTCCATTTCCCACCGGAGCAAGCAGTTTGAGGGTCTTGTGGCCGAATTGAAGGCGGGGTTGAAAGAACTTATGCAACTGCCTGACGAGTATTCGATATACTTCACGGCTTCCGCTACAGAGACATGGGAGCGGGTTATACAGAACCTCGTTGCCCAACGTTCTCACCACTATGTCAATGGCGCATTTTCATCGCGTTTTGCTGAAATCAGCCGGCAACTGGGCAAGGTGGTGACCGAGACCCGCGTGCCGTTGGGTCAGGGCTTTGCCGGTTCACCTGCCACGGAAACAGCGGAGCTGATTGCACTAACGCACAATGAAACCAGTACCGGAGTGATGATGCCAGTGGACTGGATGCAGCAAGTGCGTCAGGCCAACCCGGGTGCTTTGCTTTCTGTGGATGCTGTCTCTTCCCTGCCCTACCCTGCCCTGCCCTACGCGGCTTTTGACAATGTTTTTTTCTCTGTGCAGAAAGGATTTGGACTGCCGGCAGGCCTGGGTGTCTGGATGGTCAACGACCGTTGCCACGAGCGCGCGGAGCAGTTGCTGAAAGAGGGTCATGCCATTGGAACCTATCACAATCTTCCCACCTACCGGCAAAATGGTGTCAAGAATCAGACTCCGGAAACTCCGAATGTGCTGGGCATCTATTTGCTGGGCAAGGTGGTGAAAGATTTTCTTGCACGCGGCATCAAAACGCTCCGTCAGGAAACGGATTACAAAGCAGCTGTACTTTATCAGGCGCTGGATCAGCATCCACTGATCAGTTCATTCGTGCAGGAATCCGGCTGGAGATCAAAAACCGTCATTGTTGCAGAAACGGGGGAGCACACCCGGAAGTTGGCGGTCTATCTGGCCGAAACCGGACTGATCGCCGGTGACGGCTACGGGGAATTGAAAAAGACCCAATTGCGCTTTGCCAATTTTCCGGCTCATTCCAGGGAGCAGGTTGAAATGCTTGCCGACCGACTGATGGCATTTGCGGGCTAGACCACTCTGAATTCAAAAGGTTTGCTTACCTTTGCCGCCTGGCAAATCGGCACGACCAGCTCCTGCTGAACTCCCCCAGGACCGGAAGGTAGCAAGGGTAGGCGGTTGTAGCGGTGCGATGTTCGATTTGCCTTTTTTTATTTCCGTTCCGGAAATTCCTGATCACAGTTTCACAGGTCTGGCACAAGAATTACTTTTGCTGATCACAACCCTACCCCATGAAATTCTTCATTGACACTGCCAATCTCAACGAAATCCGCGAAGCTTACGACCTCGGTGTGCTCGACGGCGTAACCACCAATCCGTCATTGATGGCCAAAGAAGGCATCAAGGGTGATGCCAACGTAAAGGCGCACTACAAGGCGATCTGCAACATCGTGGACCAGAATGTGAGCGCCGAAGTGATTGCAACGGATTTTGATGGCATCATGAGGGAAGGACGAGAACTCGCCAAGATTGATGACAAAATAGTAGTGAAGGTGCCGATGATCCGCGATGGTGTGAAGGCCCTGAAGAAATTCTCAAGCGAGGGAATCCGGACCAATTGCACACTGGTTTTTTCTCCGGGTCAGGCCATCCTCGCTGCCAAAGCAGGTGCATCATACGTGTCGCCTTTTATTGGGCGATTGGACGACATTTCACAGGATGGCATGGAATTGATAGCACAGATCCGCCTGATCTACGACAACTACAGCTACGGTACCGAAATCCTTGCTGCCTCCATCCGCCACACCATCCATCTGATTAAATGTGCTGAAATCGGTGCTGATGTGGCCACCTGTCCACTCAAGGTGATAACAGACTTGCTCAAGCATCCGCTGACAGACTCCGGACTGGAGAAATTCCTCGCTGACCACAAGAAAGTAAATTCCTGAGATGTTCTCATCTGATCCGGTTGTACGTGTAAGAGATGCCAGCATCCTGCAGGACAGCCAGGTAGTGCTCCAGAATCTTCAATTCGAAATTGAAAAAGGAGAATTCGTTTACCTTGTTGGTCGCACCGGGTCCGGCAAGTCTTCACTGCTGAAGACACTTTATGCCGATCTTCCGTTGCGTCTGGGGGACATCAGCGTGGCCGGGTTCACGCTGCGGGACATCCGTCCCGGTCAGGTGCCCATGCTCCGACGGAAGATTGGAATAATTTTTCAGGACTTTCAGCTGTTTGCCGATCGCACAGTCGGTGAGAACCTGCTTTTCATCATGCGGGCCACCGGCTGGAAGGACACTGGGAGAATGAAGGGCCGGCTCGCCGACGTCTTGATGCAGGTGGGACTTGGATCTGTAGAAAAGAAATTCCCTCACCAACTCTCCGGAGGCGAACAACAGCGTGTGGTGATTGCACGGGCGCTGGTAAATGAACCTGTCATCCTCATTGCGGACGAACCCACCGGCAACCTGGACCCTGAAGTAGCCACGGGTATCCTGAAATTGTTTCAGCAAATCAACAAAAGCGGAACAACTGTGCTGATGGCCACCCACAGTTACGGACTGATCAGAAAATTCCCTGCACGCGTGCTAAAATGTGAAGAAACACGCATCCTCGATTCGAGCAAGACGCAGTTTGAACTTCAACGGGAAGAGGATTTCTACTGATTATCAGACATCACTGGGCTTATTGTCCTGCCGGTTCACCTCAAGCCTGTGGATTTGCTGGTTGAGCAAATCAATGCGTACAAGCAAATTGAGGATCAGCGCATCTCTCACTTTCTGGGTAGGCTTTCTTTTCATCTCTTCCAGCAAGACATCATACATAGCCTCCAGCTTTTGCAGATCGTCTGTGAAGGTTTCCTGCTGATCGGCACCATCAAAGCTCCTGATCAACTCAATCTTTTCAGTAATCTGACCGCTATAGAATTTCTCAATATCCTGAAAATCCCCAGCTGCGATGTTATCGGTCTGCCTTGCTTCGGGTCTCATCAGCAATAGTGTAACGGAGCAAATGAGGCCGATGGCAGCAGCAACTCTCCAGATCCCTACATGGTTCCATAGCCGTTGACCGCGTCCTGGCAGGGCAGCCTCAATGCGAGGCCATGCATCCGCGGGCTCCTGACGATGATCGAGTGCCTCACGCTGGTGGCGGATAAAGTCTTCCAGATTTTTCATTTTAACCTCCTTTCAAGCAATTCCAGTAATTTCTTTTTTGACCTGTTGAACTGTGATTTTGATGTCGATTCAGAGATCCCGAGGATGAAGGCAATTTCACTGTGGTCGTAACCCTCAATCAGGTACAGAGACAACACCGTGCGATACCCGTCCGGGAGCTGATCTATCCCTTGCCTTACCGCGTCAATTGAGAACGGAAATTCATGTTCTGTCGTATCTGCTGGCTCTGCAAAATCCCACTCTTCCTGTTCAGGCATCCGCTCCATCCGTCGCTTCTTGATGACGTTGATGGCCTTGTTGATCACGATCCGCTTCAGCCAGGAGCCAAAGCTGGCGTCACCCCGGTAGCTGTCAAGATTCCTGAAGGCACTGATGAAGCTTTCCTGCAACACATCTTTCGCTTCATCCGGGTCATTGACAATCCGATAGCCTGTATTGTACATGCTCCTCGCGTATAGCTTGTACAATTGTTGATACGCCTGGGGATTGCCCGAGCGACAGCGATCAATCAGATCCGCATGTAATTCTACAGCCTCCAGGTTCATGCACTTGTCCTCAAGTTAAGACAATCGCCGGCCCGAAGGGTTGCATGTCCCTACTTGATTTTCGCCAGATTCTGCCTGGCAGCCTCAAAACCAGGTGCGATGGCCAGCGCTTCCTGGAAGTGCTTTTTGGCCCCCGCATTGTCGTTCTTCTCCTGCTTGATCAGTCCCTTAAGGTTCAAAATAGCCACCCGGGCCGCGTATTCGGCAGGTTTGCCGTCCTTGTCATCGTAGGTCACCTTGATCTCGTCGGCCTCCTTCTTGGTCAGGAAGATGTCAGCATTGGCCAATGCCTCGTCATGCTTCTTGAGCTGGTATTGCATGAATGCCATTTTGTACAACACAAAAGGTGCGTTGGTGGTGAGATACAATGTCTCATAATTGGCAAGTGCCTTGTCGATGACATTAAGGCTTTCAAAACTTGACGCTGACAGTTCCAGCGCGGGCACACTTTTAGGGTTTCTGGCCAGAAGTGCTTGCGCCACCAGCGCTGCAGAAGGATACTTGGCGTTGTCATAGTACAGGCTGCCCAGGTTATAGAGCAATGAATCGCTTGCGGGTGTAATCAGCAACATGTCGTAGAGGGCATCTTTGGCAACATCCAGGTCATTGAACTGGAGTGCCACTGAGTACTTCTGGTAAAAGTGGGTGAACATGATACGGTTGACATCCATGAACTGCTGTTGCTCGGGTGTGAGCTTCTGTTCTGCTGGTGGTGTGGCATTGTTCTGTGGCTTGTTGCCCGTTTGGGCATAAGCGGTTGTGGTCAGAATTGCCAGGAACATCACTACGAGATTTTTCATTTTCTTGGTTAGTTAAGTACAATCTTATGAATTCTTTGGCACCAAACCCTTGCGGGCAGCGATGGCAAGCATGAGTGTCCATGCCTCCTGGCGGTCATTGCGGATGGTTCCTTCAAGGATTGATTCGCGGATCTCATCCTTGATTTCTCCTACTGTCCGACTGGGGGGTATAGCAAATAACTGCATGATTTCTTCACCGGATACAGGAGGTTGGAAATTCCGGATCCGGTCCTTATCCTCAACCTCAAGCATTTTTCGTTCCACTTCTTCAAAATTGCGCAGGTAGCGGCTCACCTTCTCGGTATTCTTGGAGGTGATATCTGCCTTGCACAGCTTCATCAACGCATCGGTATAGTCGCCGGCCTCAAAGAGCAGCCTTCGGATGGCCGAGTCTGTAACTTCTTTGGCGAGCGCAATAGGTCTCAGGTGAAGCCTGACCAGGGTCTGCACAAAATTCATGTGCTCATTCATCGGCAGTTTGAGGCGGCGGAAGATGCCGGGTGTCATGCGTGCACCCCGTTCCTCGTGTCCATGAAAGGTCCAACCTTGTTTCGGATCATACCGTTTGGTCACTGGTTTCGCGATGTCATGGAGGATGGCAGCCCATCGCAGCCAGAGGTCATCAGACATCTTCGACACATTGTCAAGCACCTGCAGAGTATGAAAGAAATTGTCTTTGTGAGCATTGCCTCCGACATACTCGACACCATGAAGTGCCACCATTTCAGGAAAATACAACTTCAGCAATCCCGTTTGGAAGAGCATCCTGAATCCATAAGAGGGCACGCGGGACAAGATTATTTTGTTGGTCTCATCAATGATTCGTTCCATGGAGACAATTTTCAGCCGGTCCGCCTGTTTGATGATACCCTCGTACGTATCGGCATCGATATCAAACTGGAGTTGGCTGGCAAAGCGCACAGCGCGCATCATGCGCAGGGGGTCGTCCGAAAATGTCAGGGCGGGGTCATTCGGCGTGCGAATCATTTTGCGCTTCAAATCGCCGACACCATCAAATGGATCCACCAGTTGCCCCCAGTCTGAACGATTGAGTGAAATCGCCATCGCGTTAATGGTAAAGTCGCGCCGTAATTGGTCGTCCTGCAAAGTCCCATCCTCCACGATTGGCTTGCGCGAGTCCGCCCGATAGGACTCTTTACGGGCACCGACAAATTCCAGTTCGAGGTCCTCGAAGCGAATCATCGCTGTACCAAAGTTCCTGAATACTGTTACCGGCGCATGGCCTAACCGGCTGGCGACTGCCTGAGCAAGTTCAATCCCGCTGCCCACGCATACAAAGTCGATGTCCTTGTTGGGGCGATGGAGCAGCAGATCACGGACATAGCCACCCACCACATAAGTCTCCACCCCGGCCTGGGCCGCCGCAGCCGATACAATGTCAAAAACTGGTGATGAGCGTATTTCGTCGGCGAGGTTCATGTACGGAACAATACAGCCGGCAAAGGTAATCAATCGCATCGGTTTGGAATGTATCAAGGCGGACGACGAATGCCAGCAAAAAAGTCAGGACTAGCATGACTTTTGCTGCTCTTCTGTACAAACAACTCATCCCATGAAAATCCAAGTACCGGCGGCAGCCATCTTGCTGTCTGCCTTGCTCGTATCATGCGCAATCGTCCGTCCCGGGGAAGTGGGCCTTAAGCAGACCCTTGGGAAACTCAATGGAGAATCACTGAGCCAGGGGGCTTTCGTGTTTAACCCCTTTGTATCCACGATTATCAAGATTCCTACCAGAACGGTGGAGGCTTACAACGGGCTCGATGTACCAACCAGAGAAGGCCTTACAGTCAAAGCCGAAATCGCCTTGCTCTACCATGTCAAACCGGAGTCGGCCAAACACATCTATACCAGTTATGGCACGAATTACCAGGAAGTGATCGTGGAGAGTAACTTCAGGGCGGTGGTGCGTCACATCAGCGCCTCCTACCTGGCCAAAGAGCTCTTTGCAGTCGACCGGAAGAAAATTGAAAAAGAAATCTATGATGAGATTTCCGGAAGCATCTGGGACAAGGGATTTGTGGTAGACGCTGTCCTGCTGAAAAGTATCACCATGCCGCCGCAGATCTTTCAGGCGGTAGAAAACAAGCTCAAGTCAGAACAGGAAGCATTGCAAATGGAATTTATCATTGCCAAACAAAAGAAAGAAGCCGAGCGGATGCAGATTGAAGCTGAGGCCATCAAAGCCTACAACCGGACCATCGCGGAAAGTCTGAATGAAATGATGATCCGCTGGAATAGCATTCAGGCCATGAAAGGCCTCATTACGTCACCCAATGCAAAAGTAATCATCACCGATGGCAAGTCGCCGATGATGCTATCTGATCAGAAGTAGTTACCGGGTGCGAAGGCCTTTGCGCCAGTGCGCGTAGGCTGACGCATATTGATCAAACAAGGCACGGTTGGGGATTTCGGAGTGCAACTTGTTGAGACCCATGAATGCCTCACGAGTGCTTTTGTAGTACCCGGAACCCACTCCGGCCCCAATGGCCGCGCCGGTTGCCCCGCTGGTTTCATAAAGTTCCAGCGGCACATTGAGTGTATTGACAAACGCCTCGCGGAACACAGGTGACAGAAACATATTGGCGTACCCGGCTTTGACCGTGGTGGTGCTAACGCCCATCTCCCGCAGTATTTCAAAACCGTAGTACAATCCAAATACAATACCTTCCTGAGCGGCGCGGAGCATATGGGCCTGGTTGTGGCGATTGAAATCAAGTCCCTCCAGCCGGGCGTTAGTCAACCTGTTTTCAAAGATCCGCTCCGAGCCATTGCCAAAGGGATAAAAGCACAAACCGTCTGCACCAGCAGAAACTCCGGCGGCATGACGGTTGATCTCTTCATAGGTGTAGGTTCCTGATCCAGTGCCCAGGTTGCGCCTGAGCCAACTGTTGAGAATGCCCGTTCCATTGATGCACAACAGTACGCCCTTCTGGTTGTTGACATGGACGAATGTGTTCACTCTCGATTTCGGATCAAATGCATTCTTGTCTGTAACACTGTAGATAACGCCAGAGGTGCCAGCAGTAGCAGCTGTTTCTCCCGGATTCAAAACATTGAGTGAAAAGGCATTGTTGGGTTGGTCACCGGCTCTGTACGCAATCGGTGTTCCGGCCTTGAGACCGGTGGCCGCTGCTGCCGCCGTTGTGACTGCGCCCTGCACTTCAAATACCGGCACCAACGGGGGCAAAAGCGCCGGATCAATTTCATAGTGTCTGAGCAGCTCCGAAGCAGGTTTCTTCTTGCTGAAATTCCAGCAGACCGCCTCTGACAAACCTGTCGTGGTCGTAAACAATTCCCCTGTCAGACGGAAAGCGATGTAATCACCAGGCAGCAACACATGAGCGATCCGGGCATAGGTGGCAGGTTCATTTTCGCGAACCCAGCGCAGCTTGGACAGCGTGAAATTACCAGGAGAGTTGAGGAAATTCTTCAGGCAGTAATCCGGACCCAGTTCACGGAAGGCACGGGCACCCACACGTGCGGCCCTGCTGTCGCACCAGATGATGGCGGGACGCACAACCTCTTTGTTTTTGTCAAGGCAAACCAATCCATGCATTTGATAGGCAATACCTACCGACTGAATGGCTCCGGCATCCACTCCGGATCGTCTGAGGAGAAGGTGAATGGCCTCCACCACATGATGCCACCAACGCCCCGGATCCTGCTCTGCCCATCCGGGATGACGGGCCTGAATGGCCATCTCGTCGGCGGGTGACTGGACAGTGTCCAATGTTTTGCCACTGTCGCAATCCACCAGGGCAGCCTTTACTGAAGAACTGCCAATGTCAAGACCAAGCAAATATCTCTTCACGCGCGATTAAGGCTAACTCTCTATTGATGTCTGGCTGTCTGACAAGTTCGGAACAAAACCCATGTCCCAAAGCATCTTGCATAAATAAAATATTAGGCTGATCTTCCGTAACCCTAAACTAAACCTAAAAACAACGCACATGGGATCTAATCACAACAGACTATTCTACGGCAGTTGCTTTGCCTTGATCACGACGGCCTTTTCCTTCAGCATACGGGCGGGGATCCTGCCTCAACTTGGAGTGGCCTTTAATTTGAATGCAGAGCAACTGGGATTCATCAACCAGATGTGGTTTCTGGGCTTCCCTATCTCCATGGTGGTCGGTGGTATTTTCTATGGAGTCATTGGTCCCAAGCGTATCATGGCCTTTGCTTTCGTGGCCCACACCCTGGGAATCCTGCTCACCATCTACGCCAATGGTTACACCACGCTGCTGATTTCCACACTCTTCATTGGATTGGGCAACGGGTGCACCGAGGCCGCCTGCAACCCCATGATTGCCGATAGCTACTCCGGTAAACAAATGAACACCCTGCTGAACCGCTTCCACATGTGGTTCCCGGGTGGCATAGTGCTCGGCAGCCTTGTCTCCCTGGTGATGACCAATATGGAACTGGGATGGCAGGCACAGATTTGGATCATCGTAATCCCTACGGTGATCTATGCTTACCTCTTTTATGGCCAGGTTTTCCCCCAGCCCAGAAAAGAAGTGGCCTCCGTCGCAGGCAACGTGAAGGCGATGGCAACTCCTCTTTTCATCTTCATCTGCGCCTGCATGACGCTGACGGCGATTTCAGAATTTGGCCCAACACAGTGGGCGCAACTTGTCCTTGCCAAGAGTGGCGCTGAACCGATGGTGATCCTTGCCATCATCACCGGCCTGATGGCCTTTGGTCGCTACTTCGGCGGCGAGTTTGTTCATCGGTTTGATCAAACCGGTGTGCTTCTCGGATCAGCTGTGCTGGCAACTATCGGAATCTTTCTGCTGAGCACACAAACAGGCGCCATGGCCTACGTGGCTGCTGCCATCTTCGCCACCGGTGTATGCTTCTTCTGGCCGAACATGATTGGATTCACGGCAGAGAAAATTCCGCTGAGCGGCGCCTTTGGCATGTCGGTAGTCGGTGCATTCGGCATGTTCTCCACTTCAATCTGGCAACCGATCATCGGCGGCTGGATTGACGGCGCGAGAGCTGCAGCGGCACAACTCAACCTGGAGGGTGATGCGCTTGAACTTGCCGCAGGACAGGCAACTTTGCAAAAGATGAACCTGTTTCCTGTCATTCTGATTGTGTTGTTCACCGTGCTATGGTTTTGGGTCCGTTCTTCCAAAAAGGCTGCAGCCCATTAGTAACCTCACTGCCAAGATTGAAAAGAAGGCCGCGGACATTCCGCGGCCTTTCTTTTTACAACCAAATAGTTTCTTTGACGTACATTCCGTAGCATGAAACTGCCCGCTCTGTCCTGGTCGCATCTGTCCTTTGCAACCGTTGCATCAGCCATCCTTTTCTTTTTTTCCCTCCGTGTGGAGGAACCAATCGGCTGGTTGCTGTGGGTGGCGCCCATACCTGTGCTGATGACTGCCCTTCAGGCAAGGGCTGTGCAAACTCTGCTGGTCGCCTTCCTGGCTCATTTCGCAGGTCGGCTGAGTTTAATGTTTTTTCTGTGGCACCTGCTGCCGCCCGCGCTAGCCATCTTGCTCACGGTTATGATTGCTGTAGTGTATGCGTTGGTGGTCGCTGCGTTTCGGCAGGTGGCGAGATTCCAAAGCCCCTGGGCAGCCGTCCTCGCCTATCCTGTATTGATGACTGCTGCCGAATTCGTCACAGCCCAATTGTCCTACGATGGCACTGCCGGCAGCACAGCCTATTCACAATCCAATTACATCACCGTTATTCAACTTGCGTCGTTCGGTGGTATCTGGGCGATCGTCTTCTTCACCGGTCTGATCCCCTCAGCGATAGTGATGATGCTGTACTATCGCAACAGCAGATTCCGGCAAACCACCGCAGCATTGGTGTCGCTCGGCCTTCTGCTTGCCGCTGGTCTTTACTGCATCTCTCACCAATTTCAGCAAAGTGCTGGCGAAGCCGATCAGGTTGCACTCATCTGTGAGGTAGAGCGTCTGCACCCCATCCACGTGGCCGAACCCTCGGCACGAAACCAACTGCTCGAAGGATACACCAGGCTTATCGGGCAAGCTGCGGACCAGGGCGCAGACATTGTGCTGTTCCCCGAAAAAGTATTCACCGTTCGCACCTCAGAAAAAGACTCTCTCATCCGGGCGCTGCATGCGGTTGCTTCATCCCACCGGCTCACACTGATCGGCGGCCTGGCTGTGCTGGGTGACACCAGCTGGCATAACCTCGCGGTACTCATCGGACCGGACGGGCATTATGAAGAATACCAAAAGAACTTTCACGTTCAAGGGTGGGAAGACCGCTTTGTCAGCGGTGGTGTACCCGGTATTCTCTCGCTCTCCAATCCATCTGCAGGGCTGGCAGTTTGCAAGGACCTTGACTATCCTACGTGGATGCGGCAATATGCCCTCGTGAACGTACTGTATGTACCGGCATGGGACTTTACAACAGATGGGTGGCTTCACTCCAGAATGGCAATTCTCCGAGGAGTGGAGAACGGGTACAACATCGTCCGCGCAGCCAGACAGGGCCGACTGACCGTATCGGACGGCAAGGGGAATGTCCTCGCAGAATCCTCAACGGAGGACGGCCAAAGTGCGTTGCTCCTGGCGAGTGTACCACGAATGTCTTCACCGACTCTTTACAGCCAGTACGGAGATTGGATTGGATGGGGCTGTGGCCTCCTCGCGCTCACCTTCCTGGCGTTCGCAAGGCGAACCGAACTGCCAGGCACCTCCTGACCCTCGCCACTCGACAGAAAATTTCTGTTGGGACATATGATTTATCCTATATTGGCCGATTCTAACTAATGCCTGCTGATGAAGTTTGTTGCCGTTCTGCTGCTTTTCATCCCGATGTTGGTTTTTGCACAAAACAAGCCGGGTACCGCTATTCACATCAAGAAGGCCAAAGGGGAAATCAAACTGGATGGCATTCTCGACGAGCCTGACTGGCAATCTGCAGACGTTGCAGGAAACTGGTTCCTCAATTATCCCGTCGACACCGCACTGGCGCCGATGCAAACAGAAGCCCGGCTCACATTCAATGAGCATTACTTCTACGTTTCCTTTGTTTGCCATGACGACGAGTCACGAGACCTGATCAATTCACTGCGCAGGGATTTCGACTATGAACTCAACGACAACGTCGGATTTAACCTGGGACCCTATAACGATCGGATCAACGGCTTCTTCTTCGTGCTCACACCCCGGGGCGTGCAGATGGAAGGCACTATTTCGGGAGCCGGTACCACCATAGAATCTTTTGGGATCAGTTGGGATAATAAGTGGTATTCGAAAGTAGTCCGCTACAAAGACAAGTGGATTTGCGAGATGGCCATTCCTTTCAAGAGCTTCCGGTACAAAGACAAAATCAAGGAATGGAACATCGCCTTCGATCGGTCCGACAAGAAGCGCAACCATAAATCCGCGTGGATTCACACTCCAATTCAATACACCACAGGATCCTTCGCCTACTCCGGCCAACTGGTGTGGGACGATCCGATCCCTCCTGCACACACGAACATATCTCTCATCCCTTACATTGCGGGGAATGCGTCATCCGATAACGAAGCCAAACCAGCCACCACAACGTCAGGTCTTGCCGCCGGGCTCGATGCCAAAATCGCTGTTACGCCGGCCATCAATCTTGACCTGACGCTGAATCCCGATTTCTCACAGGTAGAAGTGGACCAGCAGGTGATCAACCTCACAAGATTTGAATTCAAGTTCCCCGAACGCCGACAATTCTTTCTCGAAAACAGCGACCTCTTTGACCGGGCCGGCTTCCCTGAATCCCGCGTGTTCTTTTCCCGTCGCATTGGACTCGTGGAAACACAAAGGGGGGTTTATAAGCGGACACCCATAGCCTATGGCGCCCGCATGAGCGGCTCACTAAGCAAACGCTGGCGCATGAGCGTCATGAACATGCAAACCAAGGAAAACCTGTCTCTCGGCTTGCCGACCCAGAATTATACCGTTGCAACCGTGCAGCACAACTTCTGGCATCAGTCCAACATTGCAATTACTTACGCTGACAAAGAATCGCTCGGGGTGGGTCTCGGGGACAGCACCAAGTACTTTCATAAGGATGTCTTCCGGCCATCCAGCCTGAATGGAAAGAACCAGTTGCGTCCCAACACTTTCAACCGCGTCATTGACGCTGATCTTGAAACATATAACAAAGACAACACCTGGTACGCCAGCGCCTTCTTTGCCAAATCCTTCGATGACTTCAACAGAACTCAAAATACTTCTGGCGGCTCGTTTGTACAGTATAACAAGCGTCATATCAACGCCGTGGCGGGAAACAGCTTTGTGAGCAAGAACTACAACGCTGAAGCCGGTTACGTTCCCAGCCGGGGTGTCTACCCCGGACAGTTCAACTACTTTGCCAATGCAGCACTGAAGTTCTACCCCAAAGAGTTTATTGTGTACCATGGTCCACAGGTCTCTTTGTTTCAAACGTATATCCCCGATGGCACCCTGACCGATAAACAATACAGCGCGGGCTACAGCGTCAATTTCATCAACACGGCCACTTTGCTGGTTAACTTCAACTATATCTATTCAAAGCTGACCAGTGATTTCAATCCCATTGACGCATCAAAATTCACCACCTTCAAGGCCGGAGAGTATTACAATTGGAAAACTGTGTCGGCAACGTTTATGTCCAATTCGCGCAAGCTGCTAAATGTTACAGCCATGGGTACCTATGGCGGATTCTACAACGGCACGAACCTGAACCTGAACGGTCAGGTAAGTTATCGCTTCCAGCCCTATGGAAACATCTCGATGCGATTTGATTACAATGACCTCCGGCTACCCGACAACTATGGCAAAGAAAAGTTGTTCCTCATCGGACCGCGTATCGACATCACTTTCACCGACAAGATATTCCTGACCACCTACGTGCAATACAATAAGCTGCTCGACAACATGAACCTGAATGCACGGTTTCAGTGGCGGTACAAGCCCGCCTCAGACTTCTTTATCGTGTACACAGAGAACTACCTGCCGGAGACTTTTTTCAGCAAGAACAGAGCCCTCGTATTCAAATTTACCTATTGGCTTAACCTGTAAGTCCGCAGCAATGCGATGAGCGCCGCTGCCAGTGCATGTGCATCACCTGGCCAGCGAGCCGACAGGTAATGTCTGTCCCGTACCACAAATCCCCTGGACAGTTGATCAGCAGTGTCACGCCAAAGTGGAATACCACCGGCATGAAAATCGGAAGGGTCAGCCAATGCTGCCCTCACTTCGTCTTCGACCGTCGTACCCGGATAGGTTCGGTAATATGAATTCATCCAAAGACGCGTCATATTCCAGGCGAGAAGTTCCTGAGAACGCAGCAAGGCCGTAGTCTGGTACCCCTTCAACAATGAACGGTCGGTACCTTCTGCCCGTGTCCGTGCAACTATCAGTACGCCGTGGCAGATGGCGGCTACGGGGATTTGTCTTGCGAAACCCGTGCGGGTTATCGCCTGGATCTCTGGCGATTCGAGATACTCTCTTACGCCAGCATGATGTCCACCGGGAAGTAAGAGCGAGCGATGAGACACATCTTTTAAGTCGGACCAGGCCAGCGGATGCCTGAATTCAGCTGAGTCAGTCATTTGGCTATAAGCCGCCACACCCCGCCGATCTGCCTTCAGAAGGGAAGACCAGAGCCCCAGTCCCTTTCCTGTCAGCATGATACTGTCAGCTGCCGGGATAACTGCCCCTGGCGTTGCAAATGCGACCGAAAAGCCTGCACTTGTCAGCTGCTGCCAGGGGACCGCCGCCTCAGTTGGATCAAATCCGTAGGCCGGAAGCGGCATGATCACATCCACATTCATGATTTGAAGTTAATCTGAAGAAAGGTCACCGGCGGCCCGGTCATAGAATAATGTTACCAAAATGCTCTGCGAGGATTTTCAAAGCCTGTTCAATCGGCTATTTTTGGCTTTTCGCACCCTATGAAAAAGAAGAACCTCATCAGTCTCTCAGTCGCACTTGTATTTGCCACCCTGGGAACCACCGGGCTGTTGCTGTACACTGTGCAGCACAACAAGGCTACCACCGGTATTCATACTTTGTTTGGATTGTTGTTCGTTGCCTTCGCCATACTCCACATCATCAACAACTGGTCCTCTCTGGTCAGTTACATGAAGCCCCGGACGGGAACCATTCAAAAGGAATTTCTGGTTGTGCTGGCAATCGGTGTGGTCTTCATTGTAGCCACTGGCTTGCGCATACCTCCATTCGGGGAGGTGGAAGAATTTGGCGAAGAGCTGCGCCGTGGTGGCGGCGAAGGGCGAGGAGGCCGACCAACCCTGTTTGCTGAAGTGAAGACCAACGAAAGTCTGCAGGGTAGATCATTGATCATTTACGTGCAAAAGAACCGCGACGCCGTGTTGCCGGTAATGACGGTCTGGTCGGAGGATTCCACGGGCCAATTCATTGACAACTTGTTTGTTCCTGCCCAACTGGCAGAAGTGGAAGGCGATGAGGATATTCAGGAGGCGCTGCGAGAAGGCGAACTGGAATTCAAGCCCTTCGACGCAGCACGCCAACCCGCATGGAATGGCGTAACCAAAGACAAGCAGGCCAACTACCCTCAAGCCACACCTTTCGACAATTTCATATTGACAACCAGGACGCGGGCGACCGGCACCTTTGTAATTAAGGCCGAGATCACTGTCGGCGGCAAGTCAGAGGTCTATCAGACGGTGATTTCATCCGCCGATCAAACTGGCAAACTCGGGAATGAAAATGGGACCCTGTTAAGGAGTGCCCTGATCGAATTGCAGTAGATCGATTAGGAAAGACCGAAACAAAAAAACCTGCCAGAGCAGGTTTTTTTGTGCCGAAGGAGGGACTCGAACCCTCACAGCTTGCGCCACACGCCCCTGAAACGTGCGTGTCTACCAATTTCACCACTTCGGCGGAAGTGATCCTCACATCAGGGTCAGTGCCCGGGACTGGACTCGAACCAGCACAGCTTGCGCCATACGCCCCTCAAACGTACGTGTCTACCAATTTCACCACCCGGGCAGGGGACGGCAAAAGTAAGAACCTTATTCAATTTGTCAAACGGCCCATTTGAAGTTATTTCTTTGTGTCAATTCGCATGTCTGCAGCCCTGGTGCAAGCAATTGGATTGCCGGGAACGGCTATCTTTGACGCTTTACCCTGATCACCTCATGAGTCTCATTCGCCCCGTTGTCTTGCTGCTTGCCCTGTTTCAAGGCCTTTTCGTTCATGCGCAATCCCTCGAAGAACCTGCACCCCACAATTGGTTCTTACTGGACCCTGCCACAGACCATGTGCAAGGCGTAAGTGCTGAAAAAGCCTACCGGACACTCTTGCAGGATCGCCCCTCCAGAACAGTGCTGGTAGCGGTGATTGACTCGGGTATCGACATCGACCACGAGGACCTGAAAGGGATCATTTGGACAAATCCCCGCGAAATTGCCGGCAATGGGCTGGATGACGACAAAAATGGTTACATCGATGATGTGCACGGATGGAACTTCATTGGAGGCAAAGAGGGCAACGTGAATGATGACTCCTACGAGCTCACAAGGGAGTATGCGCGATTGTCAAAGAAATTTGCCGGTGTTGAAGAATCTAAAGTCAGCAAGAAGGACAAATCCGACTGGCAGGCCTGGCAGAAGGTCCAGCAGCGATTCGACAAAGAAAAGGAAACGAACCAACGCCAGTATACACTGTACAAGAATATTGCCTCCAATGTCTTTACGAGCATCGATACATTGAAGAAAGTTCTGAAGACTGATTCGCTTACAAGAGAAAACCTCTCGGCCTTCACCACCAGTAATCCCACCCTCCTGTTTTCCAAGGGCTTTATCCTCAATGTTCTCCGGAACATGGGGCCTGAAAGCACGGTCAGCGACCTTGAATCTGAATTGAAGGAGGCGGTAGATCACTACGAGCGGCTGGTTGAGTATGGCTATAACCTTGAGTACAACCCCCGGACCATCGTAGGTGACAACTACCTGAACGTCGACGATCGGAACTACGGCAACAATGATGTCAAGGGCCCCGATCCTGATCACGGAACGCATGTGGCCGGCATCATAGCCGCGGACCGAACCAACGGTCTCGGCATCAATGGCATTGCTTCAAATGTGCGTATCATGGTCATACGCGCTGTACCCAACGGTGATGAGCGCGACAAAGATGTTGCCAACGCAATCCGATATGCCGTCGACAACGGCGCGCAAATCATCAACATGAGTTTTGGCAAGTCGATGTCGCCTCAAAAATCGGCCGTAGACAGGGCTGTGCGGTACGCAGAACAAAAGGGTGTATTGCTCATTCACGCAGCTGGCAACGAGAAAGATGACAATGATGAGGAGCCAAGCTATCCTTCGCGCTACTATCAGGACGGAAAGGAAGCCCGCAACTGGATTGAGGTGGGAGCTTCAGGTGCTGACAGCCTCAACCTGATAGGTTCGTTTTCAAACTTTGGCAAGAAAGCAGTCGATCTGTTTGCACCCGGCGTTGACATCTACTCTACTGTTCCCGGAAGCAAATACAAAAACAACAGTGGAACAAGTATGGCTTGCCCCGCCACCACCGGGGTCGTTGCTGTATTGATGTCGTACTTCCCTGAATTGTCGCCGCTTGAAATAAAGGACATTCTGCTGAGGAGTGTCCGCAGGTTTGATGGTCTTCATGTGACCCGCCCCAGTGATGGGCAAGAAGTTGATTTCAACTCATTGAGCCGCACCGGCGGATTAGTGAATGTCTATGAAGCAGTAAAAGCAGCCATCGACTACAAGAAAACGAAATCGGCTCCCAGATAGTCTACTTCCGTCGGATAGTGCATCCGACAGCACGCTCCTCCGTCACTTCCGGCAATCGATGACTTGCGGCGGCTTCAATGGCGGCCTCCAGGAAATGCTCATGCACGTCATTAACCACCTGGGGATTATCGTCGATGGCACCCTGATAGAGGATCTTCCAGCCGCCTGAAACAGGCACCAGCACAAACACTTCAGGGCTCTTGCGCGCACCCAGCGCTTCCATCACTTTCTGGTCTTTGTCGGCGAGATAGGGTGCCCTGGTGGAGGGAGGTCTTGATTTCATGGCGGTGGCAGACTCTTCCGGTTCCGTGTAGGCATTGACCCAGACGAAACCTGTCTTGCCGTCAAATTGCCGCTCCAGCTGAGTCATGCGATCCCTGTAATAGGCATCATAGGGGCATTCGTTGCTCGTAAAAGCAACGACCATCGAAGAACAACCTGAACATATCGCCAGTGTATAGGGTTTCCCGCTAACGACATCCATCCCCTGAATGGCAGGAATGACCGTTTGGCCCTGCGCAAGGGCTGGGATCAACCACCAAATGAATCGAAGCATACTCAAACTTATGCATTCATCGCCAGTACTACAATTCCGACAAAGCGTAGACCAGGGTCCATTCCGTCGTTGGTACGTACTGCAACTCAATTGACCTCCTGAGCTGATGTGTGACCAAAGCTGCGGTTAACTGTCCACCATGCAGATCGTATGTAAATGGCCGGATCTCAATGTGCCGGCTAAAGTGGATTCCACGCTCGCCATGCCATTTGAACAAAGCCTCTTTGGCGCACCAATACACGCATGACTTTTGTTGGCTGTCACCCGCATCCGACAGTTCCGTGGGACTCAGCATCCGGGGCAGCACGCGCAACAGGGACGGTCTGGGTTGTTCAATGTCTATTCCTGCGGGGCCTTCGTGGCGCAGTTGACAGGCAATCCATGGAAAAGAATTGGAGACCGACAAATGGGCATGGGACTGGACGAGAAACGGTTTGCCGTGCTGGTCTTTCACCACGCCTTTCCACCGTATCCCCAGGTCTCTGCACTGTTGCATCAGAAGCGCACGGCCGGCCAGCCACTCCAGTCGCTTCACCGGGTGATGAATCTCCTCTGGCACAGAAGCCGCAGCAGCCTCGAGGAGCTCACCTTCTGATTCTGTGATGTGCCACCGCGACACACCTGCAGCCTGCTCTGCTCCTGTTACAACGACCCTTGGCATCGAATTTTAATGGGTAAATCCTGAAACTTTCCCAAAGTTAATCGTTATTCATGGTACCCATCTCATGAGCGCGATTCAGGTCAGCAGGATCCATTTCTTTCTGGGGCACTCCGCACCCATCTACACCGTGGCCGATGCGGGGGATCAGCATCATTTCTTTTCCGGATCTGGTGACGGCATGGTGGTAAGGTGGGATGCCGACCATCCTGACTGGGGCGAAAGAGTTGCACAATTGCCCAACTCCGTTTATGCGATGCTGGCGATTCCAGAAACAAGCTGGCTCGTGGTAGGCCACAATTATGAGGGCATCCATCTGATCGACTGGCAGGAGAGAAAGGAGGTGCGCTCGCTCAAGCTGGGAACAGGAGCCATCTATGATATTCAGCGAGTGGGAAGTGACCTGCTGGTTGCAGACGGACAGGGATGCGTCCATGTAATCGACTATCCGGGGTGGTCGGTCCGGCATGTGATCCGTCACAGTACGGACCGGGCCCGATGTCTGGCCGTTGAACCCGCGCTAGGTCACCTGGCCGTTGGCTACAGTGACCGCCACGTCAGGGTTTATTCGCTGAAAGACTATTCGCTCCTTCATGACTGGCAAGCCCACGAAAACTCCGTCTTTGCAGTTCATTACCTGCCTGGCACGACCATCCTGCTGACAGGGTCAAGGGACGCACGCATCAAGAGCTGGGATGGTGCTGCTGGCTATGCCCCGCTCCTGCAGGTCAACGCTCACTTGCTGGCCGTGAACAATTTTGTCAGCACTCCGGATGGTAAACATTTTGTAACTTGCAGTCAGGACAAAACAATCAAATTGTGGAAATCATCCGATCTGCGGTTGCTGAAAGTAATCGACAAGGCACGCCACAATGGACATCAGTCGTCGGTCAACAAAGCCTTGTGGATGCCTAAGCAAGATATGCTGATTACCGCCAGTGATGACCGTAGCCTTGCCGGCTGGAAGATCGAACACCTAAATGATCCATCAACATGAGAATCACCCCGCTGGAAATCCGACAAAAGTCATTTGAACGTCAACTGAGAGGTTATGACAAAGATGAAGTCACCGCGTTTCTGATGACGCTGTCGCAGGAATGGGAGCGGTTGCAGGATGAAGTCAAAGAGTACAAGATCAAGCTGGAGTCCTCCGAACGCGAAGTCGGCAAGTTGAGAGAGGTTGAATCTTCCCTGTACAAGACGCTCAAGACAGCAGAGGATACCGGGGCAAGCGTCATAGACCAGGCAAAGAAGGCGGCCGATCTGCATCTTAAGGAAAGTCAACTCAAGGCCGAAGCGATGATGAATGAGGCCAAAGTGAAAGCGAAGGCCGCCATCGAGGATGCAGAATCCACTTCGCGACAGATGCTGGAGGAAATGGAGGATCGTCTTAAAGAGCTGGCGGAACAATACAAAACCATCGAGTCTCACCATGCCAACCTGTTGGGGGACCTGAAGCGCATCGCCTCTGAAACCATCGACCGCGTGGAACGCATCCGGAAGGAAAACGCTTTCAACCCGGACCAGCATGTGGCGCGGGCAAAAAAGGAGATGAAGAAAGCGCTGTTTCCGAATGCAGATCCGGAGCCTGCTCCCGCGAAACCTGAACCTGTTCCGTCGCCGGCAGTTGAACCGGTAGTTGCCCCTGCCAAAGCTGAGGCACCGCGTAAACAAGGCTCCTTTTTCGATACCATAGAATGATCGGTTCCATCTCTTTGGAGGGATTGGAATTCCATGCCTATCATGGAGTCTATCCTCATGAGCGGTCGTCCGGAAACAAGTTCGAGGTTGATGTCCGGGTGGAAACGACTATCTCAGACCTTGCCTTCAAAGATGACCTTGCAGGTACTATTAACTACGAAGACCTGTACGCTGTTGTCAAGATAGAAATGGAAAAGCCTTCCAAGTTGCTGGAGACTGTTGCACACGCCATCGCAGGAGAAGTACTGCGGAAGTTTGCTGAAGCCCGACACGTCGAAGTAAAGATCTCCAAATTTAATCCCCCCATCGGCGGGGTTTGCAGGAAGGCGAGCGTCGTGGTGCAGCGCAAACGCTGACCTAGCGGTCTACAAAAACAAAGCCCCGCCCCTCTTCGCCATCAACGAAGTCAATGGTTTTTCCGAACACATAGAGCAGGTGCGCCCGGTCAATAATCAGTGTGATTCCGTCCTGTTCATAAACACGATCCTGATCGCGGGGCTTGTCAAAGCCAAGGATCAGCGTGGCACCACATCCACCACCCCGGATACCGGCCCGCAGCCCGTATCCTGCCGGCACCTGCTTGGCGGACATGATCCTGCCCACCTCAGTCACGGTCCGGTCTGATAGCACGACCGGCGGGCGCTCAGAACCAGGGGTTGTTGCAGGGCTGTCGTTCATTTCACTATCTTGGCGGGCGTATCGAAAACGGCATTCTGCCGACAGAACAAAAGTATCAAAATCTTACACCCGACTGCATGGAAACACTGCTTGAATTGGCGAAGATCGTACTACCCGCAGCCATTGTTCTCTACGCCATGTACCTGGTGATCCGGTCACTGGTGGCGCGCGACATCGAACTTCGTAAGCTGGAAGTTCGCACCCGGAGTATCGAAACAGTCCTGCCCGCACGACTCCAGGCCTACGAACGCATGTGTCTTTTCCTGGAGCGGATATCCCCGCAAAGCCTGCTCATCAGGCTTAACAACCCTGGCTTGAGTGCGCGTGAATTCCAGCGCCTCCTCCTCGACGAGATCAGAAATGAGTACAATCACAACGTTTCGCAACAGGTGTACATGAGTGAGACGGTCTGGAATCTCATCCGCAATTCAAAGGAAGGCCTGGTTATGGTGATCAACGAAGCTGCCAGTACGCTGCCGCCTGAGGCTACAGCACTCGATCTGAGCAGAAAGATCTTTGAATTGAACATCGACAAGAGTATTGATCCCATCGGACACACACTCTCCGAAGTCAAGAAGGAGATCCAACAAACATTCTAGTCATGAAGGCATTGGTTGCCGGGGGTTCCGGACTTGTAGGTGGACATCTCGTGGACCTGCTGCTGAATGACGCCCGTTATGAGCAGGTTATTGTGGTCGGGCGCACCCCACTCAATCGGCAGCATCCCAAACTCGAAAACCGGCAGGTTGACTTTCTGAAACTTGAAGAGACCGACCTTCAGGCAGACCATTTCTTCTGCTGCCTGGGCACAACCATCCGCAAAGCCGGTTCTCAGGAAAAGTTCAAACAAGTAGATCATGACTTTCCGCTTGCACTCGCCAAAAAGGCTCAGGCAGTGCATGCGGCGGCTTTCCTGATCGTCACTGCCCTTGGTGCAGACAGGAATTCCGGCATATTTTACAACCGCATCAAAGGTGAGGTGGAGGTAGACATCGCTGCACTTCAGATTCCCTCACTTCACATCTTCCAGCCATCGATGTTACTGGGAGACAGAAAAGAAGAACGCACAGGTGAATCTGCAGGAAAATTTGCGATGAAGTTGCTCGATTTTCTGATCCCCTTGAAATACAAGGCCATCGAATCACGCAAAGTGGCCCGCGCTATGCAAGCCGCTGCCTGGTCCGGTGACCAGGGTGTGTTGAGCCACTCTTCAGGTGAAATGCAAGGATTTAACGAAGACCCCTCATGATTGCCGTAATCCAACGCGTACAGCAGGCATCTGTTGTCATTGCTGGCAACATCCACAGTCAGATCAACCGCGGATTGCTGGTGTTACTGGGGATTGAAGATGCGGACCAGTCAGAGGACATCGAATGGCTCTCCGCCAAGATCGTCAACCTCCGCATTTTCGATGACGAACAGGGTGTGATGAATATCAGCCTCAAAGATTGTAACGGCGACCTTCTGGTGGTAAGCCAGTTTACGCTTCATGCGAGTACCAAAAAAGGTAACAGACCTTCGTACATAAAGGCAGCAAGGCCTGAGAAAGCAATTCCGGTCTACGAGCAGTTCATTGCTGCCAGTCGTGACTTACTGGGAAAGGAAATCAAGACCGGTGAGTTTGGTGCCGACATGAAAGTCAGTCTGACCAACGACGGTCCCGTCACGATCATTATTGATACCAGGAACCGGGTTTAGTCAGTAAGCACTGGCGACTACCAGTCCCAGGTTGATCAGGAAATAAAGAGCACCAATGCCTATGGCGCCGTACCGGCTGACCGTCAAAGACAAGTTCTCCCTTCCCCGCTCATGTAGTTTCAACGCGACTGCCGAAACCACAAGCATCGAGAAGATTCCAAAAAAGGTTAACGCATGAAGTGAATCCACCAACGTAAACTGTGACGACTCTGGCAGCAACGAATCAATGATGTATTTATTACCGACTGCGGCAAAAAGACCGCCCACCGGCAATCCAAAACGAGGTTCCAGTTCAGAGGGTCGGGGAACGAAACTCACCATTGCAATCAGAAAAGCGATGTACATGCCGAGGAATATTTTCATGAATAGACCCAGCGCATCGCGCTGGATTTCCATATCAATATTGAAGGTGGCAAACTCCGTATGCTGCTCATTGATACGTGTATCACCAAATGCCGTCTCATATCCGTTTCTCCCGGTACCGACGGCAAACTTCTTCATCGACCAGCCATCAATGGCCATTTCCTGCTCATACCGGCTGCCTGCCGTGTCAGGCAGGAACACCAATGCATTCTTATCAAAGAGCGTATTCTCAATCTGCACATGTAGCTGTTGGGAGTCAAATGGAAAATCACCTACGTTCCAGCTTTCTTTCATGACGCACTTCATCTTCATGATGACGTAGAATTTTCCATCCACGGTGTCGCGAATCACTTCCGGCGGATCGATAGACTTGGCATTGGGAATGTCGAGCTGTCGGGTGAAGTCAAACTTCGGGTTGCTGTAGGTGAACCAGAGCCAAAACCGGATCGTGTATTCTTTGTCATGGAAACTGATATCATGCACACTGATGACGTAGGCACCTGTGCGTACCGTATCAGGTGACTCACCGCGCAAAGGCGCGATGGACAACGACAGAAAAGTCAACAAAAGCACAGCGTGTTTCATGCGATGATCACGTAGTACAGGTTCGTCAGTACGTACAATGCCGGCACGAGGATGGAGCCAATCCGGTTCACCTTCAGGCAGGCTTCTTTGTCACCGTTGTTGTAGTATTTCAGCGCAATGGCCGACACCGCCAGTATGGACAGGATGCCGAAAAAGGTAAGGCTGTGGAGGATATCCACCAGGCTGAACTCAGGTGACTCGGGCAGCAGGGAATCGATGATATACTTGTTACCCACGGCCGCAAATAGTCCCCCAACCGGAAGGCCAAAGCGCGGCTCCAGTTCCCAGGGGTGTGAAACCAGGCTCACGAGGGCAATCAGAAAGGCGATGTACATGCCAATGAATATTTTCAGGAACAGGCCCCATGCAGCCCGCTCGATTTCCATGTCAATCCTGAAAGCAGAAAAGGTCTGGTGGTCATGTCCTTCCCTTGGATCTCCAAATCCTGTGTCGTACCGATCGGTGTCGGTAGACACCTTGAATTCAGTCAGCCTCCAGCCGTCGAGGCCTTCCCGGCTGTCAAAAATGCTGGTGGGGTCCGCCTTAAAAATCAGTGAACTCTTGTCAAACACTGTGTTCTCGACCCGTACGCGCAGTTGCTGCCTGTCAAAAGGGAAGTCACGGACGTCCCAGCTCTCCTTCATGGTGCACTTCATTTTCATCTGCACCCATTGGTATCCGTTCACTGTGTCGCGGATGATCACGGGCTCCTCAATCTCCTTGGCGTTGGGGATATCCAATTGCTGACTGAAATCAAAAGACTGGTTGCGATACAGGAACCACAGCCAGAATCGAATCGTGTATTCCTTGTCGTGGAAGTTGATGTCGTGCACGCTAATCACATAGGAGCCCACCTTGACTGTATCCGGCTGGGCAAAGCTGGATGTGGTGCCAAAGGCAATCGCCATAGTCAGCACCAGGCAGATCGCAACCCTTTTCAAAATCATGTTCTCAATTTTCATTTTACCTTTGCGAATGAACCATGTGCAGAAAGCTATGAAGATCACAAATTTAGTTCTTTTATCAGCGTTATTCAGTGCCACCCTTTCGGGCTGTCTGGATGGCGGCATTGGCGGTGGTGGCGGCAGCGGTGGTACAACCACCAATCCACCCAACACCCTCAAAAACACAAAGTGGAACGTGGCCGAACTGGTCGTTTCAGGAGCCTTCCTTATTTCCTCCTCCAATGCAGCCAGCGCGAATCTGGGACTGACCATCAAGGCAACCACTTACGTGCTTGAGGAGGCCGCAGGGGATTGCAATGGTGCGTTCACTACCGATGACACCTCAGTCGTAGATTTCAAGGATGCCACCTGCACAGCCAGCTGCTGCAGCAGCACCGAATTTCAGGCGCTGAAAACCCTCCTGGTCTCAGGTGTTGCCACCTACCAATACAATACAGAGAAGACGCAGCTAACTCTCAGGCAGGACGGTGATAATTACATCACACTGAAAAAACCGTAACACACACTGACAATCAAAAAAAAGAGGGGCGCAAGGCCCCTCTTTCTTTGCATTCGCACTTAAATCCTAGTTGAAGATGTAGCGCAAACCAATCTGCATCTGCCAGCGGGAAAGCAATCCCAGGTCATCTCTGAATGTCTTCGTCAGAGGTGTCTTGGTTGTTGCATTGAGATAGGGATACTGGAACTGAGGCACACCGGCTGCATCATATCCACGGAATGTGAGCAAGTTGGTGCGGTTCGGCACTTTCAACACACCGAGGTCACTGTTGATCAGGTTGGCTACGTTGATGATATCCAGGCTGAGTTGGAGCGTGTTGCGCTTTCCACCTGCCTGCACGTAGAAGTCCTGCAGGATACGAATATCCAATTGACCTCTCCAGGGCTGGATACCGCCGTTGCGTTCAGCGTATTCGCCACGGTGTGCATTCAGGTACTTGTCCTGAGAGATATAGGCATCAAGGTCACTCCACTGTTGTGCAGGAGTATAATCCGTATTGTCTGCGTTGTTGTGGATGTTGGTCAAGGCAACGTCTGTGGAAGCCTTGGGGAT
>JAIBBB010000160.1 GCA_019694905.1 Cyclobacteriaceae bacterium
GACGTGTCCATTTGGATGGGTGTATAGCTCCGCCATTTATGGCGGAGCGAAAATCAGCACAAGAAACCTCGGGCTTTGGCCCGCATGAATGATTGATGACCGGGGGCTAAAGCCCCATTCGAACAGGGTATCGTGGGATCTCCGCCATGAATGGCGGAGCTAATCCTGCACGGCTATCGGCGGAGTTTCTGCGCGGAGCTACGCGTGCACCGCCAGCTTCTGCTCCAGCACACCAAACGCAGCCTCAAGCTGGCTCTCGGCGTGGGCGAGTTCGTCCTGGAAGCGCGTGCGCACTGCACTCCAGTCGCCGGAAAGCTTGTCGGCGAGACCGCGGTAATAGCTGATGCCCGCGGCGATGTTCTGGTGGAAGTCCTGCACGTACTTGCGGCGCTTGCCGTCGAGTTCGCCGGAGGCGTCGTTGAGCAACTCTTTCCAGTAGTCGATATAGAGCGAAAGCTCTTTGATGAACATGTGCGGCCGGTCGCTGCGGGTGATCACGTTGGCACGGCCGTAGATGTGGTCGATCATTTCGCGCAGGGAAACCACCTTGCTGAAGTAGGCGATGTTGGGTCCGGGGCAGACGTTCACGCCGAGGGCGCGTTTGTTGAGCGGTCCAAGTCCGTATTCCTGCAAGGCTGCGTTGCTGAGTCCGGTGCACAGGCACTCTTTTGCCAGCACTTTTTTGATTTGCGACTCGCGCTCGGCGGGGGCGAGGTCGGCTGCCTGCAGCTGTTCCAGCTTCTTCCGCTGGTAGGTGCGCGACGCCGTGCAGATGGGATCTTCAGAGAATTCGGTATTCGACACCAGGAATTTTTCTGAGCAGAGGCTGCCCGGTTTGCCCTTGTCGGCGCGGGCGAATTTCTCCAACTCTGCCGTCGTGCCTTTGAGATAATGGAAGCGCACGCCGAGGGGGGAGTTGTGGCTCAGCACCACATCTTCTTCGCGGGCGTTGGTAAGTTGCTGCAGCGTATGTTCATCGACTGTGGTGGCCTCGGGCACGAGCAGGAAAGGCGTGCCCCAGCCGGTGCCATCGACGCCGTAGTGCGTGCGGAGGAAGGTGTCTTCTTCTGCGGTGCCGATGCCGCCCTGCACGGTGATCTTCATGCTGTGCGGCGCGTCAAAGCGGCGCTTGCCTTTGGTTTGCAACGCATCGCTGTAGGCGGCGAACAACGTATCGACAAGTTCCTGCCGCTTGTTCTTGAACTCTTCGAGGATGGGACCCAGCAGGTAGCCGTCGGAGGCAAAGGCGTGTCCGCCACAGTTGAGGCCCGACTCAATGCGGAATTCACTTGTCCACAGTCCCTTCTTCGCGAGCATTTTACCCTGGATGAGGGCAGACCGGTAGTCGGATACTTTGATGACAATCTTCTTGTTCAGCCAGCCGTTCTCGTCGGCGTCGAACTCCGTGAGCTTCTCCATGTAGGCGAACAGCCGCGGGTTCATGCCCGCTGATAATACGAGAGAAGCGTTGCTGAGATCGCTCCGCACAAAACCGCGCAGTGCAGCGACCGCGTCGGAGCCGTCTTCGATCACCTGACCGTTGGCGTCGGTGTTGTTCTTGTCCAGCTTGGTCATGATGTTGACGTCGATGCTGCCGGGCACCAGCTGCTTGCGCAGCCACGCCTGCTGCTTCAGTTGGACAACAGGATCTGTCTGGGCCATCATCTCGCCATACACGGACTTGATGCTGCTGTTGTCGGGCAGCAGTTCAAAATACTTGCACAAGTCATTTCCCGGAGTGAAGGGCAGATTGCGCAGGTCTTCCACCTGCTTGTGGACGATCCGGTTCAGGAGGTTGAGGTAGTCTGTGATCCGCCGCGCCCTGTAGTCGGGGTCCGCGTGTGTAATGGGCGCGCAGGGCTCACCGAGTTGGGTGTAGTAATAGCGCCGCATCTTCTCCACCAGGTTGTCTTCGATGATGGAGACAACCGAGTTGATGCCGAAGCGGGCCACCTTCACGGGTGTGTCTATGGTATAGGCCAATCCCATCACGGGGATGTGGAAGCTATGGGGGGCAGTGTGATGCATAGTCAGACTGGGGTAAGTTGTCAAATATAGAATAAGTAAAAGATAAACTAGTCTTGTATTATCGGAATTTACAGGACCGGCAGAGTTCCGGCTATCAAACGAGGGCCCGAATCGTTATATTCGTCGGGATTGCCCATTTAAACTGTTTGCACCATGAGAATACCGTTTTTGCTCCTGCTGTCAACCCTGACGATAATCAGTGGACCAGGTGACCGGCACTCATTTCCGGTTTCGTCCGGATTCATCAGTAGGCATGTTGTTGCACGCGACACGATCAGTTACGTCCACACGCTTGATATTGCCACGGGCAAAATCGACACAGTGCTCACAGTGCGTGACCACCTCGAGGCACCCAACTGGCACCCGTCCAATTACCTCATCTTAAACCGGCGGGGGCGCCTCTACACGCTGGACCTGCAGACGCGGCAGTGGAAGGAACTCAACACCGGTTTTGCTACGGCGTGCAACAACGACCACGGTATCTCGCCCGACAAGCAATGGCTGGCGATCAGTCACAACGACAAATCCGATCCCTCACCGAAGCCGTACAAATCCGTGATCTACATCCTTCCCATCAACGGTGGCACTCCGCGAAGAGTCACGAAGGAGGTGGTGTCTTACTGGCACGGCTGGAGCCCCGATGGAAAGACGCTCGCGTATTGCGCAGAGCGCAACGGCAACTACGACGTCTACACGATCCCGGTGACCGGTGGCGAGGAGAAGAGGATTACGACCACAGAGGGCCTTGATGACGGACCTGAATATTCCCCGGATGGGAGGTTCATTTACTTCAATTCTTATCGATCAGGCCACATGCACTTGTGGAGGATGCTCGCCGACGGCACCAACCCCGAGCAATTGACTTTCGATGACAACTCCAACTGGTTTCCGCATCCTTCCCCCGATGGCCAATGGATTGCCTGGATCGCGTACACTTCCGATGAAAAGCAGCAGCACCTGTACGGCAAGAATGTCAAACTGCGGCTGATGAATACCAGGACCAAAGAGATCCGCGACCTCACCAAAGTTTTCTTTGGCGGTCAGGGCACGATCAATGTGCCGTCGTGGAGTGCAGACAGCAGGAAGATCGCCTTTGTCAGTTATGCGGTGAAGTAGTTTAGTTGCGCTTCTTTTTCGATGCGCAATTCTCAATCAGTTCTCTGATGATCGCTTGCAGGGCCGGCGTGTGTTTCTTCACGTCGGCGAGGCTGCTGAATACAGCGAGTTTGCGCTCATCCTTGAAAGTTCCTTCGAGTAATCCGCCGTCCTTTTTCACGGTGGCGCCGCGCAGAAAAACGACGCGCACCACGTCCTGCCGGTTGAAGACAAATCCCGCGAGGTAGCGCGGATAAGTTTTTGGATCAGCTTCCGCCATGGGGCCGGTGAAAAAGAATGTAGGCGCATTCCAATAGATGCCTTCACCGACGCGCGGGTCGGCCTGCAGAATGACTTCCCGCACAGCGGCCACCACATTTTTCAACGGATGTTTCAATTGCCGCATGAAGTCGTCCACGAGTGCAGGCTCTGAGACGCCGAGGTAGAGGTTGTTGGGCTTGGGCATGGCAGGGGCTTAACTTCTGAAATGCTATTTCATCCGCAACATCGTCAGTTCCTGCTGAATGAGCCTGGAGAAGATGTGAAAGTCGGCCTTGTCGAGTTTCTCATTCGTCATTTGCTCCACGGCCCGCTGGAAGAGTTCGTCCAGCGATTTTATTTTTTGCGACAGATCGGTCTCTTTGCTCTGCCGGATTTCAAGAAACTCCAGGAAGTAGCGGTCCACCTGGTCCTTCTTTTTCCTGGCGATGTTGCTGCGGATGGTCTGGATGCTGCCGTAGGCAACTGCGAGTACAGACAGCACCAGGGCGATGGTATCGGCGTACCGTTCAAAGAACGAAGGCTCATCACGGCGCAGGAAGGAGGCGGCTCCTTCGTGCAGCGGGTACAGGAGCGACTGTGCATCAAATGATTCGTTGATGGAGCGGTACATGATGTCCTCGTGCATCAGTTCCATCTTGTTCTGCTGGATGACTTCCGCGAGCTTGTAGACGGCGTTTTCACCGATGCTCTCACGTGTGACGAGGATGACTTCTGTGGCCAGCGTGTGTATGGGAATAGACTTCGGATTGCCGGGGATGGAGGGCAGCGTGTAGGGCCGCAGGGCCGGATCATTCAGCGTGAAGAAGTCAATCCAGTTTTGCTTGAAAGAAAAAGGATGCCATCCATCTGCGAGGTATTTGGTGGCACGTCGGCCGTAGAGTGTGCCCCAGAAGACGATGACATCGGGATTGTCCTCGAGGGTAACAACCTGCGCCCCCGAGATCTGGGCCCGCGCCAGCAACTGCTCAATGTCAAGTTGGGCCTCGCCCTGTAGTACTTCAATGCCGATCCGGCTGTTCTCGAAGAGTTCTTTGGCGGTGGCGGTTTCGGGGAGTTCTTTTTTGGAGAAGGCGAACAACAGCCGGGTGGTGAGCGGAAGCACGGTCCGAAGTGTACCCGTTTCTGGTCCGAGGGCGTTGGTGATCGGTACGCTGTGGTTGTTGAGGAAGCAGAGATCGGCTTTGCCGCTGGCGACTAGCCGGTTGGCTTCGATGGCTGTGGGAGCGGTTACCATTTCGATGTGATAGCCATGGCGCTCGAGGAAGGGCCTGAGGTGGTTGGCCATGTAGTTGTGGAAATAGTCCTTTTCCGGAATGGCCAGCCGGAAGGATTGCTGGGGGCGGTAGAGATCGCAGCCGCCGGTGATGGCGAGCAGCAGGATGATGGGCACAAGTCGGAGCTTCATGGCAACAAGTGAGTCGTGTGACAATATAGTCACACGGGCCGAATTGTCCGACGGGCGGTGAGGAAGAGGTGCTAGCCCAAGTAACCTTTGAGCGTCCTTGTTGCCATCGAGTGGCGCAGGTGGCGGGTGGCCTTCTCTTTGATCTGGCGGACGCGTTCGCGTGTGATGGAAAACCGTTCGCCGATTTCGTCCAGGGTGAGCGACTTCCCGTCGTTGAGGCCGTAGAAGAGGATGAGTACTTCTGACTCGCGCACGGTGAGTGTGCTGAGCACGCGCTGGATTTCAATTTTGAGTGCCGCGTCCATCATCGACGACTCGGGCGAGCTCGTCTGTGTGTCGGGCAGCAGTTCCATCAACGTATTTTCTTCGCCCTGTTGGATGGGGGCATCCATCGACACGTGGCGCGGCGCGATGGACATGTTCTCGCGGATGTTTTCGGCGGTGGTGTCCATTGCTTCGGCGAGTTCGTCGGCGGTGGGTTCGCGCTGGAAGTTCTGCTCCAGTTCCGAGAACACACGTGAGATCTTGTTGAGCGACCCAACCCGGTTGAGGGGGAGGCGCACCATGCGTGCCTGTTCAGCGAGGGCCTGCATGATCGACTGGCGGATCCACCACACGGCGTAGGAGATGAACTTGAAGCCGCGGGTTTCGTCAAAGCGCTGGCCGGCTTTGATGAGCCCGACGTTGCCTTCATTGATGAGGTCGTTCAGCGGCAGTCCGCGGTTCTGGTATTGCTTGGCCACCGACACCACGAAGCGCAGGTTGGCCTTGGTGAGTTTTTCGAGCGCAATGGGATCGCCGTCGCGGATGCGCTTCGCCAGCGTCGCTTCTTCGTCGCTGGTGATCAGATCCACCTTGCCGATCTCCTGGAGGTAACGCTCCAGTGATTCGCTTTCGCGGTTGGTGATCTGCTTGCCTATCTTGAGTTGTCGCATCCTTTTCGTTTTGGGTGTTGGGTCAGTGACGGCACACGACGGCGTTGATGTTCATGCCGGCGCCTACCGATGCCATCACATAGTGGTCGCCTGCTTCCAGGCGATGGCCGTTGAGCTTGTCGTTCAACAGCAGGTCCAGCAGCGTCGGCACAGTGGCCACACTGCTGTTGCCCAGCGTGCCGATGGTCATCGGCATAATATCCGCCGGAATAGAGGGCTTGCCATAGAGCCTGAAAACGCGCTCGAGTATGGCGACGTCCATTTTTTCGTTGGCCTGGTGGATCAATACTTTGCGCACCTGGTCGAGGCCGATGCCGGCGCGGTCGAGGGCAGTCTTGATGACGAGGGGCACGTGCTTGAGGGCGAACTCATACACCTTGCGGCCCTGCATCTTGATGAAGAGGTCGCTCTTGGTACTGGTGAAGGGCGAGTAAGATTTGCCCATGTTCAGCATGGCGTGTTCCAGCGCATGGGTTTGTGTCTTGTGGGCGAGAATGCCGCGGTTGGGATCTTCCTGCGCCTCGAGGATGGCAGCGCCGCCGCCGTCGCTGAAGATCATGGAGTCGCGGTCGTGCGGGTCGATCACGCGCGATAATGTTTCAGTGCCGATGACCATGCACCGTTTTGCATCACCAGAGCGGATGAAGTAGTCAGCCTGAATGACGCCTTCCACCCAGCCGGGGCAGCCAAAGGGCAGGTCGTAGGCCACGCAGTCCGGGTTGGCGATGCCGAGCAGCGCCTTGATGCGCGAGGCAACGGTGGGAACGAGGTTCACGCGGTTGCTTTCGTAGGCCACATCGCCGAAGTTGTGGGCCACAATGATGTAGTCGAGAGATTCCGGATCGATGCCGGAAGAGGAGAGCGCCTGTTGTGCGGCAAGGTAACCAAGATCAGACGCCTGCTGGTCCGGGCGCGCATAGCGACGCTCGGTGATGCCGGTGATCTCTCGGAACTTGTCGATGATGATTTTGTTGTTGCGATACATTTTGTTGCCGTCGCCTTCGTAGAACTGGGCATGCTGAAAGGTATCGTTGGTGACAGTGATATCCGGAATATAGCTTCCGGTGGCGGTGATGGCGGTCCTGATCATGTTCGTACAATTTTGGATAGACCCTGGCGGCAGGACCTTGTACAAGGGTCCTGCCGCTGAATAATGGGTCCGGATTTTAACAGTAAACGTGCGTGGTCTAGCGGACCACCTTAACGCGGACGGCAACCATGCCTTTCTTGCCACGTTCCTTCTCAAATTCTACTTTGTCATTCTGGCGGATGTTGTCGATCAGCCCTGAAGAATGCACAAAGAGATCTTCTGAATCGTCGGCGGGTTTAATGAAGCCAAATCCCTTGGTCTCGTCGAAAAACTTAACAGTTCCTTGCATGTGATAGATGATTAAAATAAACAGTATTGATTAAAAAAAGAAAACACTATTGAGGGCGCATCCCCAGCTGGCGCAGCAGCCTCGTATGGCCAGCGAGCGCTTCGATGAAGGTGCGCGATGACTTGTACGGCAGTCCGAACTCGCTCGCGGTTGCCTGGACAATGCCCGCGATTTTACGGTAGTGCACATGACAAATGTTGGGGAACAGGTGATGCTCAATCTGAAAATTGAGTCCGCCTACATACCACGAAAACCAGCGGCTCTTGTTGCCGAAGTTGTTGGTGGTGTGCAATTGGTGGACGGCCCAGTTGTCGGGCAGCGTCTGTGTTTCATCAGGCAGGGGAAAATCGGTGCCTTCGATGACGTGTGCCGGCTGGAAAACAATGGCGAGGATAAAACCTGCGACGTAGTGCATGATCACGATGCCCAGCGCAATCTGCCACCAGGTTAAATCGGTGAGCAGCAGCGGCACGACGAAGATGTAGCATACATACACCAATTTGGTGCCTATGAGAATCACCCACTCGGCGGTGAGATTGGCCTTCTGCGCCCGGGCGATACCCGTGCGGGTGTAGTGGATGATGCGAACAAAATCTTTGAAGAACATCCACACCAGTGTCATGAGTCCGTAGAGGAACCAGGCGTAGAGATACTGATAGCGGTGAATGCGTTTCCACGCCGTGTGGGGTGTCAGCCGCAGAATCCCGCGCGAGTCAATGTCCTCGTCGGCATCATGCACGTTGGTGTAGGAGTGATGGAGCACGTTGTGTTGAATGCGCCAGTTGAAACTGTTGGCGCCAACAAGGTTAAGCGAGTAGCCCAGCAGGTTGTTGATCCAGCGCTTGCCGGAGTAAGCCTGGTGGTTGGCGTCGTGCATGACTGACAAGCCAATGCCCGCGAGCCCGAGACTCATAACGGCCAGCGCCAGCAGCAAAGCCCACCAGGAAGACACGAAACCGGTGAGAATAAGGGCATAAGGTCCCCAATAGGCAGCGAACATGCATACCGTCTTCGTAACCATCTCTGCATCCGCATGCCGGCTGATGCGGTTGACACGGAAATAGTCACCCACGCGCTTGTTCAGCACCTGCACAAAATCTCTGTTCGTCTGTGCAAAGGCCAATGATCCTTGTTGCTTCATGCGAGAATGTGAGATTGACAGTTCTTTTTAAGTGCAGACAAAGTCTCCACGTTTGCTACTTCATACTTGACACCAGACCCATGCTTAGGCTGCCGTGAGGCAACTTTCAGCACTTGTAAAATAACCTGGTTGCCGACGTCAGGTGTCGGATGAACCAAATTCCCAACGTGTTGGGCAGTACCAGATTAACTGAGGAGCGAATTAAGAAACTACGGTTCCGTAGAGAAAGGGCAGTGAATTAAAATATCCGCAATTGATCACTCAAAGGTAGCCCCAAAATCCTTACCGTCCTATTAACAGCGTATTCAGCGACTATTTGGCCCATTTTTCTCCCGCGACGTTATTTTGGGTACCTTGCACCGTTCGGCAGATTTCCGGCAGCGTGCCCTGGCAGTTTACGCCAGGGCCCATGAAATGAAGGGTGCCGCGCTCATCGCAACACGCAATTGTAACAACATGATAACAGACTACGTCAATCGCACTTACACGCCCCTCTGGAACAAATACCGCCCCGCCATTCTCAAGATGATGGTGGACGCTGCCAACAGCCCGCAGGAATACAAACTCTACGGACACGAGTTCCGCGCGATGGACGACAAGAAGAAGTCAGGATTTGATTTTGTGCTGCAGCTTTCGAAGGGGAGGGCCATCAATGACATTAAGAAGTCTACCATCGCCCAGGACCTGCTCAATGTGCTGCAGAATTCAAAAAAGGCCGCCGAGCTGGCCGATGCAGACCGTTACGAATTTGCGATGGACCGCAAGTTTGTGTTGAAAGTCACCAGGTTGCCGGAACCGGCAGCCGCTGCAGCGGAATAGCGTTTTCTTATCCAAGCCAAAAGCTGCGCTCGCTGAAGGCGGGCAACCCGGCTCCCAGTTCATAGAAGTAGTGGAGTTCGTCTGCCTTGTCCATCATGCCGAGGCTGTACAGCACGGGTACATAGTGGTCGGGTGTCGGCGCTGCGATCTTGCCCAGCGGGTGACTGGTTTCATATTGCACCAGCGCTTGTACATCTCGGGTGTCGAGTTTGCCCTTGATCCACCGGTCGTAATCTGCCTCCCAGCCGTATGGAGTCATGTCGCGGCGTTGCATTTTCTGCATGGCAAGG
>JAIBBB010000161.1 GCA_019694905.1 Cyclobacteriaceae bacterium
CTTTCTTCACCGCCTTCTTGATGGCATCCCCATCCTTCAGTCGCTTGCTGACGGCGAGGAAGGGTCCGGTCACTACTTCTGTTGAATCCGAAATACCTTCGAGAATTTCGATGTTATCATAGTCGCTGATACCGGTCTTTACTTCAACCATCTTGGCCTTGCCTTTCTCGTTGACAAACACAATCACTTTGTCTTTCACTTTCTTCTGGCCCTTTTTGCTGTCATCCGTAGCGCGATTGCTGTCGTCGCCGGCATCCGGAGGACCACCGCCGCGATTCTCCTCCACTTTCGGCTTTTCATCCTTACGGGTAGTTACCGCCGCGAGCGGCACAGACAGTGCATTGGTCTTACGGCTGGTGAGGATATCAACACTGGCAGTCATACCCGGTCTGAACGGATACTTGTTGCCCTTGGCGATAAGGTCTTCGTAGGATGAACGGAGGAGCAGGATACGCACCTCAAATTCAGTAATAGCATCAGTGGATGTCTTGTCCTTGGCCGTGTTGGCAATCAAAGTCACAATCCCTTTGAAGGTTTTGTTGATGCTCTGATAGGAGTCCACATCAATAATGGCAGAATCGCCGAGGTGCACGCGCACGATGTCATTTTCATTCACGTTCACACGCACTTCCATTTTGTTGAGGTCGGCGATCCGCAGCATTTCTGTACCCGACATCGTCGCAGTACCTACCACACGCTCGCCCTTTTTCACACTGAGTTTGGAGACAATACCTTTCATCGGCGCCTGCACCGTGGTTTTGCGCACACTTTCGCGCGATTCTTTGACCGATGCTTCGGTGCTCTTCACAAGAAACTTGGAAGCCTCAAGCTGTTGGTTAGCCGATGCGAGGTCGTTTTTCGCCACTTCAAAATTCTGCTTGGCCAGCTGCCAGTCGGACTCAGAAATAACCTTCTCATTCCACAGTTTTTCACTGCGCTTGAAGTCCTGCTGCACCCGCGTAAAAGTTGCCTCAGCACGGCTCAACGCTGCTTTGGAAGACTCCACGTTGGCACGCTGCTGGCTGAGAGATGCTTCCGTGCGTTCGAGCTGGCTCATCCACACATCCGGGCGAATCTTCACCAACACCTCACCCTGTCTGACGGAATCTCCTTCTTCAACATTCAATTCTGTGATTTCACCGGACACTTCCGGTGCGATCTTCACTTCAATGACCGGCTGAACCGTGCCTGATGCGGATACCTTTTCGACGATGGTGACACGTGATGCCTTGGCCAGATCTACTTCGATCTCGTTGGACTTTCCGATCCATCCTTTGGACCGGGCGAAGATGAGCACAGGGATCAAAACGATCAGGCCCCCGATCACATAGTATAATGCTTTATTGGATTTCGACTTCTTCTTTTGAGTTGCCATTCGTGTAGGAGATTAGAGCAATATGAGGATTAGGTTTATTCGATTACTTGTTTGCCGGCATAGAAGTCGAGCAACTTCTTGCGGAAGATGAAAGTGTACTTGGCGCGCAGCAAATCCGACTTGGCGCGGAACATGTCGTTTTCAGACACATGGTATTCTACAAAACTCAGCGCACCAATTTCAAAGCGCTGTTTGTTCATGCGGTAAGCCTCTTCCTGCGCCCTCACCTGCTTCTCTGAGGCGGCATACGTCTTGGATGCAGCAAGCGCATCGTTGTAGGCAGTTTCAATGGATTGACGCAAGGTGTTCTCAGCCTCGGTCACCGCAATATGAGCGATCTCCTTTGAAACGGCCGCGCGCTGAACATTGGTTCGCGCAGACAAGCCTTGCAGAATCGGAATCGCCAACGTAAGGTTAAATGTCTTGTAAAAGTTGTCCTTCAACTGGCGGGCTTCGTCGTTGTTATAGATCATGTAATCGTTCTGCAGAGAAACAACCACATCACCTGAGGATTGCACAATCCCAACGGGCTGATAACTCTTCGAGGAGAGTCGCAGGAAACCGGTAGAGTTCACGCTTGAATAGTTGCTGGCGGCAGCGGCACTCAAAAACAAGCGTGGGTACAAAGCACCACGCGCCGACTTGAGCTGCAATTCAGCACTTTCAACCTTGAGCGCCGCACTGCGGATTTCCGGCATAGCCTGCAGCGCCAACTGATAAATATCCTGTGCATTCTGCTGCAGCACGATGTCCTCCAGGGCAACCTGGGGAATTTCCACTTCCACTACTTCAGTGGCCGGCACCTGCATGGCCTGCTTCAATTGAAGGTAGGCGAGATTCACTGCATTCTCCTGGGTAATCCGGTTGACCTCATTGGTTGCTACCTGTGCTTCCTGTGTGAGTTGGTTGGACATCGGAAGACTTCCGGCCGCCACCTGCTTCTGGATTCTTTCCAACTGCTGTTGGCTCGAGTTCAACTGGTATGTGGCATTTTCAAACAGTTCCTTATTGAGCACCAATGACAAGAAAGCGTTAACCACGGACAGCGTCACATCATTGCGGGTCTTCAACAAGTCCTCCTCTGAAGCCTCTTTGTCTTTCATGCTCTGCCGCAACGCATACTGCAAACGCAGGCCGTTAAACAATGTCCATGAACTGGACAGGTTGGGGTTCAGCGACCGGATGCTTGAGTTGGCTTCAAACTGGTTGGTCACGGGGTTCAGGGCACGGCCCAGGTTCAAACCACCCCCTGCATTCAGGCTCAGGGTTGGAGCCATGTTGAACAGCGCCTGGGATTGAGCGATCTCAAAACTGCGGACGTTGTACAAACTCCTTTTGACCCTCGTATTGTTGGAAATAGCGATATCAATACATTCCCTCAAGGTGTATTTCTTGCCAGCCTGCTGGGCCTGCACATTGAGTGATGCCGCCCATGCCACACAAACCATTGTCCAAATTCCTACTCTCATATTTCCGGTATATAAATTACTTCTTTGACCCAACTAAGACTCCGCAGGTACTGTAAGGTTACATCCTTGATACCCGAGTCGATCTCTATGACCTGACACGCCAGGTCGTTCCTGCCTTTTCTCGACACCGACATGGTAGCGATATTGCAATCGTCATGCGCCAGAACATTGGCGATGAAAGCAATGCTGCCCTTCATGTCGGCCGCAAAAATAATCAGTGTATGCAGGTTCGCACTAAAACCTGCCTTGAATCCATCAATCTCTTCGATAGAAATCAGGCCGCCGCCCCGGCTCTCGCCGAGCACTTCCACCTGCCGGTCACCCAAAGTAAGGTCCAAACGGATCGAATTAGGGTGGAAAGTTGAAGCATTGCCCACAGACTTGAAATGAAAGTCAATGCCCTCGCTGGCAGCGAGTTCCACAGCCTCCTTGATGCGTTTGTCGTCCGTGCGGAAGTCCATGAGTCCGGCCAGAATGGCCCGGTCACTGCCATGGCCCTCATATGTCCGGGCAAAAGAGTTATAAAATGTGATCGTCGCTGAAGTAGGCGTACCGCCAAGTACCCGGCGGGCAGCACGACCAATGCGCACCACCCCTGCCGTATGGGAGGACGAAGGGCCGATCATCACCGGTCCGATCATATCAAAAACACTGCTCTTTTCGGGCATAGGCTAGGCTTGCTAACGCAAATTGTCCGAAAAGGATGTTCTCAGGCATTAAAATATTCGGAACGGCAGAATGGCTCCGTCAAGGTCAGAAAGGCACACGTGAAATGCACCTCCAACCAGGCATCTATTCAAGGTGCCGGCGGCAGTCGTCCCGGTGTAAATCACGCCGCTGCCAGTCAACCTCAAATAGATCAGCCATGGAATCACCCGCTAAAGTGATGGGGGGTTGATCGCCCGTCGGGCGATCAAATATTTTCACAACCTGTAGGTCTGATCCTGGCGCTGCGTCCCCGAAAGCCCGGACCGACGTGGCTACTCCAGGTCCTTCTTCTTCAACTTCACAATCTCCTGCTGGAGGTCCAGCACAATCGAGGAAAGCTGCTCAATGCTGGTCTCGTTCCTGGACTCCACATCAGGGAACTGTACACTGATGTATGCTTTCGCAGCCCATGCCTCAATGACATCATCCAGGTCGATGGGGTACGGCGCGTACTGCCGGTTGTCGGACACCAGGAATAACTTGCCGTTCTCCTGCAGATAGTTGAACACGCGCTTGTACACAATACCCTCCCGCTGGGTGACCAATACGTAAGTCTTGCCGCTCTTGAGGTTATCGATGCGCTCCACATATTCCCCGATCACAATGGTACCTGGCAATATGGGTAGCATGGAGTCGCCCGAAATCTCAAACGCGCGATAGGTACCCTGCTTTAACATGGGCAACTTGAACCGCGGCAGTTCGCGGATGAATTCGGTATCCGCATATCCATTCAGATAACCAGCTGCAGCCTTATGGGGAACCAGCTCAATATTGTCCCGTTGCTCTGAATCAACTGTCACCACGAGTACCTGCGATCCGACCTGCGCAGGCTTCGCGGCAATGTCTTTCATCGAAGCAAGATCTTTAGAGATCAGTACATCAACAGAGAGCCCTGCCAACTGCGCCATCTGCTGCAACAACTCCAGCCGGGGCTCGGCCCTCCCCTCCTCATAGGCGCCCACCAGCGACCTTTTAATACCCAGCCGGGTGGCAAACTGATCCTGGGTCATTTCCAGTTTCTTCCGGATCCACCGGATGTTCTCGTTAATTCTGACCATGCTGTCTGAAGATTAGGATTCGTCCACTGTGTGTATTGCGTGCACCGATGGAATACAAATTTCGCTGATAATACCGCTCGGAAGCTTCCATCGCCTGAAAATGACGACTGATCTTGTTCACCACCTCAGTCACGGTCGACTGTGGCTCGGCCAGCAGATACCCATAATAAGGTGACTCAAATCCCTGGATGGTGAAATTCACCTGGAACCGGCCTGAGGCCAATCGCTTGCTCGACAATTTCAGCTTCATCACTAATATTTTTAGCGAAGTAAACCGGGTTTTGCTAAAAAAGCAAGTATTATACTAATTTATTTAGTCACTTATCCAAACATGGAGAGTTGTGTCGCACTGCCGGCCTGCACCAGATGGGTGACTGATCTTGCTGGTAACTCCTTGGAAAACAGTGCTATATGGTACACCGGGAGGTCCATTAAACCCGAATCTACCTTGTGGGTTGACAAACCACAGGTGTATCCCAAAGCCAGCAACTGCAGTTCGTACTGCCGCACCAGTTTTCTGTAAAAATCGTGGTTGTTTCCTACCTGGCCGGCCAGCCGGTCCACCAACTCTTCTCTTCCCAAGAAGGTCACGAGCCGGTGCCGCTCCGGCCCCAGGTAGAACTGAAAGTCCATCTGCGCATTCAGGGGAAAGGTGAACGGGACAATGAGCGTGAATCCGTGGGCTGCCAGCTCCTGTACCACAGAGAACGGAGGATTCAGGGAAAACGGATCGCACAAGCAGATCAGGCTGCTGGCGAACCCCTGTCTGCTGGCTGGCGCGTAGAGTTTGATCTTTTCAAGCAGATGTTCGGGTCTTCCTTCGAGCAGAATGACGTGCTTGTTGCGAAAGTGCCGATTCACCCGCACCTTCAATGCACCCAGTTGATCCGCCTCAGCTTCACAGAAGATGTACCGATGAATCGGTAGGTCCTGACCGAGTGCCGCAAGCGCGGAGCCTGCGAACCGCTCGCGCCGGGTGCCCATTGAATACAAACCGTTGCCGGCATACAAGTCCACCAGCGTAAAATCATCCGCACGCCCAGCGAGTTGCCCCACGTAGGCAGCGAGGTAGTCCTGCACTATCCTCATCTTGTGGCGATACCATCCTTCTGCAGCGGTAACAGGAAATCCATCGTTGGGAAAGTCAGTGAGCGGAGGCACAGCACGGGTTGTTGCGTCAAGATAGCCATACCATTGAATCGAAAAAACAACGACATTGACCAGTGGGAACAATACACCCCCACCGTCTGCCACACTTCTGTTGGCGGCAATGGTTCATTTTTGATACTTTCACTACCATGAACACACTCCGCCTCTTGCGCTCTGGTTTGCTCGTAGCTGCCGCTGTGATCCTCTTCGGGAGCTGCGGCAAAAAACAGTCGCTGCCCGACGTGGTGTCCTACAACTTTCACATCCGGCCCATCCTCTCCGACCGTTGTTTCAAATGCCATGGTCCTGATGCCCGGCAACGCAAGGCGGACTTGCGACTGGATGTACCCGAGGGTGCCCTGGCCGCACTGAAGAAAAATCCCGGAGCCCACGCCATCGTGCCGGGCAAGCCGGAAGATTCTGAACTCTTTGCCCGCATCAGTTCGGCCGACACATCGGTCGTCATGCCTCCACCGGGATCGAATCTTACCCTGACTGCCGACGAAATCGCGCTCATCAGGAAATGGATCGAACAGGGAGCTGAATACCAGCGCCACTGGGCACTCATTCCTCCTGTGCTCCCCGCCGTACCGGCCGCAGATGACGACTGGGCAAGAAACGAGATCGATCGGTTTGTGTGGGCGCGCATGGACGAAAAGGGCCTCTCACCGAATGAACCCGCCGACCGCGAACGGCTCCTCAAACGCGTGTGGCTGGACATGACCGGGCTCCCGCCGCCGGTAGATGTGCAGGAAGCCTTTCTGAAGGATGAATCGCCCGATGCCTATGAGAAACAAGTCGATGCACTGCTCGGCAAACCGCAGTACGGCGAGCGCATGGCCATCGCGTGGCTCGATGTGGCCCGCTATGCCGACAGCCACGGCTATCAGGATGACGGGCTGCGCACCATGTGGCCGTGGCGCGACTGGGTGATCCATGCGTTCAACCAGAACTACCCTTACAACCAGTTTATCCTGTGGCAACTGGCGGGCGATCAGCTGCCCAACCCGACGAAGGAAATGCTTCTCGCTACAGGATTCAACCGCAATCACAAGATCACACAAGAAGGTGGCGTCATCGACGAAGAGTATCGCATTGAATATGTCACCGATCGCACCAACACCTTCGGCAAGGCGTTCCTCGGCCTGACCTATGAATGTGCCAAGTGCCATGACCATAAATACGATCCCATTTCGCAGCGCGACTATTTCCGCACCTTCGCCTTCTTCAACCAGGTGGCAGAGAAAGGCTATCAGGGCGATATTTTCTCGGGCTTTCCGGCCGACCCGCCGCGGATCAGTATTACACCAAAAGAAGCGAAGGAGATTCTCACTTTTGTCAATCTTCGCGACACTGTACCAGTGCAGGTGATGGTGATGCACGACAGCAGCTGGCATCGCCCCACACATGTGTTGCGGCGTGGTGCCTATGACGCACCGGGTGAAGTGGTGGAGGCGTCGGCTCCTGCATCGATTATGCCGTTTGACACCACACGGTTCAGCGGGAACCGACTCGGACTTGCGCGCTGGCTGGTCGACGATCAGCACCCGCTAACCGCCCGCGTGTTTGTCAACCGCGTATGGCAGGAGTTCTTCGGCCGCGGCATTGTCAAGACTTCCGGCGACTTCGGGCAACAGGGTGAACTTCCCTCCCATCCGGAATTGCTCGACTGGCTCGCTGTTGACTTCCGCACGCATGGCTGGGACATCAAGCGGCTGGTGAAGCAACTCGTGATGTCGGCGACCTATCAGCAATCTGCGACCATCAGCGAAAAACAACGAAGCATCGATCCGGAAAATATCTATCTGTCACACGCACCGCGCATGCGCCTGCCGGCAGAGTTGGTCCGCGACCTTGCCCTTAGCACCAGTGGCTTGCTCAACACTGAAATTGGTGGCCCCAGCGTGAAGCCTTACCAGCCCGATGGCATCTGGGAAATTGCCACCTCCGGCCGCGGCGTGCTGGCAACTTACGTGCAGGACCATGGCGACAAACTCTATCGCCGTGGCATGTACACTTTCATCAAGCGCACCGTACCACCTCCGGTCTCACTCGTCTTTGATGGCAGCAACCGCGACCAATGTGAAGTGCGACGACTTCGCACCAACACGCCATTGCAGGCGCTGGTGATGATGAACGACCCCACTGTCATGGAAGCCTCCCGCGTGCTGGCGGAACAACTGAGTGCGGGCAACACTCCTGCGGAAGAGACCATCGCAGCCGTATTCCGCCGGATACTATGCCGCAAAATCCGGCCGGAAGAATCACGTGTACTGATCCAGTACTACGAGAAAGAAAAAGCGCGTTTGCAAAAATCCCCTGAAGCAGCACGCAAATTGCTGAACACAGGAGAATACAAGCACGCCGTCATCCGCGACCTCACAGCCACTGCCGCAATGATGGAAGTGATCATGACCATCTACAACCTGGAAGAAGCCATTACCAAAACCTAGCCTGAATTATGGCCAACGAATTTCTGGAGCATCGCCTCTACATTACACGCAGGCACTTTCTGGCCAAGGCCGGTCTGGGGCTCGGAGGCGTAGCGCTGGGCTCGCTCCTGGTGCCGGATCTGTTTTCAGGCAGCAGCGACGAAGCCTCACTCCCACTCGGCATTCCCCACTTTGCACCCAAAGCAAAACGCATCATCTACCTCTTCCAGAATGGCGCTCCCTCGCAGCTGGAAAGTTTTGACTACAAACCCATGCTCAACCAGATGGCAGGACAAGAGCTTCCTGCTTCCATCCGCATGGGACAACGCCTGACGGGCATGACGGCCAACCAGGCGAAGTTTCCCCTCATCGGGTCCTACTTCAAATTTGCACAACACGGTCAGAGCGGCGCGTGGGTGTCGGAGCTGTTCCCCAATCTGGCCCGTATTGTCGATGACATGTGCATCATCAAGACCATGCACACGGAGGCGATCAACCACGACCCGGCCCTCACGTTCATGCAGACCGGCGCCCAGCAGGGCAACCGACCCAGCATGGGCGCGTGGCTCAGCTACGGGCTCGGCAGTGAAAACAAGAACCTGCCCGCCTTCTGTGTGCTCCTCTCCCGCGGTCGCGGTAACGGCCAGGGCGTTTACGCCAAGTTGTGGACCAATGGCTTTCTCGACTCTATCCACCAGGGTGTGCAGTTCAGCAGTTCGGAAGAGCCGGTGTTGTACCTCAACAACCCTGACGGAATTGACAGGGCGGCGCGACGCAACATGCTTGATCACCTCGCACAACTCAACGGCCTCGCGCAGGAAGAATTCGGGGATCCCGAAATCAACGCCAAGATCCAGCAGTATGAAATGGCTTATCGCATGCAGACCAGCGTGCCTGAACTCACCAACCTGGCAACCGAACCCGACCACGTTGTGAAAATGTACGGCCCCGACTGCCTTGTGCCCGGCACCTATGCTGCCAACTGTCTGCTCGCGCGCAAACTGTCAGAGTCGGGTGTGCGCTTCGTGCAGCTCTATCACCAGGGTTGGGACCAGCACGGCAACCTCGTTGGCGAAATGCCGCTGCAGGCGCAGGATGTCGACCGGGCGTCGGCAGCACTCGTGCAGGATCTCAAGAAGCGCGGCCTCCTC
>JAIBBB010000385.1 GCA_019694905.1 Cyclobacteriaceae bacterium
GGATTGGTGCGAGTAGCTGCAAATTTACAACTAATTTCATGCCATGAATATCAATCGCCACCGCCTGATCCTTGCCCTCATTTCGCTGTTAACCCTCACCCGGTGTAGTCCGCTGGAAGAGAATGAGCAATTGCTCGAGAACATGATGAGACGCGAAGGCGACTTCTTTGAGGCCTACCTGGCCAACCGCGACAAATTCGAAATACAGGTGATTTACACACAGATCAACAGGGACTCACTCAACCAGCCCCACTTCCGAACTTTCCGGTTCAACGTGGACTCTGCGCGGTACTTCTACCCTGCCTCAACCGTCAAATTTCCGATGTCGCTGCTGGCGCTGGAGAAACTGAAAAAACTGCAGGTTCGCGGACTCGACAAGTACACACCCATGTTTCACGACAGCGTTTATTCAGGACAAAGGGCCGTGCGGGCCGACACGACTTCTGCCAACGGCCTTCCGTCGGTGGCGCACTATGTCAAGAAGATTCTGATTGTGAGCGACAACGATGCGCATAACCGGTTGTATGAATTCCTGGGCCAGCGGGATGCCAACGTCTGGCTTAATGAAAAGGGCTATCAGATCAGGCTGCTGCACCGGCTGGAGCGGCCGCTGACACCCGACCAGAACCGCCACACCGAGCCGGTGCGGTTTGCCCGCCATGATTCTGTATTATATCAGCAGCCCATGGGAGTCAACGATTCCATCGTGGTGACAACGGTGGTGCGCAAGGGAATCGCGTACCTCAACAACCAGGATTCGCTCATTCAGGAGCCTTTCGACTTCAGTTACAAGAATTTGTTTCCGCTCACGGAGCAGCAACGACTGTTGCGCAATTTCCTTTTCCCGGAAACGGCTCCGGAGGCCGCCAGATTTGAGATCACCGCCGATGACCGGCAATGGGTACTGCGTCACATGTCGCAGTTGCCCACCGAGACATACTTCCCGCCCTATGCGAAGGATACGGCCATGTACCCCGCCTGGTGCAAGTTCCTGATGTTCGGCAATGATAAGGCACCCATACCCTCAGGCATCCGCATTTTCAACAAGGTGGGCGATGCGTACGGGTACCTCATCGACAACGCCTACGTGGTTGACTTCGACAACCAGGTGGAGTTCTTGCTGTCAGCGGTGATTCTCTGCAATGAAGACGGCATCTACAATGACAGCCAGTACGAATACGAAGAGAGGGGCTTTCCTTTCATGCGCGAGCTGGGGCAAATGGTCTATCGCTACGAGCGGGACAGGAAGCGGAAATACAAGCCCGACCTGAGTGCTTTCCGGTTCGACTATGGAAACGACCGTTAAGCGCACCGAGCGCTGAATTCCACTTTTTATTGGTTCTTCCTGTCCTTTTATCCTTGCACAGAAGGGAAGTTTGAGCGAATTTGTCGGCCCAAACTTTTCGAACATGCAAAAGAGCAATGCCATCGTGATCACCGCCGGTCACCTGACCAGCGACAACGGAAAAACGGCCCACGGACTGATCCGGGGTTCAGAGCGATTCAGAATTCTGGCAGTCATAGATGATGTCACCGCAGGCAAGGATGCCGGCACGGTGCTGGATGGCCGCCATCGCGGTATTCCGGTTTATGCCTCCCTGCACGAGTTTGCCAAAAACGCCAAAGAGGAAGCCAAGTATTGCATCATCGGTGTTGCCACCAAGGGCGGCGTCTTGCCGCCGGAGCTGCGCGACATGCTCCGCGAGGCCATCGAAAGCGGATATTCAATTGTCAATGGTCTGCACGACTACGTGTCGGATCACCCGGAGCTGATGGAACTGGCCAATAAGCGCGGTGTTGAAATCATCGACGTACGCAAGCCCAAGAAATTCAAAGATCTGCACTTCTGGCACGGCACCATCAAAAATGTGCATTGCCCCAAAATTGCTGTGCTCGGCACCGACTGCGCGCTCGGCAAGCGTACGACCACGCGCTTTCTTACGGAGGCCATGCGAAAGGCGGGTTACCGCGCGGAAATGATCTATACCGGGCAAACCGGATGGATGCAGGGAGCGAAGTATGGTTTCATCTTTGACAGCACACTCAATGATTTCATTTCAGGAGAAATGGAGCATGCCATTGTTACCTGCTGGGAGGAAGCCAAGCCGGACATCATCTTCATTGAGGGCCAGTCGTCTTTGCGCAATCCAAGCGGCCCTGCCGGTGCGGAGTGGATCATCAGTGCCGATGCGAATGCCGTTGTGCTGCAGCACAACCCGCCGCGCAAGCGCTACAAGGGTCTGGAGGATTACCCCGCCGATATCCCGTCGCCCAAACAGGAAATTGAATTGTGCAAAATCTACGGTGCGCCAACAGTTGCGGTGACGGTGAACACCATGAAGATGAATGAGACCGATGCCCGCCAGTGGGCCTCCCAACAGGAGAAAGAACTGGGCGTGCCGGTCATACTTCCCCTGGAAGACGGCGTCGACCGGCTTGTCGCCATCTTCAAAGACATGATTGAGAAATCCATCGCCCAGGTTTAATAGCATTCCTTACTTTCTAAACACAACCCATGAAAATCAAATCCATCACGTCCTGGAACGCCGACCTCGGCACCAAAAAGCCTTACACGATTGCCTTCAAGACTGTGTCTGAAGTCGAGAACGCTTTTGTCGAAATCACGCTGGACAACGGCATGACAGGCATTGGCTCCGGGAACCCCAGCGAATATGTGACGGGTGAAACATTTGAAAGTTGCGTTGCGGCGCTGGAGCAACAGCATATCGAATTTCTGGTGGGCAGAGACATCCGTGAGATCAACAAGCTGTTGAACGAAGTGCTGCTGAAGTTTCCCAAGAACCCTGCAGCGCGG
>JAIBBB010000014.1 GCA_019694905.1 Cyclobacteriaceae bacterium
GATTCTGTCCAACACACGCACGATCAGTTCGTCCATCGCCTCCTGATGGTTCGTCAGGAACTTATGTTGGTTGCGCTGGGCAATGATCAGATTCAGACTCAGCATGGAATGCCCCATTAATTTCCCAAGGGCGTAGTATGCTGAAGTTTCCATCTCAAAGTTGGTCAGGCGAAAGGTGCCTTTTTGAAAGCGACTCAGATCTGAAAGCAGGTTCTTATAGCGAATGGGAATGCGAACCGACCTTCCTTGCGGGGCATAGAAGCCTGGTGATGTGACTGTGTTACCTGACACCATGTCAAATCCCAGCTTGCGGTAGAGTGCTTCAGATGCGTCTGCCATGTAGGGGACGAAATTCAACCCTGCTTTAGACCGAAGACTGCGCATCAGTGCCGCCTGTTGCGGCTTCATCCTATAGGGGTAAAAGTTCATCAGGTTATCAAGACCTACGCCGGAAGCGGACACCACGAAAGACCCGAGTGGAATGTCATCCTGGAGTGCACCTGATGTGCCAATGCGAACGATGTTGAGCGATTTTTTCTTCAACCTGGGTTCTCTGGTTCTGAGATTGACGTTGACCAGCGCATCAATTTCCATCATGAAGATTTCTACATTGTCGGTGCCAATGCCTGTGCTCACCACGGAGATAGGCTTGCCATGATACACGCCTGTGTGTGTGACAAATTCGCGGTGACTGATTTTGAATTCAATCTTATCAAAATGTTTGCTCACCTGTGGGACTCTGCCGGGGTCACCGACAGCAATCACCCGGTCCGACAAATGGTGACGTTGAAGATTGAGGTGATATACACTTCTGTCGGGTTTCAGTATCAGTTCAGTTTCTGAAATTTTCATGTGCGGGAGGAATCAATAATTACCCAGCCATTTTCGGGTGAGCCACTCAATTGTAATCAACCCTAATAGCAAAAAGAAAGCCCACTTGAGATTAATTAATGGATCGACGGTTTCTTCTGCATGAATCACCTGAACAGGTTTGATCTTTTCAACAGATTGTTTGACCTGATTCCAGTCAGAATACAAGCAAAAGAACCCGCCTGACTGTCGGGCGAGTTGCCGCAGCAGGCCGAAGTCCGCCGTGAGGTTTCTGCTTTCAAGATCCTGTTCTCTCACCAGGAACCTGCCAGAGGTACGTTCCTGCTTGCCCTCCACAGTGGAGGTGGCCGTGTATTGATAGATTCCCTGAGGGAGCCCGCTGACCGGATAACGGACACTGCCAGGGCTTGTAGTGAATGAATAGTCAGATTTCTTGCCGTTATCGCTCAAGACGGAGAGCTCAATTTGATTTCCAAAGACAGGTTCGTAAACGGCATTGAACACCTGACTTTCAAAGACAACGGGTTCTGCATCAGAGAACTCATCAGCCACTGGGAACACGCGGAACCTCCTACGGTCATTTCTGGTAGACAGATACTGAACTGTTTTGGCAATCAATTCATCAGTACCAGTTGATTTTCCGGTGATGGCATTTTCATGCAATCTCCAGGACCAGATTCCTTCCGCCATCAGATAGCCAACGCGGATGCCTTCTTCTTCCCGAAACCAGAGCAGTGGGCGATTCGTCGGGACATTTCCGATGCGTTGCCACAATACAACATGAGATTGCGAAGGGAATGAGAATTTTCCGAAGGGTGAATGCAAAGGCGGGACTCTGCCTGCCATGGCATTGAAATCTTCTGACAACCCCATCATTGACTCGGCTGAATTGGCTACACCAAAAACTTCATCCCACTGCCCATAGGACTCATATTGAACCGGAACACCCATCTGTGACAGCGACCGGATGGGCGACTGCTTTCCAAGGATGACCCAATAGGGGATTTTCTTTGCGGAGAGTGTTCGAAAGAGCTCATTTGTTTTTCCTGTGACATCAGGCGACTGATGGAAGATGATCAGATCCACATTCAGGTTGTTGAGTGTGCCGGCTGGCAGTTCTTTCACCCCAGGGATATGCAGCAAGCACTCATAGTTTGGGTTTTTTTCAATGGCTGCACGCAGGGCCTTGATGTCAGGATGCGGAGAAGAGGAGACGATCAGAATCTTCTTTTTTCCGGCAACCACCTCAACGAATGCTGATGCATGATTGTTTTTCAGATTCGACTCCTGTGAATCTGGTGCGGTTTGTACATCTAGTTTAAGAAACCCCTGCGCTGCAGCCTCAAGTTTGAAGTCAAATGTCAGGAAGGTTTTTTTTCCGGCGTTTTGCTTCTGGGTATCAACGATCTTTCCGTTTACTGCTACCGAAACGGCAATGTCTTTGTCAGGTAAGTGATGGATGGCGAGTTCCGCTCGAAGCGGGAAACGATTTCCTTCATAAGCGATTTTGTTGTAAGACAAGCTCTTGATAATAATGTCCGGATGCTGGATCGTGTCTCCAACGCCAATAGCAGAGACGGGTACGCGGGTCGGGGTGTACAAGGGCGATATACCGGCGTTGTACAGCCCATCGCTGAGGATGAGGACATGGGCCAGGTTGCTATCCTCATACCTCTCCTGAATTTCCCGCAGGCCGCCGGCCAGATCACTTTGCGGCCCGGAAAATTGATAGGGTTCATCGCCACTGAGTCCGATTACATCAAGTTGGAACCCCAGGCTACGGGCGTTGTCAGCCATCGTATTGATTTGATTCTCGACCACCCGGAGTTGGGCTGAATCAATCGCGTGACCAACCGATCGGGAATTGTCTACCAGTACGGCAATGACAGGTTTCTCAAATGACCGGAGCGTTTGCCTGAGCAGCGGTCCAAGCAGGAACATGCTCAACATAAAGACAAGTATCCATCGGAGTCCAAAAAGCATCCGGTTTATCCAGACCGACCACCCGTTGCGCTGACTGTACAGCATCCATGCATAGGCAAGGCCAACCAGCAGGCACACGAGCAGCCAGGCAGGTGAATAGTCAAAGGTGAGTTGCTTCATGGGCATGGAATAGCAAATAAAGTGGTTTTGGGGTGTACTTGCTCTTGACAAGTACAAGAACCTTGGTGGTTCAGGCTGCCATCTGTCAGTTTCGAAACGCTGGCTATCGCTCAGGATCCCGGGCAGTGTAATAAAAAAAGGCGACCGGTTGGGTCGCCTGTAGTAGCGGGGGTAAGACTCGAACTTACGACCTTTGGGTTATGAGCCCAACGAGCTACCAACTGCTCCACCCCGCGATTTGGTGGCACAAAAGTAGACCGTTCTGACGAAAAAACAAATTCAAGCAGGTGAACCGCATTTGAGCACGATTTCTGCAAAGTCTGCATGATTTTCTATCTTGGACTGATGCGCCGGAAGTACCTGGGAATATTCCTCATCTTTAGCCTTTGGCTGTGCGGGACTTCAGGTTGGTCTCAACCAGCTATTCATATCATTGACTCCGTCGATCAGCATATTTTTACCTATCAGGATATTGAGTGGCTGGAAGATCCGACAGGAGCTTTGTCAATTGGTGACGTAAGCAGCGACCGTTGGGCCGGGCGATTTCAGCCCAATGGCAAATACAACCCTGGTAACGACAACAAAAGTGCTGCCTATTGGTTCAGGATTCGGATCACACATAACGAGGCTTCGTCAAAGCAATGGCTGCTCGAACTCTTTGACCAGACCATTGACTCTGTTGATTGGTATCTTCCCTTAACTGATGGCAGGTTTGTGCATCACCGGCTTGGAGACCGATTCAGTTTCCTGGAACGAGGCCTTTGGCATAAGAACTTCATTGTTGACGTGCCCAATCAGGGAACGGACACACGTACGTATTACCTAAGAGTGAAGTCTCAGCAGCGAGCAGATGTTATCGTCGTGCTCAGATCCGAATCCTGGCTGTTTCACTATGCACTGGACGAGTATTTCTTTTTCGGAATCTTCTACGGAATGATTCTGGTGTTCTGTTTCTACAACCTGTTGATGTTTATCGCAGTAAGGGAGGCACATTATATCTTATATGTGTTGTACCTGACTGCTATTGGCCTTTATGAAATGAGTGCAGACGGGATTGCCTATCAATACCTCTGGCCCAATTCTTCATTCTGGAATACCTATGCAGCAGGCATTGCCTTGTGCGCAGCATCCTGCCTTTCACTCATGTTCACGGTGGCCCTGCTGGGACTTCGGTCGAGCAACCGTAGCATGTTCAATTGGGCTCTGGGTGTCATTGCACTTCGAACGTTGCTGCTGGTGTTGAGCATTACCTTTTTTGAAAGTTGGTTCACTTTCAAGGCATTTGAACTCCTTCCCCTGGGCGCAGGCTTTGTGATGGGAATTCTCTGCCTCTTACAAGGATACAGATATGCCAGGTTTATTGTGGTGGGTTACAGTTGTTTGTTTTTTGGAATCATCGCCAAATCCCTGCTCTACTTTGGGGTGCAATGGCAACCTTTTGGCGAGTTGTCTCACTACAGCCTTGGGTTTGCTTTCATTCTGGAGATGCTCTTTTTGTCATTTGCAATCAGTGACAAAATCAAAACACTTCTGGTAGAGAAGCATCTGGCACAGGAGCGAACGATTGAACAGTTGAAAATCAATGAGCAGCTAAAGGATCATTTGAATGAGGAATTGGAACAGCAGGTGCGCATGAAGACTTCCCAGCTGAGTCTGAAATCGGAGTTCATCGAGAGGCAGAATCTGCAATTGGCTGAGGCAAATGAAAAGCTCGCTGCACAGTCAGAAACGATCAAACAGATGAACGCCATTCTGTCGAGGGACAACGATCAGCTCAAGCATGATGTGGAGGAAATGCAGGAGGCCCGGTTTCTATCCCGTAACATGAATTTTGAAGAATTCAGCGCGCATTACCCGGATGATGCAAGCTGTCTTAGGTTCATTGCTCACCTTAAGTGGGGAAATGGATATGCCTGCAAGCGGTGTCAAAATGACCACTATGGCGAAGGAAAGAGCAGTCTCAGTCGCCGGTGTTCACGTTGTGGATATGACGAGTCCGTGACGGCCTACACACTGTTGCAAAATTCGAGGCTTCCCATCAACAAGGCCCTCTACATGATCTTCCTGGTCTTTTCGACCAATGGCAGCATTTCTTCCTATAAGTTGTCAGAAATCCTGGGGATTCGTCAAAGTACCTGCTGGTCATACAGTTCGAAGATCCGGAAGGCCATGCGTCATCGGCATCACTCTCCTGCGGAGGGAGGTTTTGGCTGGGACAGTATCCTGCTGGAAGAACCCCAGGAGGCTTCTAACTGACGAGAATCATCTGATTTACTCGGAATTCTTTTGCGCGAGTATTCATACGCGCATATTCATAAATGCTTGTTTTTCAATTCATTACTACAGATCGGCAGCAATCGATTGCGAAAAAAAAGCGTATCAGTTTCGGACTTTTGAGACCTGTGCAGGGCAACTGAAAGTGCTGATTATTAGGCAGATTGGAGATTGCGACCCAAGCGTATTAGTCCTTATAACCAACTTAGAATCAATGTGTTGTATTGGTTTTTTCTCCCTGTTGCCTACATTTGGAGACGATAACTTAACACTTAATGCAAATGAAAAATTTACTCAAGCTTCGCTGGTTGTCAGCACTCTCTATGTTGGTGCTGCTTCAGGTGGTGTCGTGTAAGAAGGACGAGCCGATGCCTGAAGTAATTGCCAGCTTCACCTACGCGGTCGATCAGGCAGACTTCAAAAAGGTAGCCTTCACGAACGCATCTCAGAACTTTACCACGCTCAAATGGGAATTCGGTGATGGTGCTACGTCGACAGACGCAAACCCGTCGCATACCTATGCAGCCGTGGGAGATTACAATGTGACATTGACTGCAACTGCGCAGGATGGCAAAACCACTGACGCAAAGACACAGAAGGTCACTATCACAGATCCTAACGCAATGCTGACCATGCTGGTGGGCGATGTGTCGAAGACCTGGAAACTGGTTCGCGAAGGTAGTGCATCAGCTAAGTACTATCCGCTGGAAGTTGGTCCGCTAAAGGCTGACGGCGTTACCCGCGATGGTATCTGGTGGAGATTTGGTAAAGACGAAGATCTTGCCAAGCGTCCCTGCTTGCTGAATGATGAATATACTTTCACCCGTGCAGGACTCGCATTTACCCGCGATATGAAAGGTGACTTCTATGCCGGTGATGGCGGAATCTACAATGACCCCATTCAATACAACTGTCAGACCGTGGGTGCTGACGGAACTGGTGTGAACAAGGACGGTGCAGACATCTCTGCCTGGAGAAATTTCACCGGAACATTTGTGCTTACTCCAGCCACTCAGGCTGCTCCTAAGTCCACTTTGAAACTTGTGGGTAATGGCGCATATGTAGGGCTTGAGAAAGTCGCTACTCATGCTGAGGTAAAAGTTCCTCAGGCTGACGTTACATATGATATTGCAAAGTTGGTTGAGGGCACAGTAGACACACTCGTTGTTGTTGCGAACTACAACTTTGACGCTGACGCAGAAATGGACGGCTACTGGCAGTTTGTACTTGTACACTATGACAACCCTGGTGATGAGCCTGCACTTCCCGGACCTAAGCCGGAAGCAGGATTTACTGCTGTACAGAGCGGTTTAGGACTGACATTGACCAATACTTCCAAGTATGGAACTTCCTATAGCTGGGATTTTGGTGATGGGTCTTCCGCTACCACAGCTGATGCCAATCATACGTATGCAGCTGCCGGCGACTATGTAGTGACCATGACGGTTACTAACGCGCAAGGCAATGCCACCAGCAAGCAGGAATTCTATGTAAATGCAACTGAAGTAACTGCAGCTGACCTTGAAGGCGGTGCCTGGAAGGTACGCGCTGCTGACAACTCTCTGTTCGTGGGCCCTGCCATGGGAAGTAACGCCTGGTATATTGTACCTGGTTCAATGCTCACGGGCAATGCCACCGCAGCAGGTGATCATTGGGAATGTCTTGCTGACGACGAATTCACTTTCGCCGCCAACAACGTCTATGCTTATGACACGAAGGGTAACGTACGCAACGATGGCTATTTCGAAGGACTGGCAAGCAATGGTTGCTACTCAGATGCGGAACTCGCTGGTGTGACCAATGATGGCAAGAAGTACAAGACTTTTGCTACGCATACCTGGGCGTTTACCGCCTCCAACGGAGCAACGCCTCCCAAGATTACAGTCACTGACGGTTCTGCCGATGCCAAGGCCTTCATCGGATTCTACAAGCCTTACTTTGGCGGTGAGAACAATGACAAGACCAAGGCAGCTGGTGGTGGATCTACTTCCATTGAGTATCAGGTTCTCGGCTATGCTAAGACTGCTAACAAGGAATATCTCTTCCTGTCAGTCGACATTTCCGGTTCGAAGAACGGATCCGCTTCCTGGTCGTTTGTATTGGTTCGTTAATGAAACTTGTTTGATTTAAGTGGTAATGGCAGGAGCGGAGTAAAATCCGCTCTTGCTTTTTACTGTAACAGCAACCGCTGTGAGTGATGTTGATCCTGTGATTGTACTAACCTGAATTCAGCGATCAGAGGCCTGTCTGATCTGCATATGGATTTATTAAACTGAATTTTTTATGGCAAGACTATACTGTCTCCTCATTCTTCTTTGTTGTTTCATTATACCAGCAAATGCGCAAACCTTGCGGGTGACCGGCAAGGTAGTAGACCAGACCGGTGCTGCGCTTCCTGGTGTCAACGTCATTGTGAAAGGCACCGCCACCGGTACCGCAACCGACATGAATGGTTCATATTCGGTTGAAACAGATGACGGCATTCTCGTTTTCAGATTCGTGGGCTTCCAGACCCAGGAGATCGTCGTTAACCACCGCACGGTCATTGATGTGACCATGCAGGAAGACATGACAACGCTTGAGGAGGTAGTGGTCATTGGCTATGGCGTTCAAAAGAAAAAGGACGTCACAACGGCTGTCGTTGTCGTGGATGAAAGTGCGATCAAAGACCGCCCCATGGTCAATGCCTCAGAAGCTCTCCAGGGCAAGGCAGCTGGTGTGCAGGTTATCCAGCCATCGGGTAAACCCGGGGGTGACATCGCTGTTCGTGTGCGCGGCTCCACATCAGTACTCGCCGGCAACGAGCCCTTGTATGTGGTAGATGGTCTGCCTACCACAGATATCCGCGGTTTAAACCCGGCCGATATTGCAACCATGACAGTTTTGAAGGACGCTGCGTCAGCCGCTATCTATGGTGCCAGGGCCGCCAATGGGGTGGTACTGATCACCACCAAACGGGGTAAAGCGCAATCGTCCGTTATTCGCTTTAATTCATACACCGGATTCTCTCAACTCCGCAAAACACTCCCGGTTCTTTCTACCAAGAAGTACAGAGAACTGATCGATGAAATTATGCCCGGGGCGCTGGACCCCGCTCGCACTGGTTATACCAACTGGAGCGACCTTGTGTTCGGCACGGGCGTTAACCAGAGCTATCAACTTTCCTTCTCTGGAGGAAATGAAAAAACCCAATACATGGTATCAGGCAACTACCTGCAAAATGCAGGTATTGTGAAACCGGCAAGCTTTGACCGTTATTCATTGCGGATCAACCTGGACAACCAACTCCGGAGTTGGCTCAAGATGGGTACCAACGTCAACGTGCTGAGCGCCGTCACCAAAAACACCAGTGATAATGCCGGCTCCGACCGCGGCGGTACGATCCTTGCCGTTCTCAACACGCCACCATTCCTGAAACCGTACAAGAGCGATGGCAGTGGCCAGTTCGATCCCAATCCGTTCCAGGCCTCCTGGGAGAATCCCTATGCGAACATGTATGGCCCCAAACAGAATGACGTGGACAACCGGCTTTTTGGCAATATGTACGTGGAAGCCACTTTACTTCCAGGGCTCACATTCAAGAGCAACCTCGGCGTGGATGTCAAGAGCCATCATTTTGACTATTACATGGATCCTTTCAGAACCACCTATGGCCGGAACAACCATGGCGTAGGGCAGTCCGACAAATACATCAGCTCATCCTGGCTGCTGGAAAACACCGCGAACTATACAAAGACAATCGGCGATCACAATTTCTCCATTCTTGCAGGCAGTAGTGTGCAGAAGTACATTATTAATGACTCATACATCATGGGCACTGACTTCCCGGATGATACATCGATTACTACCATCAATGCGGCCAACACACTGGTTACCGCATCGACGAGCGTGGAGGAGTGGAGCCTTGCTTCATTCCTGGGCAGGGTAACCTATGACTTTAAAGGCAAGTATCTTTTCTCAGGCAGCCTTCGCAGGGATGGCTCATCCAAATTGGCAAATCACTGGGGTACGATGCCATCATTCTCCCTGGGTTGGCGCCTTTCTTCCGAACCATTCATGAAGCAGTTTGACTTTATTTACGAACTCAAACTCCGCGGCGGATGGGGCAGAAACGGCAACCAGGAAGGTATTCCCAACTATGCCCGATATGGGTTGAGAAACTATTTCCGCCGCCCTGCAACCAATCCTCTGTCAGGACCAGGTTCGTATCAGGTCAGCTATGGGAACCCGGATCTTCGTTGGGAGACAACAGACCAGACCAACATAGGTATGGATCTAACCTTGCTAGGAGGTCGCCTGACACTAAACGTGGATGCCTACCTGAAGAAAACCAAAGACCTGCTGCTGAACGTGCAGTTGGGCTCTGCCGTTGGAGATGTTACGACCATTCAGACAAACGCCGGTTCGATCCAAAACAAGGGACTTGAATTCAACCTCTCGACAGTGAATGTTGACAAGGAGTTCAAATGGACAACGGACTTCAACGTCTCCATCAACCGCAACAAGGTGACGGATCTTCGATACACGGACGTGTATTTCTTTGGCTATTTCGATAACAATTTTCAACCTGTTTCTATCGTGAAGAAGGATCTGGCGCTTGGCTCTTTCTACGGATACGTGTCGGATGGCGTGGATCCGGAAACGGGAAATCTGAAATACCACGATGTCAACACCAATGGCATCTTTGACACCGGCGACAGAAAAGTGATTGGGATTGCCCAGCCAAAATTCATTTATGGCCTGACCAACTCACTTTCGTGGAAACGTTTTGACCTGAACATTTTCTTCCAGGGTAGCTACGGCAATCAGATATTCAATGCGAATCGAATTGCTTTGGAAGGCATGTACGACTCCAAGAACCAGTCCACCGCAGTACTCAGACGGTGGACCCCCACCAACAAGAATACGGATATCCCGAAGGCTGTTGGTGGTGGAAACGTTGACAATGTCCGCAACTCGACCCGGTTTGTGGAAGATGGATCTTACATCCGTCTGAAAGCCGTGACGCTTACCTACAATTTTGCCCCGGACAGATTACGTAAACTGGGTGTTCAAAAACTGGCTGTTTATTCCACTGCCCAGAACCTGTTGACAATCACTAAGTACAGCGGATTTGACCCGGAAGTGAATGCCTTCGGACGCAGCTCAACAGAGATGGGTATCGACTACGGAACTTATCCGCAGGCAAGAACTGTAACGTTTGGTGTGAATATTGAATTCTAACTGTGAGCACGATGAAAACTAGACTATTCTTCTTATTCAGCCTTGCAGCCCTGGTATTTTCCTGCCAGAGCTTTCTGGAGATCAAGCCGAAATCCCAAAGCATCGCTGTGGACAACAATGATTTGAACAAGGCATTGTATTCAACTGCCAGTGACGTTGAGTCGGCATTGGCCGGGGTGTATGCCGATTTTCGCAATGAGTATTTCGAACTGGATTATTTTGTTAACGGGGATGCCCAAAGCGACGATGCCTATGCAGGCGCTGATAACCCGAATAACTTTCAGATCGATGACTATAACATTGATGCCACCAACAAGAATGTGAGCCGTGACTGGGCTTATCTCTATGGCACCATTGGCAAGACCAACCGCGTTATCAATAACGTAGATTCAGTGACTGACCCTGAACTCACCGACGCACGGAAAAAACAGATCATTGCCGAGGCATCATTTATCAGGGCCTTTTGTTACTTCCAGGCTGTGCAACTGTGGGGAGATGCTCCGCTTCAGTTGAAAGAAGTTAAGACAATCAGTGCTCAGGTACTGCCTGACATCTACCCTATCTTGTTTCCGCCCCGTGCAGCCATGGCAGATGTATACGCGCAGATCATCAAGGACCTGGAATATGCAGTAGCCAATTGCGCTACCACGGCCCAGCACAAGGGCTACGCAACAAAAGGGGCGGCCAATGCCATGCTTGCCAAGGTGTATGCCACCATTGAGCCCCATGATTGGAACAAAGTGAAACAATATTGTGATGCCGTCATTGGTGGTGGCTATTCACTCCTTCCTGAGTATGATCAGCTGTGGGACAACGCCCACGAGAATTCTTCCGAGTCGATCTTTGAGATCAATTACTTTGGAGGGAGTATCGACCACAACTGGGGTACCCAGATGTTCAGAGGGATGGACTGGAAGAAATTCAATATCCCGAGCAATGATCTGGTAAAAGCATTCGACGACGAAGGTGATGAAGTGCGGAAAAATGCTTCCATCATCTTCCTGGATGTGACGGGCAAGTGGTCGGACACCCACTGGCCGCAGAACAGCTACCCCTTTGGTAACAAATACCGCAAGTTCCTCTCGCCGAGTGATCAGAACTACATCTTCCTCAGACTTGCTGATATCATTCTGTTGAAAGCGGAAGCACTTAATGAGACCGGAGATGTGGCAGGCGCCGCTGCATTGGTCAATCAGATCAGGACGCGTGCCAAACTCACCGCCACACCAGCGTCTACACAGGCAGCCATGAAACTGGCCATTGAGAAGGAGCGCCGCCTTGAGTTGGCGTTTGAAGGCCATCGCTGGTATGACCTTAAGCGTACTGGCAGGGCCATTGAAGTGATCAATGCAGCCAAAGGAGTTGATGGCGCAAGCCTTGGTTATAACCTGACTCCGAGCAAGTTGTTGTGGCCCATTCCGCAGGTGGAACTGGACAAGAATTCGAAACTGACGCAAAATGAAGGCTACTAGGATGACTTTCGCCGGTTGGGCGAAAATGGCCGCCGGCACTTTCATGCTCATGCTGGCGTGCTCTTCTTCGCCTGACCTTCCACCCATTGTCGTAGTGCCCCCTGCCACAGGTTCGGGTACTACATGGATTACGAATGGAGATCGCTCAAGTCTGCTCGCTCCCGGACCCGCACTTTCCTTTAAGGCTTCCACGGGCGCGAACAATGAGATTGTGGTCGACTCTACCGCAACATACCAGACCATGGATGGTTTCGGTTACACATTGACTGGCGGAAGTGCCATGTTGATTCACAGCAAGCTCAATTCAACGGATCGTGCAGCCTTGTTGAAAGAACTGTTTTCTACTTCCTCTGGCGGTGTTGGCTTCAGCTACCTCCGATTAAGCATTGGAGCCTCAGACCTCGATGATCACGTATTTTCCTATGATGACCTGGAACCCGGAGAAACGGATGAGTCGCTGGCCAAATTCAGTCTTGCTACCGACAAGACCCACCTCATTCCGCTATTGAAGGAAATACTTCAGATCAATCCGTCTATCAAAATACTCGGCAGCCCCTGGTCGGCACCTACCTGGATGAAATCCAACGGGCTTCCGAAGGGAGGTTCCCTCAAGACACAATACTATTCGACATATGCTCAGTACTTCGTGAAGTACGTGCAGGGAATGGCAGTTGAAGGGATCACGATTGACGCAATTACGCTTCAGAATGAACCTGAACATCCAGGCAACACCCCCAGCATGACGATGACCAGCGCGGAACAGGCGGCATTTGTGAAATCAAGCCTCGGCTCGGCATTTGAAGCGGCAGGCATTAAAACCAAAATCATCATCTACGACCACAATTGTGACCATCCCAACTATCCCATGGACGTGTTGAAGGATGCAGCGGCCAGCAAGTATATTGACGGTTCTGCTTTTCACATGTACCTCGGTGACATTTCTGCCCTGAGCACAGTGCACAATGCATACCCCGACAAGAGTGTGTATTTCACAGAGCAATGGACCAGCGGCCAGGGTGACTTTGGTGGTGATTTGCGCTGGCATGTAAAGAACCTGATTATCGGGGCGCCCAGAAACTGGAGCCGCAATGTGCTGGAGTGGAACCTTGCAGCGGATGAAAATTTTAATCCACACACCAGCGATGGTGGCTGCAATCTTTGTCAGGGTGCCCTCACCATTCATAGTTCCACAGGGACAGTGTTCCGCAATGTTTCGTACTATATCATTGCGCATGCATCCAAATTTGTTCCGGCCGGTTCAGTAAGGATCGGCTCCAACGTGATCAATAACTTTTACAATGTTGCTTTCAAAAGACCGGACGGCAAGAAGGTGTTGATCGTGCTGAATGACAACAGCACCGCACTGAGTTTCTCCATTCGCTTCGGCAACCGCTCTGCAGCTGCCTACCTGCAAAGTGGATCCGTGGGAACATACATCTGGTAGTACGTAATTCATTCCGATCATACCTGATCAAGGCACACAATCGCCGGGACACTTTCCCGGCGATTTGCTTTTCATTACCTTACTCCGACCTAAACTAATCACAATGAAATCGTGCTTTGCATGGATACTATCGATGTTGATCCAGCTCCCGTTGGCCTCACAGACGCCCACGGCACTTACGACCAAACTTGACCAGGAAGCTGTATCCATTGAACAGAAAGTCATCAGCTTGCGCAGGGATTTTCATAAGCATCCTGAACTGTCCAACCGGGAGTTTAATACCGGGAAAAAGATAGCGTCGTTGCTGACCGATATGGGGCTTGAGGTCAAGTATCCAGTCGCCCGAACCGGTGTGGTTGCATTGTTAAAAGGATCAAAGCCAGGGCCGGTAGTAGCCTTGCGTGCGGATATTGATGGACTGCCGGTCAACGAACGCAATGGACTTCCCTTTCAATCAAAAGAACGATCTAACTACAACGGCATGGAAACGGGTGTGATGCATGCCTGCGGCCATGACAGTCATATGGCCATTTTGCTGGGCGTTGCTGAAATTCTTTCTCGGCATAAGGCCGATTTGAAGGGAACGGTCAAGTTTATATTTCAGCCTGCGGAAGAGGGCCCTCCCGCTGGTGAAGAAGGCGGGGCTGCACTCATGGTGAAGGAAGGAGTGCTCGAGAACCCCAAAGTGGATGTCATTTTTGGTCTGCACATTCAATCGCTGATTCCGCTTGGGCAGATTGCCCTCAGACCTGAGGGCCTGATGGCAGCCGAGGATGCACTTGACATCAAAGTGACAGGCGTGGGAGCCCATGGCGCAACGCCATGGGACAGTGTGGATCCGATCATGGTTTCAGCGCAGATTCTCAACGGACTTCAGACGATCGTGAGCCGACAGAGCGAACTGACCAAGGCCCCGGTGGTGATTACCATTGGCAGCATCCACGGTGGTATTCGCAGCAACATTATTCCGGAGGTAGTGACGATGCAGGGAACCATCCGGACATTTGATGTCGGGATGCAGAAGCTCGTGCATGAAAAGATTAAACAGACGGCAACACGCATCGCCGAGAGTGCTGGGGCAAAGGCAGAGGTGACTTTTGTGTTTGACGCTCCGGTAACCTACAACGATCCTTCGCTGGTTCAGAAGATGACACCCAGCCTGCAGCGCGCTGCAAACGGAAACATCATCACCGTCGCTCCAACCACCATGGCAGAAGACTTCGCATTCTTTCAGGAAAAGGTCCCCGGAATATTCTTTTTTCTGGGCGCCAACCCCACCTCTATGAAACTTGAGAAGGCGCCAGTGCATCACACTGCTGATTTTATGATCGATGAACGTGCCTTTGTGACAGGTGTGAAGGGCCTCCTCAATCTCACTGTTGACTACATGTATGCACGCAAATAGGCAAAGGGAATGGAATACAAAACGCTGATTGAAACTGCTGCGGTTCGCATACGTCCCCATCTGCGGGAGACCCCGTTGGAATACTCCTACCCATTCTCTCATGAGACAGGATGTGAGGTATATCTGAAAATGGAGAACGTGCAGATAACGGGCTCATTCAAGGCGCGCGGTGCACTCAACAAGATCCTGAGTCTGCCAAAGTCTGAGCAAAAGATTGTTACAGCTTCCACAGGCAACCACGGGTTGGGTGTGGCAAACGCATTAGGTGTCACAGGGAGAAATGGCACGATCTTTCTTCCGCTCGGTGCCTCGCCGGCCAAAGTGGACGCGATTCGGATGCGGGGCGTGCCAGTGGAGTTTCATGGAACCAATTCAGAAGAGACGGAGCGATATGCCCGTGCACAGGCGGAAGCACACGGGGATATTTATGTATCACCGTACAACGATGAAGCAGTGATGGCGGGCCAGGGAACCATCGGCGTGGAATTGATCCGACAGCTTCCCGATGTGGATGTTGTCCTTGTCTCGGTTGGAGGTGGCGGACTGATTGGCGGGATTGCAGCATATCTGAAGGCAGTAAAGCCCTCCATCCAGATGATAGGGTGTCTGCCGGCCAACGCACCGGTCATGTACGAGTGCCTGAAAGCCGGACATATATTTGAAGTACCCGAGCAGCCTACCTTGAGTGATGCAACAGCTGGCGGACTGGAAGCCGGATCGATTACGTTTGATATCTGCAAGAAGTTTGTCGACGATTACGTGCTTGTTTCCGAGGCGGAGATTGCTGCGGCAATGAAGCGAACCCTGCAGATGCATCATTGGATTATTGAAGGTTCGGCTGGGGTGTCTATTGCAGCTCTTCAAAAGAGCAAAGACCGTTGGAGGGGGAAAAGGGTCGTGTCCATTATTTGCGGTGGAAACGTCAGTGAATCGGTTGTAAGAAGGATTCTTGAGGACAAATGACCGCAACTATCTCCGCCCCCCAAATTAAAGCGATCATTGCTGCAAGTTCACATGCAGACTTGATCGCCTTGATGGAAGAAGGATTCATCAACTACGCCGCCGGTAAGGTGGTTGTGCCTCCCGTGGGGTATCTGCCTTTCAACAACCCTCCAGGTGATGTGCACATCAAATACGGCTATATCAAAGGTGATCCCTACTACGTCATCAAGATCGCATCCGGCTTCTATAACAATCCGGCTATGGGATTGAACTCCAGCAATGGGATGATGCTGTTGTTCAGTCAGCAAACAGGTGAGCCATTGGCAGTCATGCTGGATGAAGGCTACCTGACGGACATACGCACAGCCGTTGCAGGAGCTGTGGCGGCCAGACATCTTGCGCCAGCGCAGGTTGATTGCATCGGAATCGTTGGGACAGGTCTGCAGGCGCGATTGCAATTGACTTACTTGCAAACAGTAACTACCTGCAGAAAGGTTTTGATCTGGGGCCGCTCCATGGAAAAGGCCGCTGCACTCGCTTCTGATACAACACTGGGTGGATTTGAAATTACTCCAACATCGGATCTGACCACATTGGTACGCAGATCGCAGCTGATTGTGACCACTACACCTTCAAGGGAAGTGCTGATCAAGGCTCAGGATGTACAGCCTGGCACGCATATCACTGCCATGGGTGCAGATGCAGAAGGCAAAAGGGAGTTGGATCCAGGCATACTTGCAAAAGCTGACAGGGTGGTAGCAGATAGCATTGCGCAGTGTGTGGACCATGGAGAGTGTCACTACGCGGTGAAAGACGCACTCCTGCCAGAAAGCAAGATTATGGCGCTGGGAAATGTCATTGCCAATCCTGCGTTGCGTCGAACAGCAGCCAGTCAGATAACAGTCGCAGACCTCACCGGTGTTGCCATACAGGACATACAGATTACGCGGTTTGTTTACGAGCAGATTTAATCCAATACGACTACAATCAAATCTTAGCATACATGAAACGACTCATTGTCCTACTGACACTTACTTCTACCCTGTGTTATGGCCAGTCCGATCCTAAGCTCCTTGCAAAGGTGTACCAGCAAGCGCAGGAATTGGAGCCAAAACTGATTGCCTGGCGCAGGGATTTTCACGAACACCCGGAATTGTCCAACAGGGAATTCAACACGGGTAAAAAACTCGCTGAATTTCTCAGGGGCCTGGGCCTCCAGGTGCAATATCCGGTTGCAAAGACCGGTGTCGTAGCGTTGCTTGTGGGCGGGAAGCCGGGACCTGTAGTAGCGCTGCGGGCGGACATTGATGCGCTGCCTGTCAACGAACGGAATGGGCTCGCCTTTCAATCGAAAGAGAAGTCAAACTACAATGGAATGGAGACAGGTGTGATGCATGCTTGTGGTCATGACAGTCACATGGCGATGTTGATGGGTGTCGCAGAAATACTGACCAGAAACAAAGCTGAGCTGAAAGGCACCGTCAAGTTCCTCTTTCAACCTGCTGAGGAAGGCACTCCCGCCGGCGAAGAGGGTGGCGCGGCTTTGATGATCAAGGAGGGTGTCCTCGAAAATCCTAAAGTGGACGTGGTTTTCGGCTTGCATATTCAGTCACTGTTGCCTTTGGGGCAACTGGCCTACCGGCCAGAAGGGCTCATGGCCGCAGTGGACGGAGTTGATATTAAAGTCAAGGGTGTTGGGGCTCACGGAGCAACGCCATGGGATAGCGTTGATCCCATCGTGGTGTCAAGTCAGATAATCAGCGGACTGCAAACAATCATCAGCCGTCAGACAGAGCTTACCAAGGCTGCTGCCGTTATCACCATTGGGAGCCTTCATGGTGGTATCCGACGGAATATCATTCCTGAGATGGTAACGATGGAGGGAACGATCCGGACGTTTGACCCGGAGATGCAAAAGAAAGTGCATGACAAGATCAAGCTGACTGCTACGCGCATTGCAGAAGCCTCTGGCGCCACAGCGCAGGTTGATATCCAGGTGATGTATCCGGTGACTTACAATGATCCTGCGCTAACAGCGCGGATGGCCCCCAGCCTTGCCAAAGTGACTTCTGACGTGAAGCTCACAGTGCCGGTTACCATGGCCGAAGACTTTTCATTCTTTCAACAAAAGGTGCCCGGCTTTTTCTTTTTTCTGGGCGCATATCCCGCAGACATGAAACTCACCAACCGGCCTGTGCATCACACGGCCGATTTCATGATTGACGAGCGTGCTTTCGTAACGGGGGTAAAGGCACTGATGACCTTGACGCTGGACTACACGAATCAACCCAAAACCAAATGAAGAAACTGATTGCCTTGTTCGTGTTGCTGATGTCACAGCAGCTTTTTGCTCAAACCCCTGCGTCTTTGCAGGTCAAACTCGATGCGCAGGCATCTGAAATAGAGCAGAAAGTCATTCAATGGCGGAGGGAGATTCATGCGAATCCCGAGTTATCGAATCGCGAGTTCAAGACAGCTGAGTTGATTGCCACACACCTGAGAAGCCTTGGTCTCGAAGTGCAGACTGGTGTTGCTCACACCGGCGTCGTGGGTTTGCTGCGGACGGGGAAACCTGGGCCTGTAGTTGCTTTGCGTGCAGACATGGACGCATTGCCTGTAGTAGAGCGTACGCAATTGCCGTTTGCCTCCCGGATCAAGGCGATGTACAATGGCGTTGAAACTGGTGTCATGCATGCCTGTGGCCATGATTCACACGTTGCTATCCTGATGGGCGTGGCTGAAATTCTGACAAAGAACAGGAAGGACCTGAAGGGCACGGTAAAGTTCATCTTTCAACCGGCTGAAGAAGGCGCACCTGTGGGTGAAGAGCGAGGCGCAGCACTGATGGTGAAAGAGGGAGTACTTGCTAATCCAAAAGTGGACGTAATTTTTGGGATGCACATCAGTTCAGGTACACCCGTTGGAATGATCACGTACAAGTCGGGCGGAAGTGCTGCCGCCAACGATGACTTCTATGTAAAGGTGAAGGGCAGGCAGACGCATGGAGCGGCACCCTGGGGTGGAGTGGATCCAATTGTGATTTCATCCCAAATGATACTCGCCATTCAAACCATTGTGAGCCGACAAAGCAATCTGACCAATGAGGCTGCCGTGATTACGGTAGGTCGATTCAATGCCGGCATTCGGGAGAATATCATCCCTGAAGAGGCCTCCTTTTCCGGCACCATCCGGACCCTTGACTCCATGATGCAAAAGGATATCCACGCGCGACTGCAACGCACTGTTACGAACATAGCCGCCAGTGCAGGGGCAGAGGCAACCCTTGAAATTATTAAGCAAGAGCCGGTCACTTACAATGACCCTGCCTTGACTTTGAAAATGGTTCAATCCTTGCAACGTGCCTCCAGAGGGCAAGCTGTAACGGTACATGCCGGTACAGGCGCTGAAGATTTCGCGTACTTCCAGCAAAAAGTACCAGGATTGTATTTTTCGGTAGGTGCTCGAGCGAAAGATGAGAAGCTCATTGGTGCGCACCACACTCCTGATTTCTATATTGAAGAGGAGGGATTCCTGACAGGGATCCGTGCGATGATTGATGTGACAGTGGACTACCTCTTCATGAAGTAATCACGACATTGTAAAGTCAGGCATCCTCAGCATCTTTCCACCCTGCATGGCGGACTCATGAGCGAGAATACCGACACATGTGATGTTGGCAGATTGCCTTGCATCAGGGTAGGGCGCTTTCTTTTCGACCAGTGAGGAAATAAACTGATGCGCAAGGTGCGGGTGGCTGCCGCCGTGGCCGGCACCCTGAATGAAGGACAGATGCTGGTTGTTGTCTGAATCATAAACTCCCGCAGTAGTAAATGAAGCAATTTCCGCTGGCAGCAAGTGAGCGTAATCGGGAACCTTTACGCGTGAGGGGGTTTCTCCGGTATGAACCACATGGTCTTCGTGCTCAATCTGAGTCCACTCAAAGGACTTTTTCGAGCCATATACATCAAAACTCTCACGGTACTGGCGTGCTGTGTTAAAGAGTGAACGGGTGACTTCTGCTGCCAGATCTGAATCTCTGAATCTGATGTGGCAGGTTTCTATTGCAAAGGGCGAATTGTATTTCGGAATCAAATCATCACTGATCCGGCCTGACCCAAGGCAGGACACATACTCGGCTTCGCTGCGCGTCAAGCCCAGTACGGGGCCGACACAATGTGTTGCATAGTGCATCGGGGGCAGGCCTTCCCAATAACCGGGCCAGCCAGCCATTTCCTGTTGATGGGATGCCCGAAGGAATTGTACCCGACCTAACTCACCACGGTCATATTGTTCCTTTACAAAGAGGAATTCCCGGCTGTACAATACCGTTTCCATCATCATGTAGGTCAAACCGGTATCCTTTACGGCTTGCACAATGGCCCTGCATTCTTCAACAGTCGTGGCCATTGGAACTGTACAGGCAACGTGCTTCCCCGCCTTCAGCGCCGCCAGTGACTGTTCGGCATGAAGGTGGATGGGTGAATTGATGTGCACGGCGTCCACCTGCGGGTCTTTCAGCAATTCATTGAAATCGGTGTATCGCTTGCCTACGCCGAAAGCATCACCCACGGCATCGAGCTTTGTTTGGGTCCGTTGGCAAATGGCATACATGTTAGCCTGCGGATGACGCTGATAGATAGGAATGAACTCGGCGCCAAAGCCCAGTCCGACGATAGCTACGTTGATTTGCCTGCTCATAGTGTCTGAAGAAAAATTTTGAATGGTTCTATACGCTTAATGGACTGGGGCGGCTGCTTTGCCTGTCTGCTGTTCAAAATAGAAGACCCCATTCTTGTTGGCAATTACAAGATCCGATAGCCCGTCTTTGTTCATGTCCTCAACAACAAACTGGATCCCCACACCGGAAGTATCATCGATGAGGTGCTTTATCCAGACAGGCTTCTGTCGACCATCCTTGAGCAACTCAAACCAATAGAGCACTGCGGGTTCAAGACCACCTGGACCACGGCCCTGGTGGGAGAAAAATCTTTTGCCGGTCACGAAGTCCGGGAGCCCATCTTTGTTGATGTCGTCAAGGACAATGCTGTGTGATTCTGAGAAGGTGCTGTCAATCGTGTGAGTGATGAATGAACTGTTCTTGTCTTTGTCAAAAACCTGCTCATACCACCATACACCGTAAGCGTGCGCCGATGAAGCGAGCACGTCTGCGTCCCCATCGCTGTCGTAGTCGAAGGTGATCATCTGGGCGCAGCTTTCACCCAGGTCGGCTTCGTGAAATTTCCATGGTGAGGAGTGAATATCCTTCGGTGCTTCCCACCAGCCGCCGCGAATCATTACATCATTGAGGCCATCCCCATTGATGTCGCCCCAGCCGAGGCCGTGGGCAAACATGCCAACACCTTTTGCATTAGGCTCACTGATGGGGGTGCGCTTCCATGTGACTTTCTTGTTCTTCACGACTGCACTGAACCAGGCCATCTGGCCGAGTTTTTCATTGCCGAAGACAAGGTCTTTCCTGCCATCGCTGTCGATATCAACAAGCATCGGCGATTCGTTGGAGGCAATGGAATCGATGAGGTTTCGTTTCCACAGCACGTCAGCACCGGCGGGATTTTCAAACCAGTAAACTTCCTTTCCGGGAAAGTCAAACGAGATGAGGTCAACCCAACCATCGAGGTTTACATCCATCGCGTAATTCAGGAAGGAGTCTGCGTAGCCCTTGGTGTAGTCAAACTTCTTGTGTTTCCAGATGTCATGTGCTTTCCAGTCAGGGGCTTCAAACCACCTCGCACCAGCAATAATGTCGGGCTTTCCATCTTTGTTGACGTCACCCACAGTAGCACCCTCGGTGTAGAATTCATCCCACAGATGGTATTTTTTGAACCGGACATCTTTTCCGGCAATCTGTGCGTGGATGCCTGAACTTGCCATTGTGCACAACAACACCAGGCACAGGGTGGCGAACTTGTTTTTCTTGCTCATACAATGAAGTTAATCTTGAGTTGCCGGAATTGAAAGTCGGTTGATGAAAATGTAGACGCCTTTAAAGTTGGGAACGATAAGATCCCTTTGGCTATCCTGGTTCATGTCAATAGCCACGAGATTCAGTCCTGCTCCCACGGTTGTGTCAATCAGGTGCGGTTTCCAAAAGGGGTCTATGCCTTTGGTGTGCTCAAACCAATAGAGTCTTGGTGGTCCATGCGTACCGGGGTTCTTTCGCCATGTATTTCGTTGCAAGTTGCGTTTCCCCGTGGCAAAGTCGGGTGCCTTGTCCCCGTTGATATCCTGCATGATGACGGCATGTGATTCGGCAAAGGCATAGCTAAGTACATGATGCTCCCAATGCGTGCCGGTAGAGTCGCGGATTTGTTCATGCCACCAGATTCCAGCAAGGTGTGCGGAACAACTGATCACATCCTGAAGGCCATCGCCATTCACGTCCATGGCGTACATCTGTGAGCAGGGATCACCGAGATCGGCGGGATGAAATGACCAGTCGGGTTGTTGCGGATTCACGGGTGCTTCCCACCATCCTTGTGTGATGATCACATCCGGGCGACCGTCACCATTCATGTCGCCATAGCCTAGACCATGTGAGAAGATATCAGTGCCGGGTGAATTGGGTTTGCTGATGGTGAATTTTTTCCAGGTGCTGCTGTCCGGATGATTGGGTCGCTTGAGCCAGATCATTTGCCCGTCGGCAGGATCTGCACAAAGCAGATCATGGATACCGTCACCGTCGATGTCGACGAATGCCGGTGACTCATTAGCCACATGCGGATAGATGAGATGACGTTTCCAGTAGCCCTCTGATTTCCCTGGGTTTTCATACCAGCGAGCTTCTTCACCGGGAAAATCGACCAGAAGCAAGTCAACCCAGCCATCTCCATTGACGTCCGAAGCGGCATTAATGAAGGAGTGGCTGTACTCGGTTGCAGGATTGTAAACCTTGATTGTGTCGATGGCATGCTGCTTCCAGTCAGGAGCTTCAAACCAGACAGTTCCTGCCAGCACGTCGGGTTTCCCGTCTTTGTTTACATCCGCAGCGGCGACTCCCTCGGAAAGAAAATCCTTGGTCAATGTGATTTTCTCAAATGAGGCACGTGGCGGTGAGCTGCAGGCCGCAAGGCTTGCCAACAGCGTCAGATAAACAACGATTGAGTGTGTACGCACTACCAGTTGAGCAGATAGGTGAGCAACAAATCAAACTCGTGCTGCGACAGTGTCGTACCGAAATGGTCAGGCATGATGGTGTATTGTGATGCACGTTGTTCAACAATGTCCTTTTTGGGAATAGAAAATTCCTTTCCAGTCAGGTCGCCAAAAACAACTACCGCTCCTTGTTCTCTGCGAAACAATCCGGTAACTACTTTGCCATCTTTCAGTTTGATGGTGTAGTTACGGAAGGCCTCTGAGATATTCCGATTTGGATCCAGGATCTTCTCAGCAATAGCATCTGCCCCACGTTTGCCGATGCCATGTAACTGCGGGCCAATGCCCGACTGGACAGTCTTGCGATGACATACTCCGCAATTATTACCGTATACAATTTGTCCGGAATCGAGCTGAATAGTTGTTGGTTTGAACTTCTTGAATTCGCGAAGGCGTTCATCAATCAATTTCTGACGCGCTTCACTGATCGGCGAAATATTGGCGGTAAGTTCATCATACTCTTTCTGCTGTTGTTTGCTGATGTTGATGTGAATTCTCTCCTCTACGCGAGGATCAACCAGCGTGCGCACCATATATTGACCTGAGCGGACATGATCAAAAATTATCTTTCTGCCTTCTGCTGAGCCAGCAAGTGCCGTGGCCACCAAAGTTTCCAGCGCCGGCGGAGCTTTTGTGATACCTGCCAGTACCTTGAGCGATGCTGCTGTAGGGAACTCACCGAGAACTGCCACCACGAGTTTTCTCAGTTCCTGGCCTGTGGAATCTGCTCCGAGGTATTGTCCGGCCAATGGATAAACCTGTTCCGAGCCCATCTTGAAAATGGCGCGGAATGCCGTTGCGACCAGTTCAGGATGTACCTTGTTGGAGCCGTCGATGAAGGCTCTGACAGATTCTTCTTTTCCCCTGGCCTTATAGTCTCCGGCCAATTGCAGCGCAAATTTTTGCTGATTGAATATTTCTTCTGAAACAGGGCGGTAGCCGGCCGGATATTTTTTCAACAGATTTTCAGCGATCTCTTTCCCCCACGATTCGAAAATGGCAGGGCTTCCTTTGCCTCCACGTGAGGCGAGTCCCTCCTGCAGTCCCCTGAACTTCATTGTCTCTTGATCAACGTCAGGCAATGTAGTTGACTTGGCCTGCAGGATAAACGCATCAACCTGACTGGCCGGAAGGAACCGAATCGCTTGTTGATAGCCAAGTTGAGTCTTTTCCTTTGCCAGACTTTTTGTTTTGAGGTAGCTCGAAAGAAAGAGTGCTGCTTCCGCAGAAGGGACATCGATCAATGTGCCTGCTATCGCCGCTTCGTCTGATTCTGACCAGGTTTTTGCCCTTGTTTGCTTCATCAGGTCTTCATGGCGCATCAGGTTGCGAAGGACGAGCCGTGTAGTGTATTTCAAATGGGTATCTGCCTGTCCAGTCTGACGCATGACATCGAGTACCGTGACGACACTCTCCATGACAGGATAACTCATCAGCAATTCGGTGGCTATCCGTTGTACATGGGCGTCCGGATCTTTTGTTGCAGCTTTGATCAACGGGTAAAAGATTGTTCCATCGTGTTTCCATTCTCTCAGAACGCGAAGTGCGTGTACCCGAACGAGCGGATCCGCATGTGCCAGTGCTTTTTGGATTGTTGCGGCATCCATCGAATTAAGCCTGAAAATAACCCACAGCGCCTGCATATACTGCCTGGGTGAAGTATTGGCATTCGACAGAACCGACTGAAGCCCACTGACTGCAGAGGAACCCACCCGATCGGCAAGTTGATCAGCAGCCAGCATGCGCGTTGTCTGGTTGTCGGCATCCAGCAGTGGCAACAACTCATCTGCAGTCATGCTGGCCAGGTTAGCCACCTTGTTGAAAGAACCCTTATAGGTTATTCTCCAGATTCTGCCTCTCTTTTTGTCTCGCTTGGGGTGACCCAGAGGTACTTCATAGTGGCCGATGATGGCATTGTAAAAGTCAGCTACGTACAACGCCCCGTCTGGTCCCATTTTAACATTGACCGGACGGAACCAGGGATCTGCGCTTTTGACAAAGTCTTCTTCAGATTTCCCCGCCGGCGAAGACCCTTTCCACACCCAACTATACCGGTGCACGCGGGAATTGAAAGCGTCACCAATGAAGAAATTGCGTTGAAAATCAGCAGGAAATTGGTTGTCCTGATAATAAGCGATTCCGCACAGCGCTGTAGCCTCGTTGTCAAACGACTTCATGTCCGGCCCGAAGGCCATGATCTCAAGCTTATTGAAGTGCGGATAGTCTCCGCCTCTGATCAGCTGGTAAAGTGGTGAACTGTGACTGTCTGTAGAGTAGACATATCCATACTCGTCCATCGCCAGGCCAAACGGATTGACTTGTCCGAAGGTGGTTTGCTCCACGCGACTGCCGTCGAGCCTGAACCTGAAAGTATTGCCGGATGACATTTTGATAGAGTCACCATCGGTACCTGCGATGCTTGAGAAATTGGTAAATCCATGGCAGGCGTACACCCAGCCATCATATCCTCTGAAGAAGTTGGAAACCATGCCATGGGTATCCTGAAAGCCAAATGGGCCGAAAAGAACTTTCATGGCTTCTGGCTTATCGTTCTGGTCACCATCCGAATATTGGTACAGATTAGGTACACTGAAAGTCAGTGCCCCCTGGTGGTACGGGAGCACACCAATCGGGATATTGAGCGTGTCGCTGACATGGGTGAACTTGTCTGCGCGACCGTCTCCATTGGTGTCCTCCAGAATGGTGAGCCGGTCAGTGCCGTGAACATCCGGACTTTTCGGGAAGGGATACTCAAATGATTGGGTGACCCACATACGTCCCTGGGCATCAAAGGCCATGTTCATTGGCTTGTCAATGTCGGGCTCTGAGGCAAAAAGCTGTATTTCGAATCCTTCTGGTACCTTGAGACTCTGCAATTCCTCTTCGGGGAGAAGAGGACCGGTAGTCCGGATATTCTCGGCAAACAGCGGACCGGTGTATTGTTCTTCTCCGCCTTTGTTCTGTTTGCAGCCATGCAACAGAAGGAATAGGCTCAGCAAGGTAAAAGTGAGGATGAATTGGATTCGTTTCATTCAGGTTTAGGTTTTGGCGAGGGAGGCCAATAAGGCCGCATCTAACCAAAGATCATCAATCTACCCCAATGATCATTGCCATTCAGGCACTGATTCTTACCGTTGGTGCCTTTTCCGGGGACTGCCGAACTGTTAAGTTTGCCATGTCATGAATCAAGAGATTGAACACCGGGCCGGTTTTGTCAGTATCGTTGGCCGACCCAACGTAGGCAAGTCAAGTCTGATGAATCGACTTGTCGGTGAGAACCTGTCGATTGTTACCGCGAAGGCCCAAACCACCCGACATCGCATCATGGGTATTCTGAACGGTGAGCGATATCAGATTGTCTATTCTGACACCCCGGGAATTCTGGAACCCAAATACGAACTGCACAAGGCAATGATGACGTTCGTAAAGGTGTCGCTGGAAGATGCGGATGTTGTTTTACTTGTGACGGAGTTGGGTGAGTCTTTTGATCCGGTACTTTTCCGACCCCTTACTTTTGTTAAGGTGCCGCTCATTTTACTGATTAACAAATGTGACCTCGGAAAGATTGATAAGGCTAAAGCACAGGCGGAGGCATGGAGCAAACACCTGACCATCGCACACACATTGATTGTTTCAGCAAAAACCGGTCAGGGTGTGAACCAGGTACTTCCGTCGATCATTGAGCGCATGCCCTTGCATCCCGGGTTCTTTCCAAAAGACGATCTGACCAACAGAAGCGAGCGGTTTTTTGCTTCTGAGATTATCCGGGAAAAGATCTTTCTTCAATACGATCAGGAGATTCCATATAGTTGTGAAGTAATGATTGATGCGTTCAAGGAGGAGCCAAATTTGCTGCGCATCAGCGCTACCATCTTTGTTGAGCGCGATAGCCAGAAGGGGATAGTAATTGGTAAAGGTGGTTCATCGCTCAAAGAGGTGGGATCTAAAGCGCGTATTGATCTCGAGCGGTTCTTTGACCGCAAGGTTTTTCTGGAGACTCACGTGAAAGTCGCGACCGATTGGCGAAAACAAAAGGACAGGCTCCGCGCCTTTGGCTACGTCGAAGGCATTTGACCGCGCAAATAATCCCTGCCTGAATTTTCATTCGGACGACTTACTTTCAGGTACAAATAAGTTGTTATGTACAGAATCCTGTTGTTGTTGTTGATCCCGGTTGCTGGCTGGAGCCAGTCAGGCGAGCTCACTGTCGAAAAAATCATGCGCGATCAGAAATGGATCGGCACTTCCCCCAATGGCATTTTCTGGTCTGAGGAGAGCAATCGCATTTATTTTACCTGGAATCCGGACAAAAACCCAGGCGATTCGCTTTATGCGGTGACGGTTGCGGGTACCACCATCAGCAAAGTAACTCCAGCCCAGCGAAAGTCCATTCCCGGCCCTGGTGTCTACAACCGGGCTCACACACGAAAAGTTTATGAGAAGGACGGCGACTTGTGGTTACTGGATCTTGCCAGTGGCCAGACCCGGGCGATCACGCAAACTGTAGATCGTGAATACAATCCCCGGTTTTCACAGGATGAGTCAACTGTCTATTTTGTTGCTGGCAATAATCTTTTCGGCTGGAGCGTCGCCAGCGGCCAATTGCAACAACTCACTGACATCCGGAGGGGTATAAAAAGGACAGATGGCAAGATATCCGAGCAAGAGAAATGGCTGAAGGCGGATCAGCTTGCGACGTTTGATGTACTGCGGCAAAGGCAACAGAATAAAAAGCTTGCTGACCGAATCAACAAGGCGTCAAAGCCCTGGAGACCGAAGGAGTTCTACGTCGACGACAAGAATGTTGAGAATATTACAGCAAGTCCGAACGGAAAATTCATCACTTTTCGCCTGTCAAAGGCATCCGGCGCCAAAACCACTCACGTACCAAACTACGTGACAGAGTCAGGCTTTACTGAAGACATTCCAAGTCGTACCAAAGTAGGCGCAGCACAAAATGCCTACGAGTTCTTTGTTTACAATGTAGCCAAGGATACGATCATGGCGGTGCAGACAGATGACCTGCCTGGAATTACTGATGTACCGGCTTTCCGTTCAGAATATGCAAGGTCGGACAGCAAGCCAACCAAGCGGCCTGTTATTTTTCACGGTCCATTTTACTCCGACGATGGTCAGGCGTGCGTGGTGGTCATCCGCTCTCTCGATGCCAAGACCCGGTGGATTGCAAGCCTCGATCTCAGCGAACGCAAACTCAAAGTGCTTGATCAACTTCAGGATGATGCATGGATCGGCGGGCCTGGCAGCGGGTTCTTTGGTTCATTTCCGATGGGATGGCTCGCGGACAACAAGACCCTCTGGTTTCAATCTGAATCCTCGGGCTATATGCATTTATATGCCTTGGACGTCCAGAGCGGAGTGAAGCGTGCACTCACCAATGGGAAGTTCGAAGTGCAGACCGCTGAGCTTTCACGGGACAAACAGTCTTTGTACATCACCACCAATGAAGTTCATCCCGGCGAAAAGCAGTTTTACAAGCTGTCTGTTGCAACGGGCAAGATGGAAAGGCTTACATCCATGACAGGAGCCAATGAGGTGGTTGTCTCTCCCGACGAGAAGTGGTTAGCCATTCGATACTCCTATACCAACAAGCCGTGGGAACTGTACCTTCAGGAGAACAAGCCAAAGGCCGCTGCGAAACGTTTGACTACTTCTGTTTCTGCCGAGTTTACTGCTTATCCATGGCGGGATCCTGAAGTTTTGACCATCACGGCGCGTGATGGCGCTGCGGTCCACGCCAGACTTTACACACCACAGAACCCCAATGGTGCGGCAGTGATCTTTGTTCATGGTGCCGGATATTTACAAAATGCGCACAAATGGTGGAGCAATTACTCCAGAGAGTACATGTTTCACAACCTGTTGACTGACCAGGGGTACACCGTGCTGGATATGGATTACCGGGGGAGCGCTGGATATGGCCGTGATTGGCGCACGGGTATTTCCAGGTTTATGGGGGGCAAAGACTTGAGTGATCATCTGGACGGTGCGGCGTGGCTGGTCAATGAA
>JAIBBB010000386.1 GCA_019694905.1 Cyclobacteriaceae bacterium
GGCGACAACAATTCAGGTAACCCGCTCAACAGTGGGGATGCGATTGACCTGGGCAAAACCGATAAGAACAAAGACCTTGAAAAAACCTTCAGCATAGACAACCAGGGAGCAGCAGCGCTCACCATCAACACAATCACCGTCAGCAATCCAAAGTTCTCAATCGTCAGCAAGCCCACCACCATTGCTGCCGGGTCGTTTGGTACGCTGGTGCTGAGACTGGATGCAACCCTCCCTGGCGTATACCAATCGCAGGTGGTCATTGACTTTGGAACAGGCACCTTCACACTTGACGTCACTGGCACCGTAGACGAAACAGACATTCTGGTATACAACGGAGTGACACCCAACGGCGATGGTGCCAACGATTACCTCAAGATCTACAATATCGAACGTTACCCCGGCAGCAGTGTGACGATCGTCAACCGATGGGGCGACGAAGTATTCTCGGTAGGCGACTACAGCAACACTGATCCTGACAAGCGATTTGAAGGCAGGAGCAACAAGGGCAGTGGCCACAATCTGACAGACGGAACCTATTTCTATGTCATTGGGCTCAGTAACGGTCAGAAATTCACAGGCTTTATTCATTTGCAGCGATGAGAAAACTCTACTTCCTGATACTGATAGTCATACCATTTGCGTCAGCCTGGGGGCAGCAGGATCCCTTGTACAATCTATATCAGTTCAATCAGAACATGATCAATCCTGCGTACACGGGAACATACAACGTCACCAATGCCACCTTCATCACGCGTGCGCAATGGGTGGGAATTGATGGATCTCCTGTTACCCACACGCTCAACGCCACAACGTCCTTTATGCGGGAGCGGCTGGGGGCAGGGATGCTGGTGGTCAACGACCGGCTTGGTGTCAATAACAACTTTGAGTTGCAGGGTTCATTCGCTTACAAGCTCAAATTCCTTTACAGCAGATTGTCCTTTGGCATGCAGGCCGGCCTCATTAGTTATCAGTACAACTATAACAAACTAAACCTGGACGTGGTAGACCCGACGCTGACAGCCAACATGCAACCTAACATAACCCGGCCGACAATTGGTGCAGGTGTATACTACCGCAACGAGAGGTTTTTCGCAGGGATTTCCATGCCGCGCATGCTGGATGTGAAAGTTGAAGACGGGGTAGTGGCCAGTACCCGGTACAAACGACATCTGTATCTGAGCGGTGGCATGATCATCGACAAGATTCAGAGCATCAAAATCAAGCCTTCCGTGCTGGTGAAGATGATACCCGGCGAAACAGTTTCAGTGGATCTCAACGCCAGTGTCCTGTTTCTGGAAGTCTTGTGGGGTGGAATCACCGTGCGGAACTTCAACAGCATTGGTCTCAATGCTCAGATGGAAATCAGTAACAAGCTCCGATTCGGATACATGTTCGAAATGCCAACCAGCAAACTGACCGGGCTTGCCAAGGGTACACACGAACTGATGCTCAGTGTGGATCTTGAAATCTTCCGGGAGCAAATGGCGTTGCGCCGTTACTTCTGATCACTTAGCAACAAACACAAAATCGCTTTGCGGATCATCCGCGCCGAAACTTCCATAGTATGGCTCAGTGGGCAGCCGCAGGAAGTAGGTATTCAGCTCCATCAACGTCATGACACGGCCGGTACCACCGCCAATTTCTCGAAGGGCGCGTATGAATTGGGTAGCGAATGGAGAATTGTGGCCGGGAGCACCGTCAGGCACATACTCTTTGCTGCCGGAGGTGAGAAATTTACGCGTCCGCTTGCTGAGTTTCTTGACCACATACTGTTTATCAATGGCCTCATCCATGGCTTCCGTGCCGCGGGCCTTCGCCAGCTTCTTGTCAAATGTACCTCCGAAACACACATCCATGGCGAGGAAAATATGATCACACTTGATATTGTCAAGGCGCTCGCGGAGAATGGTGTGTGACAGGTAGCTGGTCTTCCCCTTGTCATTCAGCAACGAGTTGGCTGCGACTACATATCCTTCACCCAGCGTCTCATCAAAGTATCCATGGCCGGCAAAGAAGATGAACAGCTGGTCTTGTGGATTGAACTTTCTGGTGTTGTAGTCAAACAACTTGTCATTAAGTTCTTCCAATGTGACATTTTCAACCACTTCCGTAATAAATCCATACTTGTCCTTCAGGATGTTGGCTACCGTGTGGGCGTCGTTGACCGGGTTAGAGAGATCGTCCCAGTTGTCGTACTTGTCGGTAGCAATCAGCAACGCATAGTCCTTCCGGTTGGCATCCACTGCGTCCGCAATCGCATCCTTTCCAACCAGTATGGTACGTGTGCTGCTGACAATAGCACCACGACCATTGGTTACCTCCAGCCTGATGGTGTTTTCTCCGTCCATCAGTGTGATTTTTTGCTGCACACGCTTGTTGAAATCCTTGTCGCCCAACTTGATGTACTTTTCGCGGACATCAGCACCGGACTTTGTGATCAGCCGGATGGATTGAATCTCTACTGCAGACTCCACCTTCACGTCGATGGTGATGGCGGGTTCGGCACTCACAGAAGATTCAGCTCCCGGCGTGGTCCAGACAATGGAAGGCAAGGTCGACACTACCATCGGTCTGGTGTTGTCCAGCGAAATGCTGTTGGTCTTTTCCGAAAACAACTGGCCCGAGGCTGCGATCGGCAACCATAAGAGGGCGGCGAGCAATTTTTTCATCTTGACAGATTGTAAGTTGAAATCGTTATCAGTTCTTGGAACCCGGGGCACCGGCAGGACCTTCCAGCACGGCAGGGCCTGGCCCGGGCAAGAGCGCATAGACGATGCCGCCCAGTGCCATTATCGGCAGGACCTTAA
>JAIBBB010000162.1 GCA_019694905.1 Cyclobacteriaceae bacterium
AAGCCTTGAGGAACTGAAGAAATGCTTCCGGAGACGATACAACGGTGAGGTGCTCTCTGTTTGTATGTGATACGAATCCCTGCTCAACCATCACATCGATCTGCTTCAACAAATGATCAAAAAAACCTTTGATATTGAGAAGAACAACCGGCTGATGAATCAACCCCAGTTGCTTCCAGGTAAGTATCTCAGCAAGTTCGTCGAGGGTTCCAAGGCCTCCTGGCAGTGCTATAAATGCGTCTGCGATGGACGCCATTCGTGCCTTCCGCTCATGCATGGACCCCACCACTATAAGTTCAGAGATACCTCGGTGACCTACTTCACGTTGAAAGAGAAAATCGGGAATAATACCCGTCACGCGTCCGCCTGTTTCCATCATGGCATCAGCCACAAGACCCATAAGACCTATATTGCCACCGCCATAGACAAGCGAATGCCCGGAACTTGCGAGCAGGACACCCAGCTCACGGGCTGCCGCCTGATACACATCATCCGCTCCGCGGGCTGAGCCACAGAAGACGCAGATGTTCACGGCTGTCAGAACTTGATGTCGTGCTCGTTATTGCTGATATTCTTGTTAGGCACTAGCCAGATGGAGGCAATAGCCAGCAAGAACAGAACGACAACTACTCCAAATACTACCATAAGATGATTTTGTTGCGAAAATAGGTCAGTGATACGAAATATTTACCTGGAAGCCCAAATTTTTAGTAGTATCGAAACCGTTTTGAGACCTAAATGGTTCTCAGGACAGCTAAACATCACATTATGAAACAAAAGGTGCTTTGCATTGTAGCCGGCATTCTGCTGGTGGCAATCGGCTCACTGGCCTATTTCTTTCTGTATGGTACCAAATCATACAGCCCCGAAGCAACTGTTGTTTACGAGCAGGGCGGTACCCGGGTCTCGGTGTTTTACAACAGACCTTACAAGAAGGGTCGCCAGATTTTTGGATCCCTGGTTCCTTTTGGAAAAGTGTGGAGGACAGGTGCCAATGAGCCCACGCAGTTAGAAACCAATGTGCCGTTGAAGTTCCAGGACCAGGCGCTGCCAGCCGGCCGTTACTCCGTTTGGACGATTCCCGGTGAACAATCGTGGACAGTCATATTGAATTCTGAAATCCCGCGTTGGGGCATCAACTTTACTGGTGAAGCCACCCGTAATCCTCAGACCGATGTAGTGAAAGTTGAAGTGCCGGTCATGCACCATGAAAAGGAGGTGGTGGAGCAGTTTACCATCCTGCTTGAAAAATCGGGTGAAGAAATGCAACTCACTTTTCTTTGGGATCAAACGCTCGTGGCGGTGCCTTTTACCGCACAATAAACCGACCCAGTACTTTTCTTTCTTCCGGTAGCGCCTCGGTTACATGAAGAGACACAGTCAACTGCTCAGGCAAAACACCTTTGGTTAACAGTGCACTTCGAATAGCTTCCGCTTGTGCTTTCGTCCGGTTGTTGTGATAGGTCCGTTTGACGATCAGCGTATCCCGAGTCCCGGTGGTTACTGAGTCCACGGCAAATTCAATCTCCATCCGGACCGTATCAATGATGACCTCCGTCAGATCCGGGTCAGTTGCCACGCTGTCTGTGCGATATCCTTGCAGTGTGAGATCCAATTGAAACGAACGAGCCGGGTTCCCGTGCATCAGCCTGCCGAGTTTTTCCATTTCAACCAGAGAGGTGGTTGATAGTTGGGCTGTTCCTGGTTCAAAGGAAAGACTCTGAAATGGAATCTCCATTCCTGAAGTGAGCTGACCCATTGTGCCGGTCATCCTTTCAACAGGTTGGTTACGTTCACCTGTGAGGTCAATGCGTTTGAAAAGATAACTCACTGCTTCAGATTCATGCTCAACGGAGATATCATATCGGTCACCCTCTTTAAGGTACACGGTAAATTTTCCATCACGGTCAGTGGTGAGATTACTCAGGCGCCGACCTTTTGATACACTGTAGACGGATACGTATCCTGTTGAGCCCGCGAGCCCTTCTGCCTTTCCCAGCACCATGGTGGCCCCCATTGGCCGCGTCTCGGAGGGGAATTGATATTCAACCAATTCACTTTTCCGCTGGCCCGGTGTGTCCCGCAACAGGTACCTGCCCGAGGAGGTCACACTTACGAACTGATCTTCCGATGGTGTATTGACAAAATCAAGTGCTAATGGCTGACTCCACGAACCATTGCTTCGGCGAGTGAGATACAGATCCATGCCCCCCTTGTTGGGTGCAAAGCGATCTGATGAAAAGATCAGGGTTTCACCATCACCACAAATACGTGGCATCTGCGAGTTGCCTGTATTGATCGTCGATGGCAATTCCTCAGGCTCGGACCATCGCCCATTACCAGTCCGACGCGCCGTAAAAATCCTGCAGTCTGACGCCTTGCTGAAGTCCATGCTGCCACAACGCATGAAGAACATTTGTGTCCCATCAGGTGATATGGTAGGACTGCTATCATGCTGGGCCGAATTCAAAGGAGTTCCGGGGTTTGCCGGCTCGCTCCAGGTATTTCCTCTCCATTCGCTGACGAGAATATCATAGCCACCGATACCACCCGATTTCATGCTGGTCAAATAGAGTGTCTTACCGTCGGGCGACAAGGTGTAACCCTTCAGAAAAGTCAACCGCACATTGATCGACCGAGGCAGCAGGGAAGGCTCCTTCCAGATTACACCATCACGGGTGCTGTAAAACAAGGCCATGGCATTGTCCTCACCCTCGTCCGAGCAATAGATCAGCGTGTTACCATCCAGGCTGACAAAAGGGGCCCAATAGTTCATACTGGGATGGTTGAGCGGTGGCGTCAGCCTTCTGGATTTGACCTGTGCAAAAGTCCCTGATATAGAGAAAACCAGTACCAGCAAAAAGAAAAACCCGGAATTCCGCATAGTCGGTTGGTTAGATTGTAAAGATAACGGTATTGCGATAGTCAATTAAATCTGCAAATAGCTGACCTTCCGGTTCCAAGATTTGTGCCATCCTTGTAATTTTATGACCAACATATGATTCAGGTAATTCCATCCATCGCCATCCGGCAAGGTAAAGTCGTCAAGATGCGCAAAGGCGACCCGACCAGTGAAAAAGCGTATGATGAGAATCCGCTGGACCTCGCACGTCGATTCGAAGGTCATGGTATTGAAGTAGTACACCTTGTAGACCTCGACGGAGCAGAACAGGGAAGTCCGGTCAACTACCATGTTCTGGAAGCAATCGCAGGTCACACGGATTTGAAAATTGACTTCACGGGTGGAATATGTACTGACGGGGACATCAGCAAGGCCTTTGAATACGGGGCTGATTACATTACTGCAGCCAGTATTGCAGCAACCAATCCTTCCCTTTTCTCCTCCTGGATCATTTCTTACGGAAGAGAAAAGATGACACTCGGCGCTGATGTAACGGATGTCAAGTCCATGAAGGTGGCTTACCGGGGTTGGCAGGAATTGCACACCCTCACCCTATACGATCATTTGCAGCAGTTCTATGACCGCGGCCTGAAGTATGTCAAGTCTACGGATGTCTCCCGCGATGGTGTACTTGAAGGCCCGGCCTTCGGATACTATGCTGACTTAATTGCTCATTTTCCGGAATTCAAGATTTTGGCAAGTGGTGGCGTAAGAGGAATAGACGACATCCAGCGCCTCAACGACATGGGCTTGTTTGCAGTCATTTTCGGAAAGGCTTATTACGAAGGGATCCTCAAGCTCACCGACCTGGAGCGATTTCTGGTCAGAAAAGAAGCCTGATCGTTGGGTTCGGGACTCCGTCGGTCTCTTCGCTTGCTGAAGGTATTTGTTTCTCTGCTGCCCGATCAAACCATAAATACTGCGCATGGATATCCTGACATTGCTCGCCCTCGCCCTCGCTCCCGGAGCAACCATTGGACTCTACATTTACATCAAAGACAAACACGAGCGAGAGCCGCTCGGACTGCTCGTCAAAGCCTTTTTCTGTGGTATCCTCAGTGTGTTGCTCACACTTTTGATCAGTTTTCCCATCAATGCTGTGATTCCAATCGAACCACACAGTCTTTCACAGCAGGCTGTACACGCCTTTCTGCTGGTTGCGCTCATTGAAGAATTCAGCAAATTCGTCTTTGTGCGTTGGATATTTTATAGAGATGAAAACTTCAATGAACCATTTGACGGCATCGTCTACGCAGTAAGCGTAAGTCTCGGATTTGCAGGCCTGGAAAATATCCTCTACATCAGCGATGGAGGTCTGGAGGTGGCTTTGCTTCGCATGTTTACTGCTGTACCTGCGCACGCCACATTTGCGATTCTCATGGGCTACTATCTGGGCAAAGCCAAATTTGAAAAGCAACATGAGATCCGTTACATGCTGATGGGCCTTGGTGCCGCAGTATTCTTTCACGGCGCATACGACTACTTCTGGTTTATTTCCTGGCTACCCGGAATATGGGTGGGCGGAGTAGCCTCTCTTGTCGTGGGAATAATCTTCTCCCGGCGTGCAATCAGGTTGCATCAGGAAGCATCTCCCTTCAAGGTTCAACAACCAACAGACTCACCAGAAAACACAGCTTCATAGAATTACAAGTTCTTAGAAGCCATCATCCTCCTTATCGTCCTTCTTCTTGTCCTTCTTCTTTGAGCTTGTTGTTCCGGACAAATCATACGGGGCCTCATTCTCATAATACCGCTGCCTGAAGCGGGTAATAAAAGCAAGGGTCTCTTCATCACTACCCGGGATAAAAACAAGCTGACCGATCTTGGCCTTCGATGCGTTGGTTTTTTTGCTGACAATTTCATTAAAAGCAGGATTGGAAGAATGCATCATGAGGCGGTTGTCTTCATATCCAAAATAATACCATGCCTCCGGTGAAGCCTTGAAAAAGACATGAAACACAGGGCTGCCGTCCTCGTTTTTCCTCACCTCCATAAAGCCCTCAAAGCCGCCGTTTACATCCATTCTTCCTGAATGGCTCAACCCCAGCAGTCCCTCACTATAGAATGCTTTGTGCTTCTGGGACCATTTCAGGCTTACATTGGCGAATGCGAGCGGTCTGGCCAACTCCTGAATGGTCGATAGTGAGACATAGTTTTGCTGTGACTTTTGCTCGTAATCCCGGGCAATACGCTCATCAACAAGGTTGGCGACTTTGTACAACAGTTCAGTCTGGTCGCCCAACCCATCCTGCGCCCCTTCGTTTTTGATGACGTCCTGCAACTGGAGCGCCATTTGCTGCATGGCCGGCAAAGGAACATTCATGTCGCAAAGAACAAACGCATTCATGCGAATGTCATTGGTCTCCACATTGCCTGAACCAAGCACCGAGGCACTCAGATTGAAATCCTGGGAACCTTTGAAGAAGCTGACCGGGCCTTCAAAGCGAACCTCCTGCTTTTCCTCATTGTATGCGAGGACCTTGCCTGACAGCTTTTCTCCTGCGGCCTTTCGTCTGTCTTCGATCTTGAACTCACTGCTTTCCTGATCAAAATACAATGAACCACTTGGAAGAAAGAAATCCTCATCATCAGCCGATCGCTTGTCAGAGACAAAAGTGATATACAAACTATTGTCCGCCTGATAATGCAGTCCGGCTTCGGCCTTTGCGCCATCTTCCGTCAGCGCATTGTCAAAATCGAGGTAAACCTCCTTTTCGTCGCCACTCTGCTCATATTTGATCCAGGTATGATAGTTCTTGATCTTCCGCAGATCAAGCTTCACGTAGCCCCTGAGCTGCAAGGCAGGCTTGGTCGCGTACATAACCATGTCGCCCTTGTAGTAAATCCGCGGTGCGAGGATGAGATTCTCCTTTTCATCCACAGCCCCGTTGGCAACCGTTTGCTGGTGAACTGACTCGCCATTGCTGGCGTGCCTCCTTTCCCTGACACCCGCATCCACAATATTCTCAAGATGAAAGTCGGTCATCTTAATAGCGAATGTATCACTGATTGCATTGACATATTGGTAGGTGGCATACCCATTGAATTCCTTCCGCGACACAATGTTGACTACACCATCAGTCAACCGGTGATAACCGTTCAGTGTATCCAGGACGATGGTTGTGTTCTTGAGTTGACCGATTTGCGAATTCTCCAGTATAAGGACCTCATTGTTGTCGGGGGTGATCTGCGCATCGGCTACCACGATATAGGGAATGCCACTCACTTTCAATTGCTGACTCTGAATATCATATTCAGCTTTCTCGGCGTTGAACACAAGTGAATCAAGGTCTTTGCGGGTTGTGTAGAAGTAGGAGTTCTCAATGGGCACATCCTTGTCCTTAGCCATTGTAATCTTCTGGGTGTTGAGATCCCACCGGGCATCGGTTATAGAAGTCTTGAACTGGGCGTACGGAAAAGTAATAGCTGCCACTCCCTCCACCTCCGGACTGATGTCAGCATAGTTCTTTTCCAGGTCAAAGCGAAGGCTGATATCGTCGCCAGCAAGCGCCGGCTTGTCGGGATTACTTGTCTTCACCTGAAACTGCGCGTGTCGCGCAGAAAAGTCTCTGGCAGAAAAAGCAAGTTCCTCGGAAATCAATTCAGAACCGCGCGTCACCAGTTTCCCCTGTCCTGAAACGCCCTTTTTGGAGACTGTGAGTTGTCCATTGAGTCGCGCCGTGCTGTTGTAAAAGTTAAAAGGGTCCCGCAGGTTGGTGAGATTGAACCGGTCCTGTTTGGGCAACCATTTCAACTTGAAGTCAGTAAAATCAGCCTGTGGGAACCAAACCGGACCAAACTGCTTTTCCTTCAGGCTTCCCACTTTTCCTACCCCAACAACAGAGTCGGGATAAAAAATAAAATCGTCTGCTTCAACCCCTGCGGCGAGGTACTCTATTCGCCCGGTCGCTCGGATACCTGCATTGTCAAGGCTCATCCCGCCATAAAGCTTGCCCTCACCGTGATACAGAGGATACCCAGCCAGTGGCACACTGTGCGTAAATCCCAACGACTTGTCGGCCATTGTATGCAACTTCTCCTTAAAAGAGGGAAACATTCCGCTTGACACAAATGTGCCTTCAAAGTTGATGGAGGCCGGATCGGCATCGTTCAGACTGTCCAGTTTGAAAGGCGGTACCACGAAAAACACCGATCGGTCATAGGCACCATCCAGCACCTCCCTCCGATCAAAATAGATGACCCCGCCTGCTGTGGCATCGAGCCGGGGATAATTGGGAACCTTCTTGAGTCCGGACTTATTGTCTGGAACATTAATAAAAAGCGTGCCCGATGTTTTCTTGGAGCCAGCCATCAGTCCACCTGCTGCCGCCGCCGCAACAGAATCTGCGCCCACCATCGCATTGTTCACCCGCCTTCGGATCATCTGACCCTTGGAGTTCTTTTCCGTTACATAAAAGCGGATGGAATCAATGTGGTTAAGATTGATAAAGAAACTGTCATATTTCAATGTGAAATCCTTGCCATTGATTTCAAAATTCCCAGCGGTGATCTTGCCATTAAATTTGATGTCTCTGTTCTGCAGCAGTTTTACTACACTGCTGTCGGGCTTGATGACTACATTGAGTGAATCACTCACATTGAACTCATCGACTCCGCGAACAGTGATATCACCGCGGTTCAGATTGAGAGTGGCGTTGGCGGGCCCATCCACCACTGAGTGGATCTTGATGTTATCGTAGTCCGTCTTGCCCCTGCTGGCTTCCTGAAAGTGAATAGCCTTGTCTCCTACCTGAACAAGTGATGTGGTGGGATTGTAACGGATCATCCCTTTCGATGAAAGGTATTGCATGGCCATCCTGACTTCCTGCGGCTTGAGTTGAAACCGCTGGGCTATGTCATCAGAATAAAACTCTCTTAGTCCGGTGGCCGTCGAGTAACCGACCACAACGCCGAGGGGATGGAAATTGAATCCGTGCCCGGCAAGAATCTGGTAATCGTCCGGGTTATAGTAGTCAACGGATTGAATGATCAGGGGCTGCTGACTTCGCCCCCCGGCAGTGTAAACATTCAAACTGTCAGATGTAAGGTCCCACTTGATCTGATCCGCGTTGAAGTCCATTCTGAAGTAGGATGAACTGAAAGGCGCATCCTTCAGTGGTGAGCGCTCCTTTTGCAAAGCCAGTTTACCTTTGCCAAAATCGTAACGCAAACCCATGGATGGGTGGTAAATCGAGTCATTCCCCTGATACAGTATGATCCGGGTCTGCTTCGATGAAATGACAGAATCCTGGAACTCAAACAGTCGCGACTGGGCGCTGAACTTCCGGTCAGTCTTGCCCATTACTTCAATTGTTGAATACTCCCCGTTGGCACAGGTGCTGAAAATCCTGCGCCCGTTGAGTGAAAAGCCGCCCTGATAGTTGGTTTGTGAACCACCCAGGCCCTCCACCTTTACATTGCACTGGAACGACATAAAACGGGGATAGGTCGCACTGCGTGGATCCTTATGCCGTTGGCTGACAAATTCAAAGATACCAGGTACCCTGGCCGCGATCTTTCCTTTGTATGTCAGTTTGGCAACTTCACACTTGAATGCCGGCTTATTGGCGTTAAAGAAGAAGCTGGTCATCTCAGCATATACTGAGTCACCGCTCAACCCGGTTGATGACCAATCGAACGTTCCGCCTTCTCCAACAAAAATGCGGTCGCGAAGTGAAAAGGATCCTTTACTCCCCTTGAGAAAGGTGGAATCATAGGGTGTTGAAAAGTTAAGGGTTACCCTGGTAAACTTGATTACAGCGCCGGTAAGAGCCGGAGGGGGTGTCGTCTGCATCCACGACGGCGGAGCATCGGGATTTTGTGCCACCGTGTCTGCCGGCGGGTCCTGCCACGTTGTATTCTGGTCCGATTGATTGTTGTCCCACTGCTTGAATTGATTGTTCACCGCAGATGTTGTGTCTCCGGGAAGTGGAACATAAGCCCCGGGGATGTAGTCGAACTGGTAGTCATCATCTTTCGCGAGCAGATGATAGGACCGCGAATAGTATAAAGCATGGTGCTCAAAAAAGTCTCGTGCCGCAGAAAAAAACTGATTGGCTTTGTTCGGGTCTTCATATTGAATGACTTTGTCCGCTACCGCGAGGAATCCGTTCAACTTGGCAGGGTCTGCCTGCTCAAGATTGATAGCGTCTGCGATGGCACCGAAGTAGTTCACCAGGTGCGGCCGCAGTTTGTAGCCCTTCTTCTGAAGAACTCTGGCTTGCCTCATCACTGCCCGCTGGTGATCTAGTCCAAGCGTCCCCCAGATTCCGGAGAATGCTGCACCGACGGTGGTGGCGTCCAGGTTCCGGGTA
>JAIBBB010000163.1 GCA_019694905.1 Cyclobacteriaceae bacterium
CTCGGGGTCGTCAAGGACCGGTGAATCGCGGAAGGCCTTCCAATCAAAATTCTCGCGCAGCACGCGCATTGCTTTCGCTGGATCAAACACGCGAGGGTCAACCGGCAAAGCGTTGTAGGGTGTGTAGTCCGGCACCTCGGTGAGCATGTCTCCAAGATCGTTGGCGCCGAAATCGTATTGGTTAAGTGAAGGTACACCGAGGACCTGCCAGCAAGTCTTGAAAATACTGCCGAAACTCGTGTGCTGATGGCTGACGCGGTTTCGCTTTGCGTAAGGGGAAATCACCATCAGTACACTGCGGTGTGCATCCACATGGTCGCTACCACCCTGTGCGTCATCTTCGGTCACAATGATGAGCATGTTTTTCCAGGCTGGTGTATGCGAAAGAAATTCTATCACCCGTCCCAGAGCAAGGTCATTGTCCGACATATAGCTTTCGTTAAAAGGGAAACCCGCATGGGGTCGTTCTCCGGCTCCGTGATCATTGAGCAACTGCAAGGTTAACATCGCCGGGATTGGTTTGCCGGTATCAATGTACTTCTCTTTGACTTCGCGGATGAAAACATCAGCCCGGTACTGATCGGGTATAGCCATGTTGAATGTCGGGAATTGCCGCGAGGTGCGGTCGTAGAGCGGCCCGGGCAAAGGATAATTGACCAGGTATCGCACGCCTCCTTGCTTGAAAGTGCTGTCTGAAAAACTGCCTGCATCAAACTCAACCCCGAAACCAAAATTGTAGAACTCCTTGCCATTCCTGAACAGGTGATCCCAAATGGATCCATGCTGATTGTAACTCTCCGGAAAGATTGCTCCCGCCGCACCGGTCATGCCAAACTTGCCAGGAGCGTTGGATTCTTCTCTTTGTGATCGCTTGCCTCCATACGCTGCCGGATGGTGAGTCTCCATCCACTGGGTGGGATAGGTATTCGTCAACCACACATGTCCGTCGGCGGAAACATCTGAGTCGACGTAGAAATTATCGCTGATGCCAAATAGTTCTGCAAGTGCAAGGTGGTTAGGCATTACTGTTGCAAGGTCCACGCGGCGGTCGCCCTTCTGGTTCGCAAAACTTACGTCCTTCCCGTATCGCGCCAATGTGGCATCCCCTTTGCCATCAGTCAGCTGACCAAATACATCGTCATAAGTTCGGTTTTCCTTCGAGATAAAAACGACATGTTGAATGGGTGAAGGTTGTCCACCGGCCGTCCAGAGGGATGAGGCTGTGGGCTCCTGTGTAAATTTGAAATTGTTATCGATGACCCGTTGGGTGAGCATTGCCAGCTTATCATCCGAAGGAACATCCATGATAAGCACCGCACCGCGCATGAGCACTCCAATATAGTCCTCCTGTTTGCCCTTTTGCATGGCCTCATAGTTCGCGCCTCCATTGGGTCCGCTGCCAAAACCCTTGGCGTTGGACACAATCAATTGCTTGCCATCGGGAGTAACTTTTACCTGAGAAGGAAACCACGCAGTGGGTATGTGGCCGAGCACACGTCTGGACGATACGTCGATTACTGCCACAGCGTTGATGCCGGACTCGGCCACAAAGATTCGTTGTTGATCCGGCGAAAGGGCCAGACCAAATGGCATCACACCTTTCAACGTGCCGAGTCGCGGGTCCAGTTGCAAAGGAATGGTAGCCACCACGGAGTCGACGGCAGGATCGATGACAGAAATCTCATCGTTACTTCCATTGCTCACATACACCAGCTTATCAGTGGCCAAAATGGAGTTCGGGCCTGAGCCACCGACGGCGGGGATACCGTCCTTGTCGCTGCCGACCAGGATGCCGGTTTTGATTTTCGCCTTCACAACAGTTTGTGGCCCTGAAATATCCAGTCGCCATACAGAAAATGCGTCTGTAGAGTTGGGGTCACCAAGACCGCTCACCTCCAGTGAATCCGAGTGAATACCCTCACGTTCTTCCTTGCTGCCGTGGGCGAACACCGGGTATTTGGCTGCCGTCTCTCTCAAGCGGCTTTTGTCAAGTGACTTGATGTATGCATACTGATACATCCCGATATTGGCGACATAGAGGCTCTTTTCGTCAGGAGACAATGCCACATCAAAGGGATACCTGCCTGTGGGAATGTTCTCGACTACCTTGAGTGAACGCGTATCCACCACCACCACCCTGAACCCAATCTGATCGACAGCAAACAACCTGGAACCGTCGGCAGTCATAGCCATCTCGCCGATGTAGCCATCGCGGTAGTCGCTGCCCTCGGCCAAGAGGCTGCAATTGATTTCACCCAGCTTGCGGTGAGTGTGGATATCGTACACATAAATCCGGTTGGCTTGTCCACCTGCGACATAAACCTTTCCGTCGCTGGAAATTGCCAGCCCCATAAAGACGGACATATTCTCTTCTTCTTCCTCCTCCTCACCTTCCGCCTCTTTGTCTTCCTCCTCTTCATCGTCAGCATCCGGAATCTGCACCACACTCATGGCAGGGGCGTTGAAATTTTCGCCGATGGAAATGGAGAACGGGCCTACGCCGGAGTTGGATGTGATCCATGTTTTGCCATCGGGGCTCAGGGCGAGCCCGAAGGGATGCGGCGCAGTCATATAGACCCGTCCCTGTGGCGTGAGTAATCTGCCGTTCGGCAACACCGTTGTGCTGTCATGGCGGACAACGGTGTAGGCGTCGCCCGCAGGTGCTGTGGCGTGCCAGTCCTTGATTTGATTCTTGCACGACCCTAATACAACAAACAGAGCGATCAGTGCTAAGCAGCAGGCAGTCTTCATAAGGTTGGTAACTGTCGAAAAGTAGCCATTTTATTTTCTGAATGCATTGGAAATTCTCTGGCCTGCGGGTTGTGTGCCCTTGAATTGGAGGCCTAGCAGTTGGGCGATTGTCTGCGCGATTTGATTCTGATAGAACTGACCCTTGTTCTGTTCTCCGGTAGCAGGTGTATCGGGGCCTATGATGCCCATCCAGATCTGATCAGCATTTCGCACTTTGCTGCCGTGGTGCTTCCAGTCTTCCTGATTGTCTCCGCCCCTGCCGTGATCGCAGGTGATGATCATCGTGGTCTGGTCTTTGTATGCGGGTTGTTGCTGAATCCAACTCCACAGTTGTCCGATCATGTCATCGGTATATCGGGCCGAAGCGAGGTAGTGTTCATAGCGTCCCTCGTGTGCGTAGTGATCCGTTTCGTCAAATGAAATGAACAGTACTCTCGGTTGTTGCCGTTTCAGGTATTCAAATGCGTAGTGGAACGTGAATGCGTCAAGCCTGGTACTACCCGAAATATCAGGTAACTGAAATTGAATTTCATTTAGTACTGCCACTTTGTCGTTCAATGGAGTGAAGCTTACTTTACCTGAATTAACAGGCAGGCCATTTCGGCCTACGTTAATGATCCATGGAAAACAATCCCATGAAGAAAACGCAGCCACCTTACCATTGAATCCAGGCTGTTGCTCGATGTACTCAAGGATATTGACGTTTGGATTGTCAACGTGGTCATTAGTGGTGACTTGTGTATCATCTGCTGCACCGGTGAGGATTTCGTTGTAGCCGGGGTAAGAAAACCACATTTTGTTAGTGGTATTAACCAGGCTACCAATTGCCCGGTTGCCGTACAGCTGGCCATTTTTCTCCACCACGCTCCAGAGAAAAGGAAACAGCCGTGCCCTGCGTTCTGCTGATGAAGGCGCCCAGAATGTTTGCTTCAACGCCACTGTGTCTTCCACAATGGGTGTATGTCCGACGAGGCGGGGATCAGCACCCCCGAATACTTCCTGCCAGCGCATGCCGTCGAGGGTGATGAGGATGATATTTCTCGTTTTTGATGGCTGTGCATTTGCCAATGCTCCCAGCATGACGAAAAGGATAAGCAGCTTGAATTTCATAAATGCAAATGATTGGTTTTAAAAAAGAGCCCGGGGACCTCTCCCCGGGCTCAGACCACTTAAACACTATAACCTAAACTAAACCTATTGATTGATCCACAATTTACCGTTAAGGTCATCCGTACCATTGAATTGCTCTTGTACAGCAGCCTTGTAGTTTACAGGATTGGCAGCAGCCTCTCCGATAGGATATTGCCAGCGGGTCGGGATTTTGCCAGCATTACCAGTTCCGGAACCTGTAAGGAATGTAGGCACACCCGTTCTACGGTAATTGTAGAAGGCCTGCCAACCGGAGTTCTGCCAGAATGCGATGTACTTCTGTTCGAGAATTTGCTGCAAACCTGCAGCGTTGTCGCCTGCATAGGCAACAGAAGGTTGCGCAAGGTAAGTGGTAACGTCCACGGTCACCGATCCCAGTACGGTGTATGATTTGTCTGTAATGGTCAATGTCACTCCATCCGCAAGTCCAAAGAATTCCATGGATGCATTAATACCGTTGGTATACCAGGTAGCAGCTGAACCGGCTGCCCAGCCGCGGTTAATACCTTCAGCAACATTGAAACACAATTCAGGATAACCGATGATCAGAGATGGTTCAGCTTTGGAGCCAGCGTAATCGAAATAGTACCTGGGGTTGACATACGAGTATACTCCACCCTGTGCGTTCGCACCGAGTGTACCCATGTCATCTCCGTTGCTGGCGCCTACATAGGCTGCAAAGTCATCCACCGTCTTGCCTGCTGTGAGTTGGGCAGGTGCTGGTGTGGAAGAGATGAATGTCCGGGGATCTTTCAATGCGGTAGTCAGATTGAGGAAGGTAGCGCCCACATTTTGCCGGTGGATGTCAAATCCAATGGTACCAGGAGTCTTGGGATAGTTGTTGAACTGAGCATTGTAGACATACTTCAGATTATCTCCGTTGCCTGTGAGAATTGGATATTGTGTCGCATTGCCAAGGATGGCGGCAAACTTTGACTTCACATTCAAGTCAGTATCGGTGTCCTTTTTGCTCAGGCTGACCAATACGCGCAGCGTGAATGTGTTCACTACTTTACGCCATGCCCTCAAATCATTGCCAAGGTAGATGTCACCCGCCAACGTCGTGTTGCCAGCGGTTATGAGCGACGCAAGATCTGTGTTGGCTTCATCCAGCAGGCGAAGTATTTCCATCATGACCGCCTTTTGTGAATCGTACTTGGGCCGGATATTATCCTGACCCTGGAGTGCCTCGGTCACCGGAATATCACCATACTTCTGCGTCATTTCATTGTAGAAATAGGCGCGGAAGAACTTTCCGAGTGCAGAATACGGGTTGACATCCGCGGCACCACTGTTTTTCGCCTCCTGTTCCATCCTTACAACGTTTTCCAGCGTACGGTAATAGAAACCACTGGTGGTGTTGAAGAAAGGATCCTGGTCGTAGTTGTTGGTGCCGTAGTACGTGTACGTGCTATTGAAGAATTGATTGAAGATATGAGCGTCGCTCCAGGGGTCATTGTTCATGGTATTGAGCACACCATGCAACAGCAGGTTTGGTGGCACTGCAGTGGGCAGGTTGGGGTTCTTCACCAACTCATCGTAGTTCTTGCAGCTGCTGATCAGCACCATGGCCAACAGCAGAGAAAGTACCTTTATGGAGATGTTTTTCATGATTGAATTCATTTAGACAATTAGAAAGTCAGATTGAGGTTCACTCCAAATCGGCGAAGTGTGGGCGATTGAAGAATCTGTGAACCCGTGTTGGTACCAATGAACTGGTCCAGGTCAATGTCTGTGCGCTTGGCAAAGTACAGGAGGTTACGCCCGACCAAAGAGATGCTAGCCTGACGAATGAAGGTGCGCTGAAGAACCGATGAAGGCACATTATAAGTTAATGTTACCTGACGCAGTTTGGCAAAGCTCTTGCTGATCAAAACCCTTTCATCAAAGCTCGTTTCCCTGTTGACATAGTCCTGCAGGGACTGCGCCGTTGTGTTGGGAGCAAACGTCAACTCGTTGTAGTTGGTGATGTGTCCCTGGGCGTCCACGATGGGAGTGCCGGAAGCAACCACCACTCCGTTGCCTGTGTAGGTCGGTGTGATGAGCGTAGGATCATTATTCGGGTTGGCATTAAATTCTGCCAGACGTGCCTTGCCATACTCACCCTGCACTGTTTCCATCTCACGACCGCCTTGCAGCAGTTTCTTGTAGATATAATCTACACCTACTCCACCTACACGTCCGTCAAATTGGAAATTGAAACTAAAGTTCTTGTAGGTGAATGTGTTGATCAGGGACCACACGTAGTCCGGGTTGGTATGACCAAGCAATTGTGCCTTGCGGTTGTCACGGAGTGCCATGCCCGAGGCATCGTGGATGATCTGACCATCCGGCGAACGGAAGAAACGATAGCCGTACAGATTGTCAATACGGTCGCCCACCTTCCAGTCGATGCGCGAATCCTGGCCCAGATAACCACCGTTGAGCGTAGTCAGGCCATTGTAGAACTCCTTATAGGTCTGTTTGTAGGTGGACCAGTTAGACTGGATATTCCAGGTAAGTCCGTTGGTGGACTTGAGTGGTGTTCCGCTGAGCGCAATTTCAATACCCTTCTTCTCGGTCTTTACCCCGTTGATGGTACCGCCGCTGAATCCGGATGCTTCAGAGAATTGCTGTGTCACAATACCCGGACCCTGCTCAGCCTTAAAGATCGTCAGGTCAAGACCGAGTCTGTTTTCAAGGAACTTGATATCGAACCCACCTTCCATCGAAGAACTCGCGCTGGGCTTAAGTGTAGGTGAGCTTAAGACGCCTGTGTAGTAAGCTGCGCTACCGTTGTTGTAAACACGCGTTACATTATAGGTATTGCTATTATAGAGGGGACCATCATACGCTGAAGAATAGGTTGACCCGTAATCGATCGGATTACCTGCACCGATTGCCTGCCACGCCGGACCGATGGAAGAAGCCGTAAAGGCATTCTTCACGTTGGCGTACGAACCTCGGAGCTTCAGGAAAGAAATCGCATCCGGAAGACCAAGGTAGTCGTTCAGCACAGTGCTTGCCGATACAGAAGGATAGAACCCTGCATTGTAACCTTTGTAGAAGGTGGAGTACTTGTCATATCGTCCTGTCGTGGAGATCGTCAGGTAGTTTTTATAAGAGAAGTCAAAAGAGTAGTACGCACTTCCTACCTGCATCGCTGCGTCATAGTTGTAAACACGGACGGGGTTTTTGGAGTTTGAGAAGTTGTATACGCCGGGAACATTGAGGTAGTCGGTGGTGGCATAGGATTCACCAAAGGAATACGTGCGAAGGTTCCCACCAATCAGTCCATTGATATTAAAGTCCTTTGCGATATCCTTATTGATGGTCAGCATCACATCGGTGTTGTTTTCAAACAACCGGCGTTTGTCTTCGCGGTAATCGCCCTGCTTTTGTTCACGACCATACACGGTTGCTGAGTAAGGGAACTTCTCGTTCCTGAACACATCCCAGGTAGTAATCTGAGAGCGCACGGCCAATTTCATCCAGTCGGTAATTGCGTACTTCAGGGTGAGATATCCATACACATCATTCTTGTAATGGCCACGGGTCCACTCCTTGGCGAGAAACCAGGGATTGTTGTAGCGGTAGTATTCATAACTGCGCTGCTGCACACCTACTTTTCCTGGCTGCCAGTAGTTCTTCAGGTCGTTGATGTCCCAATCGGAACCACCCCAGATGTCGATGTTGTAAATCATCGAGTTAGGTCCGTAGTTCACATCGGGCACGTTGGGCGTATATTGACGGTTGTAGTTAATGGCCGTCTCGAAACGAATTTTGCTGCTCAGGTTATAGCCGGAGGTAATGTTGAAATTGGAAATATTCAATTGGGTCGTGGGGACAATTCCGCGCTGATAGGACTGTGAGAAGGAAGCGCGCAAGTCATATTTTTCATTGCTTGAAGAGACTGCGATGTTGTTGGTGGCCAGTATACCCGCCTGAACAAATCGCTGGAGGTTGTTTTTCCCGCGGGCAATCCAGGGCGTCCCCTGGCGTTTGCCGGTGGCGGGGTCAACAGGGCTGTCATACTGAGAAATCAACTGACCGTTGAATTTGGGGCCCCACACATCGTAGTCATTCTGGTTATAGCCATTGACCTGACCGAAAACATCGTCACCGAATTTATAGGTGTTGTATTCACCGGGTCCATATTCGTCCTGCACTTTCGGGATCGTGAGGAATGACTTGTCGACCATGGTGCTTGAATTGAAGTCAACCTGAAAGCCGCGTTTGTCCTTTGCTCCACGCTTGGTGGTGATGAGGATGGCTCCATTACGACCCCGGGAACCGTACAGTGCTGCCGCATTGGGGCCCTTCAACACCGTATATGTTTCGATGTCGTCGGGACTTACGTTCCAGGTATCCGAGTTAACTGGTACGCCGTCAACAACAATGATGAGGTCTGTTTCGCCACGGAGGACCAACTGCGGTTTTCCCAACAATTCCGAAGAAGCTCCCACCGTCAGGCCTGCCACTTTTCCCACAAGCGAATTCAGCGGGTTAGGTTCGCGGGCCTTGATCAGGTCACTTCCCTGAACTTTCTGTGTGATGTAACCGATCTTGGACGCCTCTTTCTCAATCCCGAGTGCAGTCACAACCACTTCCGAAAGTTGTTTGGCATCCGGCAGGAGCGCCACGTCAATGGCTGTGCGGCTGGCTACCGTTGTTTCCTGGGTAATGTAACCCACGTAGGAAAATACCAGCACGTCGTTGTCTGACACACCGGAAAGCGTGAACCGACCGTCCGCATCGCTGATTGTCCCGTTGGTGGTTCCCTTCAGCAGGATATTGACTCCTGGAAGGGGTGACTGATCGTCGCCCGAAAGAATCCGGCCGGAGACCGATCGCTGTGCCTCTGCAGCAAGTGAGCCGAGGCATAAGAAGAAGAGCAAGGCCCATCTTCTGATTGGTAGATTTCTCTGCATAGTGTCTGGTTTTTTTTGACGTGCAAAAGTTGTCACGGCCAGTTACCTGACATTTAGGACCACGTTAATGAAGCGTAAAGGATAAACGCCGGAGAAGGCAAGGATTTAACCTGCTGATCAGTAGAGAGAGGTCTGAAAGTGATCCTCGTTGTTAAGATTGGTCTGGCCGGGACTACTGGTCATCTGCTAACTCGCTGAGGATATGACTGCATGGTCAGCCGGGTTCAATGTTAAGTTTTTGGCAGGCTATTTAATTTGCACGTAACAACCACTACTTTGGCATTCCCAAAACCAGACTCCATGACCCAAGTTTCCAAAAAAGAAATCAAAAGTATCCTCAAAGCCTTGTTGACAGAAGCCGTGGCCAATCTCGAACAGGCAGAACCATCC
>JAIBBB010000387.1 GCA_019694905.1 Cyclobacteriaceae bacterium
CTTTTTATTTCGTACCTTTACCCGCCCGCAAAGGGCGCTTACTTTTTCAACTAACACACACGTTTACATTGACTTTCCGGGATTTTAACCTCGATGAGCGACTGATGGATGGCCTGGATGCCATGGGTTTTGACAAACCCACGCCCATTCAGGAGCAAGCCATACCCATGATCCTCAAAGGGCATGACCTCATTGCCTGTGCCCAGACGGGTACCGGCAAAACAGCAGCCTATATTTTGCCGGTGGTTGACCGGATGATTGATTCAGATCACCGGCACCTGAACACCTTGGTGCTTGCTCCTACTCGTGAATTGGCTGTACAGATTGACCAGCAAATTGAAGGCTTTGCCTACTTCACAGGCGCCAGTTCCATTGCCGTGTACGGCGGTGGCGACGGCGCAGCCTGGGACCAGCAACGCCGAGCATTAGAGCGCGGCGCCGATATTATCATCGCTACACCCGGTCGATTGATCGCCATGTTGCAGACCGGCGCAATCAATCTCAATCACCTTCAACATCTGATTCTCGACGAAGCAGACCGCATGCTCGACATGGGGTTCTTTGACGACATCGTGAAGATCATCAGCTACCTGCCGGCAAACCGGCAGACGTTGCTCTTCTCAGCTACCATGCCGCCTAAGATCCGCATGCTGGCCAACAAGATCCTGCGCAATCCGGAAGAAATCACGATCTCCATTTCCAAGCCTGCCGCCGGCATTTCGCAGCAGGCGTATGTGGTGCACGATGGCCAAAAGGCGGCGTTGCTTAGTCACGTACTGAAGACACTTCCCTGGACGAGTGCCATCATCTTCTGTTCAACGAAAGAGATGGTCAAGAAGCTGTTCCAGTCATTCAAGAAGACGAAGTTTCAGGCTGAAGCTTTTCATTCTGACCTGGAGCAAGCTGAGCGCGAAGTGATCATGCGCGCCTTCCGCAACAAGCAGCTCCCCATTTTGATTGGCACGGATGTACTTTCCCGCGGCATTGATGTGGAAGGAATTTCACTCGTGATCAACTGGGATGTGCCGCCGGACCCGGAAGATTACGTCCACCGTGTGGGACGTACAGCCCGGGCGGAGACGACGGGCACGGCCATCACCTTCATCAACGAAAAGGACCAGCGTCGTTTTCACAGCATTGAAACGCTGATCGGATCTGTCATCCCCAAACTTGACTTGCCGGCGGAACTCGGACCTGGCCCGGCGTATAGTCCCGGTGCCCGTTCGCATGGATCCGGGCATTCAGGTGGTGGTGGCAATAACAGAAATCGCCCTGGCAGAGGCAAGCGTCCGCCGCGGCACGGGGGTGGTGGCAAACCGCCCCGTCGTTAATCTTTCTTTCTTAGCGCAGAAATAATTTCGTTGAGCTTCAGCAGGGCTTCCACCGGACTCATCGTGTTGATGTCCACTTTGCCGAGCAGGGATTCCACTTCGCGGTAGCGCGGATCCATTTCGAAGAGATTCATCTGGAAGTTCTCCTTTGGCATTTCAGCCAACGGCTTACTCTTCTCGTTCTTGTGTTTGTCCTTTTCGAGGAAGTGAAGAATTTCATTCGCGCGCAAGACAATCCGGTTGGGCATGCCTGCCAGTTGGGCCACGTGGATGCCAAAGCTGTGCTCGCTGCCCCCAGCCTTCAACTTTCGCATGAAGATGATCTTGTCGCCTGACTCCTTGACCGACACATTGAAGTTTTTGACCCTTACCAAATCTTCTGAAAGCTGGTTGAGTTCATGGTAGTGAGTCGCGAACAGTGTTTTCGGTCTGCAGTCTTTGTGGTTGTGCAGGTACTCCACAATTGCCCAGGCAATGGAGACGCCGTCGTAGGTGCTGGTGCCGCGGCCGATTTCATCCATCAGGATGAGGCTGCGGTCACTGAGGTTGTTCAGGATGCTCGCCGTCTCGGTCATTTCCACCATGAATGTGGACTCGCCACGGGAGAGATTATCGGATGCGCCGACGCGTGTGAACACCTTGTCGACGATGCCGAGTTGAGCGCTTTCTGCAGGAACAAAACTGCCCATTTGTGCCATCAACACGATCAGCGCCGTCTGGCGGAGCAGTGCGCTTTTACCCGCCATGTTAGGGCCGGTGATCACCAGGATTTGTTGCGTTTCGTTGTCGAGGTAGATGTCGTTGGGCACGTAGCTCTCTCCGACTGGCAGTTGCTTTTCGATGACCGGATGTCTGCCTGCTTTGATGTCGAGGCTGGTGCCGTCGTGGAGTGTGGGCCGTGCATAGCGATTGCGTTTGGCTACCATCGCAAAGGAGAGCAGACAGTCCAGTGTGGCGACGGTGCGTGCATTCTGCTGAATCTCCGCTACGAAGTCCGCGGCATGGCGAACGAGTTCGCTGAAGATTCGCTGTTCGATCACGCTCAGCTTTTCTTCTGCGTGGAGGATCTTTTCTTCGTAGGTCTTGAGTTCTTCGGTAATATATCGCTCTGCGTTGACGAGCGTCTGCTTCCTGATCCAGTCAGCGGGCACCTTGTCTTTATTGGCATTACTCACTTCAAGGTAGTAGCCGAAGACTTTGTTGAATGAGATTTTGAGTGAGTTGATTCCTGTGCGCTCCACTTCTCTTTTCTGAATCTGCAACAGGTAGTCCTTACCGCTGAAGGCAATAGAGCGCAGCTCATCAAGTTCTGAATCCACGCCATCCTTAATCACGCCGCCCTGGTGCATGAGCATAGGGGCATCGTCTCGAAGTTCCTTTTCCACTTTTTCGAGGAGGAAGTCGCAGCGGTTGAGCTGGTCGCCGAGCTTTTTCAAGGCAGTAGA
>JAIBBB010000388.1 GCA_019694905.1 Cyclobacteriaceae bacterium
ATCTGTAGCCTCTTTCCTTGGTCGCATCATGAAGATGCCTTCCACATTGTCTACCGTCTTGTAGATGAACTCCCCCGCTTCGGTTTTGCACAGATGATCGAAATACTGCTCCGAGGTCATCCCCGGTCTATAGCCGCTATCCTCCGGCAAGGGATTGGGAATTTTAATTGAATGGGCGAAACGCCCCTCTTCTGTCGCCAGCGGATCTGCCGGCCTAAGCTTGGCCACTTCCCCGCACACTTCTCCTCGTGCCAGGCTTCGACTCTCACACTTCTGCGTGATCTTTTTCATGGCTTTCCGAAATCGCTCACCAACAGTCTCGCCTTTCTCCAATAATCCCGCACCAACGACACTCGTCATTACCAGCCAGAGCAGCCCGACAAGAGCCAGCATGCCCAACATTCTTCGGTTTTGTTTCATAGCCGGCCCTCTTCCTGAAGGTTCATTGCGCGATCTACGCATCATTGACGCTCCTACCGCTCCCGCAGACCTTCCTTCGCCGATTTCAACAACGGACTCAACAAATACTCGATCACGCGTCGCTGCCCGGTCTTGATCTCCACCGTGACCGCCATGCCGGGGGTGAGCTGAATGTGCTTGCCTTCGACTTCCATCGAGCTTCGATCCATGCTGATCCTGCTCACATAGACCAGGCCGCCGCTTTCCTTGTCTAACGGTACCGCATCGTCCGAGACGGTCAACACCTTTCCAGGAATAGTCCCATACAAGGTGAAGGGGAAGGTTTCGACCTTGAGCTCGACCACCTGCCCCTCCCGTACGAATCCAATATCTTTGTTTTCAAGCTGCGCCTCCACTTCGACCGGGTGGCCCTGAGGAACGACGATCAGCAATGGCTGAGCCGGTGTCACGACACCGCCGATGGTGTGAACCGCCAGCTGCTGGACGATGCCATTGATCGGCGAAACCAGTTTTTGCAATTCGGTTTTCTGCCCCGCCTTACGTATCTCTTGAAGCAGTGACACAGCTTTCGTCTCCAGGGCAGAGAGTTCCGCTTGTTTAGCCTGTTGAAACTCTGAGAGCAGTGCCTGATAGTTTTGTCGCGCTTCGGCGAGCGCAGCCTGGTCTTGACGCAGTTTGTTCTTCTGTCCTGCCCATTCCTGAGCCTTGTCGATGCGCTGCTGTTCGAATTGGAGATAGTCCATTTTCGACACATACTGCTGGGCCAACAGCGTGCGGTAGGCTTCCGCGCGTTCGTTCTCCATCGGGACCGTGGCTTCCAGCCGGCGCAGATTATCCTGCGTCGCCGCGACCGCCGACTTGCGCTGATCAATCAGATGGCGCGCTGCGTCCACCCGCGCAGAAAACTCCGTCACTTGGTCTCGCAAGAGTTGCTGCTGAAGCAGCACGAATTGCGGGTCAGCTTCCGCCGGCGGCATGAAGGTACCATCCCTCTTGATCAAGGCGCGGAGGCGAGCAGTTTCGACTAACGTCGCCCGATATTCATTCGTCGCACGATCTCGGTCAGCGCCGTTCTGCGTCGCGTCCAACTCAATTAGGATGTCCCCCTGCCGAACCGTCTGCCCGTCCTGCACATGAATGGCGGAGACCACGCCGGCCTCAAGGGGCTGAACGGTTTTAGAATGACCACTGGGAATGATCTTGCCTGGAGCCACCGCGACGATGTCGATCCAACTGAGCGATGACCAGGCCACAGCGGCGCTGAAGGCCAGCATCACCGTCCACAGAATGCCACGACCGATCGGGGACGGTGGGGACTCTTGGATCTCCAGCACCGCGGGCAGAAACTCCGCAACAGCCCCATGCGCCGTCGCAGAATGTTGACCGGTCACATCACCCCTGAGACGAGCACTCCAGAGGGCCATCTGTCGTTTGAGTATATGTTTCACAGTGATGAATTCCGTCTTGTCACTCCCCATCATCTCCCGCATCAGGCCGCCCGCCCTTCCTGGTGTTGGTGAAGCCGCATATACATCCCGTTTCGTTTGATTAATTCGTCATGCGTCCCCTGCTCGACCAATCGTCCACGATCTACGACATAAATCCGATGTGCCCGCCGAACTGTACTGAGGCGGTGCGCGATGATGATGACCGTACGGTCTTTGCAGATGTGCGACATGTTCCGCTGAATGATCGCTTCGGATTCATAATCCAATGCACTGGTGGCTTCGTCGAAGATAAGAATGCGCGGATCAGCCACTAACGCGCGCGCAATTGCAATGCGCTGTCTCTGTCCGCCGGACAGCAGACACCCATGTTCGCCCAGAATCGTGTCATACCCCTCAGAAAGCTCGAGGATGAATTCGTGGGCGCCGGCCAACTTTGCCGCAGCGATCACGCGGTCCATGGAGAGTCCCGGGTCGGTCAGCGCAATATTGTCCCGCACAGAGCGGTTAAACAAAAAGTTCTCCTGCAGCACGACGCCAACTTGCCGGCGTAACCAGGCTGGATCGACCTGGGACAGATCAACACCATCAATCAGCACTCGACCTCGTTCCGGCACATAGAGCCGCTGTATCAATTTTGCGATAGTGCTCTTGCCGGACGCGGAAAGCCCCGTCAGCCAGATTGTTGCGCCGCGCTGCTTCAGCAGGTCGTAGCGCTGCGATCGTTCGACATGCCCTTCGTGCCAGGTGATGTTGGTTGCGACTTGTTGTGCCATGAATTTCGCCGTTCTTTCCCGGAATGTCCCATTCTGCTTGGTATCAAGTCCAGGTCGAAAAGGATAATCGCAGGCGCGGCGATTGGCTATGATGGTGGCATGAGCTGGATGATTTCGGCC
>JAIBBB010000389.1 GCA_019694905.1 Cyclobacteriaceae bacterium
GATATTGGCGGGTGTGACTATCACCAAGTTGATATTGTCATGGATATTGATTCGCCGGATAGGAATTATGGGAGCAGTCGGTGCCACCATTGTTTGCCAGGCGATGGAGATTGTATTGCTGGCCTGGTGGATAAGGCGCAGATTCACCTTCCGTTTCAATGCCCTCAAGCTTGTCGTTGCCCCTTTGTTGCTTATGCTGTTAATCGCCGGAGCAGAGCCGTTTACAACTCCGCAACTCAGCGGATGGGTGCATTTGGGATATGTATTCTTTACACTAGTTTTGTTGTTGCTGGTCTATCGCAATGAATGGAGTCAGATTGATTGGCGCAAGTTACTTTCCAATCCCAAGACATGAGATTTTCCGAAGATGCGCTCGCCTACCTGAGAGGCGAAAAATTCTCGAATGGTTTTACGATTGCCACCGCCGTTCCTGAGGCTTCAGTTCCAGGTCGGCTGGAGACGGTCCTGGGGCTTTGCACGGGAAAACGCGTGGTACACCTGGGGTGTGCAGACCATCTTGACATAATCGATCAGAAGATCGCCAACAAGACTTGGCTTCATGCAAGATTACTGGAAGTGGCTGCCGCATGTATTGGCGTTGACAACAATGAAGAGGCGCTTTCTCACCTTCGGGCAAAAGGCTATCGCGATTTGCATACTGCGGACATCACCCGGCAGGATGCTCTGCCAGCAATCATTGATTCCCACTGGGATATCATGCTGCTTGGTGAGATCATTGAGCATATTGGAAACCCTGTGATGTTTCTGGAAGAGTTGAGGAAACGTTATGCTGGTTCCGTTGACCGAATCGTTCTTACGACACCTCATGCCTTTCGATTCAAGAATTTCACGCGATCTGCCAGGCGTCACGTTGAACTGGTCAACAGTGACCATCGGTTTTGGTTTACACCGTATACACTTGCCAAGGTGGCGATGGATGCAGGCCTTCAACCGGAAGAGTTCTGGCTGGTCGAGAACATGGCACCAACACAGCGTGCCTATTTCAAGCGATGGTTGTTGAAGCAATATCCTGCCTACAGGGACACAATTGTCATGGTCTGCAGGCTTGGATGACAGAATGAAGCCAGGGATTATTCTGATTACCCAACAGTATCCATTTGGCCGGGGTGAAGATTTCATTGCTACGGAACTCAAGTGGTACAGTGACAACCGCATTCCGGTGCTGATTCTCCCAAATAAGACATCAGGCACTGCACGCTCTCTGCCAGAAGGTGTTGGCTTGCTGCTGCCTGCGCGGGCAAAATTCCGCTTCTACAGATCTCTGCTGAGTCCGGCCGCTATTTGGGAATGGTGCAGTCATCCTCGAATGTGGCTGAATTCAGGTATGCGTCGTTCATTTCTTTTCTACCTGAAGACGGCAGCAATTACTGAGGCAACCTTGGAGGCTGCAGCCCGGCAAGAGCAATTGGACTCATACCAGGTACTATACACGTACTGGCTTTCAGGAATGACTGAAGGGGCAGCCAGGTTCGTGCGGGTACATCCTGACCGTAAAGTGATCAGTCGGGTGCATTGGGGTGACTTGTACCAGGCGAGAATTCCTGGTGGGTATTTTCCGTTTCGCACTTCGTTGCTGGGGCGAATGGATAAAGTCTTTCCGGTTTCTGAGGATGGAAAGGAGTACCTGGCATTTCGCTATCCGGCACACAGGCAATTATTTGTTGTAAGCAGGCTGGGTACTGACGATTGGGGATTCCGCACACGTCCATCAGGAGATGGAATCATCAGGATTGTGTCGTGCTCGCATTTGACAGAAGTCAAACGCATTGATCTGTTGATAGATTCCTTAAAGGAACTGTCTCGCATGATGCCGGGCCGCAGCATGCAGTGGACGCATTTGGGGGATGGCCCCGTGCGCGGAGCACTCGAGGCGCAAGCTTCCGGAGCTTTGTCCGGAACTGGAGTTTCGGCCTCCTGGGTCGGGCACCTGACTGCAGAAGCTGTTCAGCAATTCTATGCTTCACACCCCATTGACGTGTTTCTCAATGTATCGGATTCAGAAGGCATGCCGGTGAGCATCATGGAGGCCCTGTGCGCAGGCATTCCCATTGTCGCAACACCGGTAGGTGGCGTTCCCGAAATGCTCTCAGGGATCACGGATTCCCTGACTCCACCAAAGCCGAAACCACCCGATGTAGCCGGCGTACTGTTCAGGGTTTTACAAAAATCGGGTGATCAAAACTTCCGTGATCAGTACAGGAAACAATGGGAGGAGCACTTCACGGCGAGATTCAACTACGAACAATTCTACAATTCCCTGGCATCGTTGTTTCTTCCGTAGACTTGCCATAATACTTCGGCGCTTGATTCCCAATTGAAACTGCCATCCAGGGTTGCTTTCTTTCCGGCATTACCCAATTGTTCGCACAAAGCCGGATCATTAACCATCTGCCTGGCCTTGGTTGCGAAATCAGCCGGGTTCTCTGCCTCGAAGACCAATCCACAGCCGTAGGTTTCTACAATCCGTCTGAGCGGCCTACTCGTACTGACGATGACCGGACGGCCAACCATCATATTCTGACAGAGTTTGTGCGGAAGTCCATTGTCATTCTGTGGATTGCTCTTGTGTGGAATGATATTGGCATTGGCCATGACCATGTAACTGAAGACTTTGTGGAATGGCTGGTGCCCCAGGGTGGCCCCCACGAGGGCCCCCAGGGTGGCCACCAGGGCAGCGCGCGGTGACCGCACCCCCCACCATCGCGGTCGAGGGGCTTTCGGTCGTCGCCGACGGCGCGG
>JAIBBB010000390.1 GCA_019694905.1 Cyclobacteriaceae bacterium
TTATCATCATTGAGGACGGTCATTTCGCAGCCGGGAAAAGATTTGCCGTCGCGGATGGCAAGTCCGTGAAGACCGTCAAAGTTGAGCTGTACGCGGGTGCCGATGCTGAACACACTGAAATTGACCTTTTGGTCTCCCACACTGTAGAAGATGGAATCGGCCTGCAACTGGCCATTGGCAGCGTTGGATGCCAATGCAACAATTTGTGCCTGGGCCACGCAGCCGGCAGCCAGTAAAGAAAAGAGATGGACTAGCCTCAGAAGCATATTCAAATATCGGTGTTTTTGAGACGTTCCACCATCTCCAGCACCGCCGGGCAAACCAAAGTATTCTTGTGCGTCAAATCCATGATTTGCACCATCTTCTTCCGGTCAGTGTGGGGGTATTCGCGACATGCCCTGGGGCGTGCTTCATACACACTGCAGTAATTGTCGGGTCCCAGAAAAGGACAAGGCGAAGATTTCAGCACGTAGTCTTTGTCTTCGTCTATTCGGAGGTAGCGCTCAATGAATTCGCCAGGCTTCATGCGCAGGCTTTTCGCCAGCCGCTCAATATCAGTCTGATAAAAAATGGGGCTGGTGGTCTTGCAGCAGTTGGCGCAGTTGAGGCAATCGATTTCCCGAAAAACCGCTTCGTGTTGTTCATGAAAGGCATCATCTACCTTGCGCGGATCCAGCCGCCGAAGCGATTGCAGATACTTCCGGTTGTCCGCGCTGCGGTTGCGCGCCGTCGTCATGAATTGCTGAAGGTCCACGGGGGGCAAAAATAGCACATTCAGAGCGCAGTAGCGTAGGTATACGATTCATGGAAGCCTGTTGGTCTGTTACCTTGATACCATGGATGTACATGAAAACAGACCAACGACCATCCGATCATGGTCGCCGGAAGACCGGCCCCGGGAGAAGATGTTGCTCAAGGGCACGACCGCCTTGTCTGATGCCGAACTGGTTGCAATCCTGCTCGGTACGGGAACATCCACTGTGAGTGCTGTGGAATTGGCCAGGCGGGTGCTGGCGGCTGCCGGTCACGATCTCAATCAACTCGCGCGACTCACCATCAAAGACCTTACCAAGGTTCGCGGCATCGGCGAAGCGAAGGCCGTAACCATTGTCGCTGCGCTCGAACTGGGACGGCGGCGCCGCCAATCCGAAAGTTCAGAGAAGATCAGGATCACCAGTTCGAGGGACTCCTTTGAACAAATCAGAGGTCAACTGATGGACCTGACACACGAGGAGTTCTGGGTGTTGTTGCTCAATCGCGCGAATCGGTTAATCAAAGTCCGCCGCATCAGCGAGGGTGGTGTCGCCGGCACGGTAGCGGATCCCAAGATCATTTTCAAATTCGCTCTCGATGAACTGGCGAGTGCCATCATTGTGGCACACAATCATCCGTCGGGAAATATGACCGCCAGCCAAAGCGACATCGATCTCACCCGCAAACTCCGGGAAGCAGGCAAGGTGCTGGAAATTCAGGTGCTGGACCACCTTATTGTGTGTGGTTCGAAATACCTTAGTTTTGCCGATGCAGGCATGTTATGAAAACCAGGCACATCATCTTGATCGTTATTGCAGCCGCTTTGGCTGGAACGATTTTCTATACCGCCACCGACCACAGCGGAGAAGACAACTGGCGCAAAGAACTGTTGCAGGAGCGCGAAGAGAAAGACCTTTTCATGCGCAACAGCGACGAGTCGCCCTTCCGTCAGGACAGCACACAATCATTCACAGAACTGTCCTGGTATTCACCCGACCTGAAATACCGGGTGATTGCCAATCTCGAGCCGGCAGACAAACAGCTCATCACGCTCAACACGAGTGACGGACAACTCCAGCAGTACGCGCGTTACGCTTGGGCCACCTTTGATCTCGATGATTTCCGGTGCAAACTGCTTCTGCTCGAGCCGCTGGGTATGGGAGCGAGCCGTGACATGCTGTTCCTCCCATTTGCTGACGCCACCAGTGCCATGGACACCTATGGCGCAGGGCGCTATCTGGAATTGAAAAAAGTGCCAGGTGCTGGCACGATCACACTTGACTTCAACAAGGCGTACAATCCTTATTGTGCTTATGTCGAGAGTTATTCCTGTCCTTTGCCGCCTTCAGAAAACATACTGAAAGTGCCCATACAGGCGGGCGAAAAAAACTACCACCCCTGACGGCCCTTAATCGAAACGGCGGCGGATGCCCCACAGATCCGCTACTTGCACATCCAGTGTAATCCGTTGGCTGGATTCCTGAATGAGTCCGTTGGCAGTGGTGCCAAGCAGGTTGCTGCTGTAGGTAAGGGCTACCGCTGACCGGATATTCTGAACCGGGATGGAGAAGCCCACTGACCAACCGGTAGTAGTTAATTTCGAACTGCCGAGCTGCACGTAGAAATCTTCCACATATACACCTGCTCTCCATGAGATAGTGTTGATGAAGCTGACGGATGTGACATCCCCTCTCAGGGTGTAACCGGCAGAATAGCGCCAGGTAGGCATAAACGTCACACCCGGATCGCTGCTGATGGAGGTGGGCCACTTCCTGTAAAGGGCATCGGCGGCCAGTGTCGATCTTCTGAACTTGAAAGAGACGCCTCCGCCGTAGGATTCAGGCGTATTAAATGTGACGTTCTGCTCGTCGGTCTGCGCAAACACTGTTGAATTGCCGTACATGAAAGTACCCTGGCGGACGCCCTTGAGGGTGATGGCCTTGTGCGCTACACCGCCAAGGACGATGGCTGATTTCCCGATGGGTATTTTCCACTGAATACCGCCA
>JAIBBB010000164.1 GCA_019694905.1 Cyclobacteriaceae bacterium
AAAGCCACGTCGGGTTCTTTCCATTTAATTCCATTCCCTTCTTGTATGTAATGAACATGGGCACTTTGGTCTTGTCCTTGCTTTCGAAAAAGACCTGCTTTGTCTCATATGCCTCTGGATCAAAGTCCAACCCGGGCTGCTCATGCAAGGTGGATTTGCCACTGATCAGATCCAGTTTGAAAATGGTGGTTGGGTACGTGAACGAAGCAAACGTGTAATAGACCTGAGTATCGCCAGGCTTCCCGGAAAAACTCCCTGAAGTGCCTATCCCTGGCAGGGTGATCTCCCGCTCCATCTTACCCTGCAGATCATATTGAAGGACAACAGAATGCGCATCCTTCAAATAGCTGACCAGCATTTTCCTGCCAACCGTGCTCACGCCCTCCAGTGGCGTTTCAGCCTCCGGAATAACAACTTTCCAGTCCGACTGCTCGCGGTTTTTCAAATCAAAAGACATCACCCTTCCTTTCGGGGCCCCCCAATTGGTCTGCACCAGCAACCGGTCACTGTCATTGTCAATGATATTGTACTCGTTATCAAAGTTGGATACAATCACTTGCAACTTCCCTTTGGGATCCTTGAGATCCCGCACATAGAGTTCATTTCCGGTCGTGCTCGTGGCGGCAGTGACGACCAGGAATCGCTCATCCTCCGTCAGGCCTGCCCCGATGTATCTTCTGGGCGTCGCGTCACCACCAAAAATCAATTCATCTCTTTGCTGCGAAGTCCCTAACCGATGAAAGAACAATTTGTGGTGTTGAGTCTTGGAAGACAACGCGCTACCTACTGGCTTGTCGTAGCTGCTGTAATAGAATCCTTCCCTTCCCCTCCAGGCAATTCCACTGAATTTCACATCGACCAAGGTGTCTTCCAAAACGCGCTTGTCACTGGTGGCAATAACAATCACTTTGCGCCAGTCAGAGCCACCTTGTGAGATCTGGTAGGCTGCTATTTCACCATCAGATGTAAAAGAGATTCCTGCCAATGAAGTTGTACCGTCTTTCGAAAATGAATTAGGATCAAGAAATACTTCAGGCTCTCCCTTTTCACCTTTCGTCCGATATAGAACACTTTGATTTTGAAGACCGTCATTCTTGTAGAAATAGTAGTACGACCCTTCTCTGAAGGGTGCGCTTAACCGTTGATAGTTGTACACCTCCTCGAGTCTTTTCCGAATGAGGTCGCGGAAAGGAATACCATTCAGGTAAGTGAATGTAACCTTGTTCTCTGCCTGCACCCAGTTCTTTGTGTCAGTGGCTGTGTCATTTTCCAGCCAGCGATACGGATCTGACACACGCTCACCAAAGTAGTTGTCCGTGGTATCTGCCACCGCGGTCTCGGGATATTTCAGTGTCTCGGAGGATTGCTTCGTGCAAGACGTCAGCACCATCACTGAGAATAGGAACAACAGAAGTAATTTCATAGGGCAATGTTTTAGACGTTACTTTTTGGGAACGGGCTGGAGAAGGTAATCCACTGATACATTCAACAAGGCTTTGACCCCCAGCACGAAAGCACGCTCATCAATAATAAAATCAGGTGTATGATGTGAGGCCACTCTGGCCGGATCTGCATCGGGTGGCATTCCGCCAAGGAAGAAGAAAACGCCAGGCACCTTTTGCTGGTAAAATGCAAAATCCTCAGCCCCGGTTACTGCATGAATATTGATCACATTTTCAACGCCAGCCGCACGCTTCAGGCTAGGCACAATGCGCTCAGTCAGTGAAGGATCATTGTATGTTACAGGGGTCATTTTCTTGATATCCACTACGGCTGTGGCCCCTGCACTCTCTGCAATTTTGGTGGCTGTGAGTTTGATTTTTTCATGGATAAGATCCTGCATGCCTGCATCCAGCGTGCGGATGGTGCCTGCAAAGAAGGCTTCCTCTGGTATGATATTCTCTCTGATGCCCGCCTGGATGCGACCCACCGAAATCACTGCCGCCTCCTTCGTTAGCTCCGTCTGTCGACTGATAATAGTCTGGAGCCCCTGAATGATCTGTGCGCTCACTACAATTGGATCGATCCCGCCCCAGGGAGCCGCGCCATGCGTCTGTTTGCCCTTTACTTTGATCGAATACCAGTCACTTGCTGCCATCAATCCGGCAGGCCGGTAGGAGATCTTGCCAAGCGCCAGCATGGATTGTATGTGCAATCCGAATATGGCATCCACCTTGGGATTGTCAAGGACACCCTCCTTCACCATCAGGTATGCACCGCCTTCTTCCCCGCTGGGTGCACCTTCTTCTGCCGGCTGAAAAATAAACTTGATGGTTCCACGCAGCTCCGCCTTGTTCCTTGTCAGAATTTCAGCTACCCCCATCAGAATAGCAACGTGAGTATCGTGCCCGCACGCATGCATCACCCCGGTCTCCTGACCATTGAATTGAACACGCTCTCTTGATGCAAACGGCAGGTTCCCACGCTCAGTAACAGGAAGTGCATCGATGTCTGCCCTCAAGGCAATGACAGGACCTGGCTTTCCGGTTTCTAGCAAAGCCACCACCCCGGTGTGTGCCACTCCTGTCTGAACTTTGAGTCCCAATGCCTTTAAATGCTCAGCAATGTAAGCGCCCGTCTTTTCTTCCCGGTTTGAAAGCTCGGGGTATTGGTGGATATGCCGTCGCCAGTCGATGACCTTGCCCTCAATTTCTTTCGCCTGCTGGTCAAGCCTGGCCTGAAGTTTCTGATTGATCTGTGCCAGAATCGGCTGAAAAAAAACCGCGAGAACAAACGTTGCAATGAAACGCATAGAATGGGGTGTAAGTGTTATGATCTTTGTCTGAAATTAGTGGCAAGAAAGATAGAGATTACACAGCCAACTTGGAACATAATCATGGAATGGGTACGGATTTTTGATTCGGAGTCAGAAATGAATATCAGGCTCCCGTGGCGCAAACCGGTAAAAGTAGTCCTGGGAACCATCTCGGTGTGTGTGGTGCTCACACGGAATGGTCCACTAGGTGTAAGCGACAGATGCTCTCATCAGGGAGAGTCTCTGAGTCGGGGCAGTATCTCCGTCACCGACGAAATCCGTTGCCCTTTGCATGGATACTGCTTTGACCTCCGCACCGGACGAGAACAGTCGGAGCGCTCTTCGGATCTCGAGCTTTTTCCAATTGAAATCAGGCCCGACGGTGTGTATATCGGTGTTTAATGAAACAATAGTATTTTAGCATTTCCGTTATCTCTTCAAGTTGTCTCCTTGAACAAGTTCCTCTATACGATCACGCTGTTGGTTTGTGTTGCCACACCAGGGCCCGGACAAAGTGCCCGTGAGGCCGTGCTGCAGAAATTGCAGTATACCCTTTCACCACCCCCAGATTTGTTGGCCGCGCGCTCGGTAGCACTTTACGATTACAGGTATACTCAGGAAGAGTTGAACAACATTCAAGCCACATTTCAACTCACAGGTATTGACCCCGTCGTGTACTTTGAGTCTGATCAGGTTTTTGCAGGTGTTGACGCCAGCCGGGCATTCCTTAAATACCTCTTGAGTCGTGAAATCAGATATCTCATCTTTCTGGAAAAGGACGGCGATTATCGATTCGTTGTTACGCCCTTCAACCAGCAATCCACCTGGGTTGATGTGGGGCAGGCTGCCTGGGAAAAAAGAAGTGGCGACCTATCGGAAACGATGAGTGAGGTGTATCGCGTTGCAGCAAACAGTCAGAAAAGACTCAACCTGCTGATTGCAGATGAACCAGAAACGGGTATTGCGGTCAATCCCATTGCTGGGCAACGCGGTGAATATTTCGCAGTGGATCTGCGCATAGACAACCTTGTCATTGTCCGCTCAGGTGACAAGGTTCTTGATGACTCCCTGCAACAATTCTTTCAGAAACACTATCCGTTCAAATATCAATTCGCTGAGGCCGGATCTGATGAGCGCGAACTCAGGAGGCAGGGAAATTTGTATATCCTTTGCTGGATGCACTGCAGGGGTAAATCTGCCAAGGAACTTCTGGGCTACGATCTTAGCAAAGCCGAATCGGTCTACACCTCGGTCACCTATCCGCTCGGAAGTGGTCTTCAACTCAGAACCTTGTCCGCAGATCAGGTTATTTACAAATTCTACTTCCGCCATCTGGAAAACGGCAGGGTGTTGCTGGGAACCAAATGGGATGCCGATACCAGCCCCATGGCAGCCCTGCGCAATCACATCGAAGGTCTGAAAACAGAACTTAAACTGCGTTGATCAGATGCTTATCTGACCCTCGTAGACCAGATTGGCCGGACCCGTTAACCAGATATCTGTAAAGTGCCAATCGCCCTTTCTCACAAACTCAACCCTCAATTTCCCGCCCCTGGCAACGACATTTACTGGTGAGTGATAACCTCTGATTGCCGCTGACAACGCAGCTGCGGTAGCACCGGTTCCACACGCCAGGGTTTCCTCCTCGACCCCCCGCTCATAGGTTCGTATTGCAATCGTATTGTTAGGTAATTCCTCCACAAAATTGGCATTGGCTCCATCCGGAAAGATGGGATTATAACGGATGGCACGCCCTTCCTCAAAAACCGGATATTGGTCAAGGTCCGTCACAAATCTCACGAAGTGAGGGGAGCCTGTATTCATGAAATGCCCCTCGGCCAATTGCTCAATAAGCTTCACATCATTCATCTGCAGACGTACTCCACCTTCTTTCAGCAGCTCTGCCTGATGCAATCCATCAAACGCCGAAAAGACAGTCTGGTGTCGGGCAAGGCCCAGTCTTGATGCCAGATCAACAGCAGAGCGACAGCCGTTTCCGCACAGACTTTCGGTGCCATCCGGATTGATGTACACCATGCCAAAATCGGCCTTCTGGTCGGCATCGAGAAGAATCACTCCATCTGCTCCCACGCCAAACCTGCGATCGCACAGGTGTGCAATCTGGCCCTTGGTTGGCACAAAGTCCAACCCCCGTCTGTCCACCAGAACAAAATCGTTTCCCGCGGCCTGATACTTGTAAAAATGAAGATTCATATCGACTGTGCTTGTCCGTTCCTAACCATCAATTTCTCTGATTTCAAAATCCCGGCCCTTCCCAAACCGTATGGTATCCTTCAGCCGGAATCGCTCCAGTGTGTGAAGGTCCTTCACCATGAAGTCGCCGTCCGGCAAAATATCTTCCAATTCAAAATCATATCGATCACCATAGTTTATCAGCCGGTACTTCTTGCCAGTTCTGAGCGAACCAAATGCCAACCCGCGGATACTCATAGATCTTCTTCCCGCTCGAGCATCAGAATCGATGCCTGCGGAACAATGAAGTACTTCTCGTCTTCATACATGACCTCAATGGCTCCCTTTTGCAGAAAAATGGCAAGATCTCCTTCTTGAGCCTGCAGAGGCAGGTATTTGATCTGCTCCTCCTTGCCCTTCCACACATCATCCTCATCTGCCGGCAGCGGCAGAGGATAACCTGGGCCGGCTTTGATCACGTATCCCCGCTGAATTCTCTCCTTCTCCTGAACACCTGGGGGCAAATACAACCCACTGGGTGTCTTGTCTGACTCCCTTGCAGGGCGGATGAGCACCCGGTCGCCGACCACAATCAATTTCTTCAACTTGATGTCCAGTGCGTTCTTCATATCAACCCGCATCATTCAACTATGCCATCGAACCCTGAAAATCATTCAACTATTTCTTGCGAATAGCTTTAAAAGGAAATGTCATCCCCTGGACAGAAACACTTCCATTCATTTCCTCCTGGGTAACGTTGGCTTCCAGATTTACCATCATGCCCTGATAATTGAAGTTTCCATTGGACTTGGATGCCTTCTTGTCGTAAGAAAATTGATTGAACGGGATTGAACTACCTTCTGCAGCAAGCGATGCGGAATAACCGGACTTTTCCTTTGCTACAGACATGTTACCTGTGTAATCTCCTTGTGGTGTTCCCGTGATAGAATAGGTCCAGTTTCCGGCAGGTGAAAGTGAGGAGCAACTCATCAGTACGAGCCCGGCAAAAGCGACAGCAAGCAGTTTTTTCATAATTAGCAGTGTTTAGTTGTTATCAAATAAATCGGCCTGATCTTCTGACCGGCCAATCAGTTTCGGATCAAGGCTCTTGCTGGTTCGGGCCCCCAGTTTCTTCAGTTCCTCTGTTCTTCTGACAAGGTTGCCTGTACCAAATGACAACTTCTTCATAGACTCCTCATAGAACTTCTTGGAGCTGTCGAGATGTCTTCCCAAAGTTATAAGGTCCTCAGTAAACCCAACAAATTTGTCATACAAATCACCCGCCTTATTGGCAATGTCGAGAACGTGTCGGTTTTGGTATTCCTGCTTCCAGACATTCTTGATTAACTGCAAGCTGGGGATCAGCAATGTCGGGCTTACAAATACGATGCGGCGTTCCAGTGCTTCTTCATACAGTGAGCGGTCACTTTGGATGGCTAGAATGTAGGCAGGTTCAATGGGTATGAACATGATGATAAAATCCAGCCCATTCTGTGAAAGATGCTGGTAGTTCTTCTCTCCCAAACCACGCATGTGCTGTCTGATAGACAAGAGATGGGCCTTCAGGGCAGTTGCTTTGTCACTCTCCGTTGATGCGTTAACAAAATTGTTGTACGCCGTCAAACTCACCTTGGAGTCTATGACCACGTGCTTCCCCTCCGGCAGTCGGATAATTACATCTGGCCTCAGTCGCCCCTCTGTTGTGGTGAATGATTCCTGTACTGTGTACTCACGGTCCCGCTCCAGGCCGGATTTTTCGAGAATACTCTCGAGTATGAATTCCCCCCAGGCGCCCTGTGCTTTGCTGTCGCCTTTCAGCGCACGGGTCAGGTTCTCAGCCTCCCGTGTCATTTGCAAATTCAATTTTTGAAGTCCCTCCAGCTGTTCCTTCAATGCCGAATTTCGTGCGATAGAGTCCTTGTGCGTTTCCTCTACCTTTTTCTCAAAGGCAACAATCTTCTCTCCAAGAGGCTGCAGCAGGTCAAAAATATTGGACTTGTTCTGATCCGTGAACTTCTTGCTCTTTTCCTCAAAGATCTCGTTGGCGAGGTTCCTGAATTGGTGTGTAAAACGCTCCTCCATTTCCCGCTGTGTCTTTTGATTCTCTGCCAGCTTCTCCTCCAGATTTCGATAATCTGCCTCTGTGGCAGCGAGACTGTTGGTCATCTCCAGTATCCTGGAACGCTCTTCCTCAAGTTTGACTGCTGTCTCCCGGTACTGCTGTTGAATCATCTTTGCCCTGTCTTGCTCCACCAGCGCCAGGCCGCGAGCCCGCTGTAGTTCCCCTATAGCCCTGAATTTTCCCAGGAGAAATCCTATCAGCAATCCGGCGACCAGCACAATAGCAACGATAATCAATTCCATAAGTGTAAAGTTATTCGAATGGCACCGCCTCACAATGACGTACTACCCAAATTGCAACTGAACCCAGAGCGAAATCTAGGTTTGCCCCGCCAATTCACTAAATTTGTCATCCGTCTGTAATTCAAACTGTTATGATAGATGCCATTACTTCAAGCCGCGAGGCCATTGCTTTGGAGGATAAGTTCGGTGCTCACAATTATCACCCCCTCCCGGTAGTATTGACCAAAGGCGAAGGAGTTCATCTGTGGGATGTGGAAGGCAGGCGGTACTATGATTTTCTTTCTGCCTATAGCGCCGTCAATCAAGGCCATTGTCACCCAAGAATTATCGCCGCCTTGATCAGCCAGGCCCAGGAACTCACTCTTACTTCAAGGGCATTCCACAATGATAAGTTAGGCCTGGCTGAGAGATTGGTTTGCGAAACATTTGGCTACCAAAAAGCCTTGTTCATGAACAGTGGCGCTGAGGCAAATGAAACAGCCATCAAACTTGCCAGAAAATGGGGCTATGAGAAAAAGGGGATACCCCCCAATTCAGCGGTGATCGTTGCAGCAAAGAAGAATTTTCATGGACGGACCACCACCATTATTTCAGCATCTTCTGATCCAAGCGCGACCAACAATTTCGGGCCGTTCATGCCTGGATTCTCAATTATTGACTACGATGATGTGGGCGCTATTGAAAAAGCGCTTTCTGATCCTTGCGTGTGTGGATTGTGGCTGGAACCCATACAGGGCGAAGCAGGAGTTTATGTGCCGCATGATGGATATCTGAAAGCCGCCGCGGCAGCATGCAAAAAGAACAACGTGCTCCTGATGATGGACGAAATTCAGACCGGGATCGCGCGCACTGGTAAAATGCTGGCGGCCGACCACGAGTCCGTTCGTCCGGACTTGCTCATCCTTGGAAAGGCCTTATCTGGCGGAGTGCTTCCTGTTTCGTGCGTGCTGGCAGATGATGAAGTCATGATGCTTATCAAACCAGGTCAACACGGTTCCACTTTTGGGGGTAATCCATTGGCTGCGGCCGTGTGCATGGAATCCTTGCAGGTAGTAAAAGATGAGGGTCTTGCAGAAAATGCGGAGAGGATGGGTAAAATATTCCGGGCAAGGATGACAGCGTTGATGAACCGCACCCGCGTGATAAAGCTTGTCAGGGGAAAAGGCCTTTTGAATGCCATCGTCATCAATGACACTGAAGAAAGCGACACCGCCTGGAACCTTTGTATGGCATTCATGAAAGAGGGACTACTTGCCAAACCGACGCATGGAAACATCATCCGGCTTGCCCCTCCATTGGTAATCACAGAAGAACAAATCCATGAATGCTGTGATATTATTGAAAAGTGTTTAACCCAATAATCGATACTTCTATGGAAACTTCCCGTGCCGATCGGCTGTTAATCAGCTAATTGGTATCTTGCGCAGCGGTTAAGAATAGAAAGCCTGAAAATGGCCCTTCTCCCTCAGCGAACCTAATAACAACTCAACACCACAAATCAGGAATGGCAAAATCACACGACTCCTTCGGAAAAAGGGAAACAGAGAAGCGAAAAGCCCAGAAACGCATGGAAAAGGAGCAGCGCCGGGAGGAACGCAAATCCCAGGGAGGTGGTAAATCACTTGACGACATGATTGCCTATGTGGATGAGAA
>JAIBBB010000165.1 GCA_019694905.1 Cyclobacteriaceae bacterium
CGGCACTTCTTCAAATGTCAATGGCGCTTCTGCCGGAAGTGGCTCTACAATTAGTCAGGTTCTTACGAGCGCGGACGGCGTAACCAATGGCACTCAGCAGTATATTATTACCCCTGCGGCTGCTGGTTGCCCGGGCCCTTCGTTAAGCATCACTGTAACGGTCAGACCTGTACCGGTAATTACCAATACTGCCACCTCCATGCAGACGACTATCTGCTCTGGTACAACGCTCAGCTTCCTGCCTACCAGTTCGGTAACTGGTACGTTATATACATGGACCAGTGTAGTTTCCGGACCAGTAACCGGGGTGTCACCTTCCGGTAATGGAACTATCGCAGATGTGCCGGTGAACACAGGAAATGTGGCCGGTACTATTACTTATACCATAACGCCTACTGCCAATACCTGTGTGGGGAATACAAGAGACTTCGTTGTAACTGTTCAACCGGTTCCTTCTGCAAATGGTACCAACATTACGATTTGCAGCGGTCAGACGGCCTCTGTTATCCTTGATCCTTCTCCTAAAAATGTCTCTGGTACTACATTTGGATGGACAATTACTGCATCTTCTAACGTTACGGGTGCTTTCAATGACAACGGATCGCTTATTCAACAATCTCTGTCTCTGACGAATTATACGGTAGGTACCGTAGTTTATCATGTGACGCCCACCGCTAACAACTGCACCGGACCAGTCAAGGACATTACGGTCACAGTTAATCCTGTTGCAATTGTTGATGCCGGTATTGACTATACACTCTGTCAGCCAACCACTATTCCCTTGTCTGGTACGATTGGTGGGGCGGCGTCCAGTGGTACATGGTCGATTGTATCTGGTGCAGGCACCCTGTCGGCAAGCACAACAACTGGTACCGGTGTGACTGCAACCTACACGGTTGACCCTTCAGACATTACAACCACTGTCACTTTCATGCTGACGACTAATGACCCTGACAACGCGGGGCCTTGTAGCCTGGTAACGGATCTGCTCAACATACAGTTAAACCTGGCTCCCACAGTGGTTGCCATGAATGACCAAACCCTGTGCGAACCTAATCAGTTCCCTGTCAGTGGTACATTGGGAGGAAGTGCTACGACTGCACTGTGGAGTATTGTACAGGGTAATGGTACTCTGTTCTCAACAAACATCGTGACCGGCAGCCCTATCACAGCTAATGCAACATACAATGTGGACCCGGCTGATATTACGTACCCGGTAAGCCAGGCGATCACACTCCGGTTGACAACTAACGACCCTGACGGACCCACAGGCCCCTGTGTGGCTGTTGCGGATGATGTCGTGGTGACTATCAATGAAGCAGCAAAGGTGGTGGCACCTGCATCCTTGGAAATGTGTGAAAAGCAGACTGGTGCGCCTATATCTACCAGTATCGCACTTGGAGCCGTTCAATCCGGAGCCATCACTACTGCCACCTGGACAACAACTGGCGCCGGAACATTTAGTAACATAAACGATCCGAATGCCCGATATTTTTATTCACATCCTAGTGAAGTGAATCAGATTATCCCTCTGGTGATAACAGTGTCTGACCCCGATGGTCTGGGTCCTTGCACGTCCAATTCCGATACAGTGCGTGTAAAGGTGAACCCGCTGCCAATTGTGGACTTTGTGACCTTGCCTTTCCAGATTGCAGAGAACAACCTGCCCATTACATTGAATGGAAACCAATCAGGTGGCTTGTTCACCATTCAACCAGCTTCAAGTAATATCGGTAGCACTACTCAAACTCCGCTGGATAAAGTGGTGTTTGACCCGTCCGCAGCCACCCTGGGAACTAACTTCATTACATACACTTACACAATACCCGCCACTGGTTGTGTCAATAATGTAGTGAAGCAAATTCAAGTCAACCCTGTGACAAATGTTGATTTCATTGTTGCCAATTCACAGACCAACAGGAAGGACTCGAACGGCGAATTTGCCTTTGATGTATGCCCCAATCAGGGTTACGTAGTCCTGAGTCCTAATACAGTGCCTAAGTTGGGAGAATCTGCTGATTTTACGGCTGTAACCATTACTGGCCAGACCCCGCTTGATATTCGATTTGACGGAACCAATTACTCATTCAATACAGACGGTGTGCCGCCGGGTAGCTACATCATTCAATACAATTTCACGAACATCTATAATGCTACCACATTCAAACCGCGGACCATCAACATCCTGGGTGCGCCGGTTGCCAAGTTTGGCGTGCTGAACCGTTGTATTGATACAAAGATTCAGTATCAGGATAGTTCGTTTGTACAACCGTCGCCTTTCCCTGATTCGGTTGTGAACTGGACCTGGGATTTCGGCCCCAGTCAGGGAATTGACTTTAGCAGAAATCCTCTCCACCCGTATCCGGCTGCTGCAGTTTATCAGACAGCCTTGAAGGTTACTACCGCACTAAACTGCTCGAACACCATACTGAAGCCAGTTCAGCTAGGTGCACCTCCGGTGGTAGATTTTGACTGGTCGGCTATTTGTAACAATGACTCGACTCGCTTTGAGAGCCTTTCAGTTACAAAGAACAATATTGGATATATAACAAAATACACATGGGACTTTGGGGATGGCAAACCAGTGGTGGCAAGTGCTACGCCGGCGGACTCCACGGCAAATATCACTGCGATTGCGGGTACTCGTGGTACCTACAAGAAGCCATTGCACAAGTTTAGCAACTTCCAGAGCTATCCGGTAACACTCACGATTAACACAAGTGATGGCTGTTCGGATTTTGTTCAGAAAACAGTCTTTATTCTTCCTTATCAAACATTGAATATCAGTCCTCAGGATGCATACAAAGAGGATTTCGAGCTTAATGATGGCGCCTGGCAGCCTGAAGCACTTCGCACCGGAAGTGATTCAAGCTGGATGTATGGCATTCCCAATGGCCCTCAGAATCTTGCCAATAGCCTGCTTTCAGGTATTTACACAGGCACCAAGTCCTGGTGGACGGGTAAGCGTTCAGGAGCGGCTACGACTTATGCGAAGAATGAGAGCTCTGTTATTAACGGACCATGTCTCAATATTTCTGCCCTTCGACGGCCTATGATTGCTTTGGATTACTGGTCTGACAGTGATCCCAATATAGATGGTGCCGTGGTTCAGTATTCTACCAATGGTGGTGTGGATTGGTATGTGGTTGGACCTCCTTTGGCGCAGCCCGACCGGCAGGAGGGAATCTACTGGTATAATGGTAATCCCGTGACAGCAAATCCCGGGGAGCAATTGGTGACTGCTTATGGTTGGACAGGTAAGACGGATGGATGGAAGCGTGCAAGATTCAGGCTTGATATGATTCCAGTCAATGAACGCAAACAGGTGCGTCTGCGCGTGGGCTTCGCCAGCAACAATGACAATCCTCCCAACGTTCACTACGATGGCTTCGCATTCGACAATGTTTTTGTAGGTGAGAAGCAGCGCAATGTAGTTATTGAGCACTTCACCAATGTGGATCCTACCATTTCCAACACAGATGTGGTGATAGATAATTTGTTCAGCAACACGATGAACCAGCACCTTGATACTCTGGGAAATTCCTATTCCGACTTCCAGGATCTCCGTTACCATGTAAGCTATCCGCCCGGCGATCCTTTCTATCAGGAGAATCCGAAAGATGCCAACTCGAGAATGCTGTTTTATGGCCGGACTCAGCCGCCTTATACAATCATGGACGGTATTCTGGGCAACTTTGACAGGGTAATCGGTGATTGGGACCGTGACAGTATCCCGCCTTTCCAGGGTCGCTATACAGATATTGTTAACAAGTGGATCGACAAGCGGGCCTTAACAGATCCTGAGTTTGACATCCAACTGGATACGATTGCCACTGGACTGGGGACAACCATTTCCCTGGACATGACGGTGACCACACTGATTCCGGTACAAAATCAGATCGTCATGCAGGTGGCATTGATAGAAACAGATGTAAACGGCTCCAGGAATGTTGTGAGGAAGTTGCTCCTGGGCCCTGCCGGTCACGTTCCTAACTTGTCGTGGACCACTGCTGGTTTCAGCTACCAACACCAATTCCTGGACTTGCCTATCAGTGTGACAATCAATGATCCATCCAAATTGAAGTTGGTGGCATTCATTCAGGACAAAGTGACCAAGGTGATCTATCAGAGTTTGGTCATTCAGGCGCCGGCCAAACGAGGTGGTCCGATCACTGGCATAGAGGGACACAGTGGCCCGCTGGCGGCGATGAAGATGTACCCCAATCCTTCCAATGGTTATGTCAACCTTGTCTTACCGGAAGTAGGTTCCCATGCGGGACATAATTGGTCGCTCGTAAATCAGCAGGGAGTTGAGGTTAGTTCCGGAAGCTTTGAAGGTGCGGCGAATGGAGTTGTACAGGTCAATGTGTCTGACCTTCCCAACGCTGTCTACATTGTCATTGTCAATGGTCCTGACGGTCAGACAGAGCGCAGGAAGTTGGTAGTGATGAACCGCAACTAGAGTTTCTGCAGGCTGCCTAGTGTGGCATTTCCCTCAATTCATTAACAGCTGTGCGAAGAATCTCGCATAGGGCATGGATCTTCCGGGTTGCCCCCTCCACGTCCGTTTGGGCTTCTTGCTCAATAGTAGCTGCTAGTTCGCGTTCCTTGCTCATACCCATCATGGTGAGAGAGGGCTTGATCCGGTGAACGGACTTTACAAGCGTGGGCCAGTCTTTCTGCTGAAGGCTTGTTTCAATTTCTTCGAGATTCTGCGGTATGGTCTTTAACAATGCCACGACCATTTCCTTCAGGAAGGTCTTGTCACTGTTGGATACCTTTTCAAGGTAGGAGAGATCGACGTAGTGTACAGCAGTTCGGGTGATGATAGGCTCAGGCTGAAGGGGCTTGAGATTCTTCGCATACCGGTGCAGTACCCGGTATAGTTCCTCCGGTGTAAATGGCTTGGGAATGGATTCATTCATGCCGGCCGCAAGGCAACGGTCTGTATCCTGCCGGGTGGCATTGGCTGTTAGTGCGATAATGGGAATATTGCGCTTTGGTTCTTCACCCATTCTGATGGCCTTGGTGGCTTCATAACCATCCATGACCGGCATCTGCACATCCATCAGTACGATGTCATAGCGGTTGTTTTTCATCTTTTCCAATGCCACATAACCGTTCTCAGCAGAATCTACCTGACAACCAAACGTCTTGACAAGGATTGTGCTCGCGTACAACTGATTGATGTCGTTGTCTTCTACCAGTAGGATTCTCAGTCCGTTCAGGTCGCGGTAGTTGGCAACGGATTGATCATGCGACGCAGAACCCAGATTCCTTGCTTTGCTACTACCGGTTTGCCGGTGTTTTTCATAAGGTATTTGAACCGTGAAAATCGATCCGAGATCCTCTTCACTTTTTACATGAATGTGCCCGTGCTGAAGTTCCACCAGTTGTCGTACAATGGTAAGACCCAGCCCGGTTCCGCCATACCTTCTGGTGACAGAGGCATCTGCCTGACTGAAACTCTCGAAGATCGTTGTTAGTTTGTCTTTAGGAATTCCGATGCCGGAATCTTCCACCTGAAATTGCATCTGGCAAGTGTGGGAATCTTCCTTTTGGACCTTGCCAGTAACGATAATGTGACCAGAGTGCGTGAATTTGATCGCATTGCTGATCAGGTTAATCAGAATCTGATTGAGCCTAACAGGGTCACCTACCAGCAGCCGGTTCGCTGTGCTGTCGAGGTTAATCCTGAAATCAATTCCTTTCTCGCGCGCCTGGATGCTGAAAATATCGCGTAACGATGAGAAAAGATCTGTGACATTAAAGGGTATCTGCTCCAGTTTGAGTTTACCAGATTCAATGGCTGCCAGATCGAGGATATCATTGATGATCACCTTTAGGTTATCGGCGGCGCTGATAATGGCGTTGAGGTAGGTATGATGTTCGTCGGGTGTGGGATTTTTGCTCAACAAGGCAGCCATCCCTGCGATGCCATTGATTGGCGTCCGGATTTCGTGACTCATGTTGGCGAGGAAGAGCTCTTTTGCCTTTTGTGCACGGAGCAGTTCCCTTGCCGCCCTTTTTCTTTCGGTAATATCACGACAGTCCAGAATCAGTCCCTGTATACCATCCTTTTGCTTCAGGTTGATTGAATTGAATTCCAGATTCTTGTACGACTTGTCTTTGCACCTGAATTCAAATTCGATGGCCTGTCGGTAAGGCTGTCGAGCACATTTTCTAAATTCTGCCTCGAAGGCATCGAGGTGTTCTGACAGGATAAAGTCATGGAAATTTCTGCCGATCAACGCGTCTCCGCGATATCCAAGCGTCTTCCTGACGGAACCATTGTGGTAGAGGATTTGCCCTTTGTAGTCCGTAATGAAGATCATATCAGAGCCGTCTTCCACAACTGCTTTGTGGAATAGCCCTTTTGAAACATAACTCTTGAGTGTTTTCACTTAAATGCCGCGGTCTTCCATTTCTTTCAGATATCGGTAAATAGAGGACTTACCGATGTCGAGTCGCTGTGCGACCTCGATGACATTGTTGTTGTATTTTGTCAGGTAGGTTCGAATGATACGGTATGTCATCTCTTCCAACGTCATTTCTTTCAGTAAGAACGTTTCTTCATTGGAGATTGAGTTAAAGTTAATGTCTTTGGCATCAATCTCACCATTGTCAGTCATCACAGCGGCCAGTTCAACAACTGACTTTAGCTCTCGCACGTTGCCGGGGAATGGATATTCGAGTAATTTCTTCTGGGCATCATTCGTTATTCGGAATTTCTTGAGCTGATTGTCTTTGGCAAACTGGTCCAGATAGTGCTTTGCAATCAGCAGTATATCCTGTTCGCGATTGCGAAGAGGGGGAAGGTGTATAGGCAATCCCAACAGCCGGTAGAAGAGGTCTTCTCTGAACCGACCACCTTTTACTTCCTCCTGAAGATTGCGATGTGTTGCAACCAGAATGCGTACATCGAGTTTGACAACCGTATTACTTCCTATCCTGGTGATTTCCTTTTCCTGCAGTACCCTAAGCAACTTCGCTTGCAGGTTAAGATCCATTTCACCGATTTCATCCAGGAAAATCGTGCCACCTTCTGCTTCTTCGAATTTTCCAATCCGTCGGCTCATCGCCCCGGTGAAGGCACCCTTTTCATGCCCGAACAGTTCGCTTTCGATAAGGTCTTTCGGAATGGCAGCGATGTTCACTGCGACAAATGGCTTGTTCTTCCTTTTGGAATTGTAGTGAATCGCCTTGGCCACCAGTTCCTTGCCTGTTCCGGTTTCTCCGGTAATGGAAACGGTTATGTTTGTCTTGACAGCCTTTTCAAGAAGAGAGAAGACTTGCTTCATCGCAGTGCTGGTGCCTATAATGCTCTTCTCGAACTCGTACTTTTCTGTTATTTCCTGCTTCAGCCTGTCAATCTCACGAATCAGTGAAGTCTTGTTGCGCGCGTTGTTGATGGAATTCAGGATCCGGTCTTTTGCTTCCTGATCTTTGCTGATGTAGTCGTAGGCCCCCAACTTCAGGAGTTCTACTGCGGTACCGATCTTCTCTTGTGCGGAAATGATGATGACACTGATATTGGGATCAAAATCCCTTATCGCTGTAAGGATTTTCTCGCCGGTAGAATCAGGAAGCGAATAGTCAAGCGTGATGATGGACGGCCGCTCATGAAGATTGTCGAGGCACTCTTTGCCTGTGCCGTAGAAACGCGCATCATAGTCTGGATTTAAATCCATGACGTACCGCAGGAAACGGCTGTAGGCCGGATCATCTTCGACTACAAAAATCTTGACCGTGTCCTTTTCCATGGTGCCAGTTTCAGGTTGAGTAAGTTAGCGCGGAATTTTGTCTCAACAAATGTTTCAAATTTATGATTAATTAAGCAGTTTTATAACGACCCCCGGTTGACCAAATCCATTATGATGAATGATCTTGATAAGTTGTCGCCCGAGGATGCAGATCTGGTCCTTCGTGCACCGGTCATGGTTGCCATCCTTATAGCAGGAGCAGACGGCGATGTAGATGGCAAGGAAATTCACGCGGCCATCGCTTTTGCCAAGAAGGCACACAAGAATGCAACGCCATCCATGCGCAAGCTTTTTGACCTGGTTTCCGAGGATTTTGAGGACAAGCTGCTGATTCTGATGCAATCCTACCCTGCGGATCACCTCAGGCGGAATGAGGTACTGGCTGCTGAGCTTCAGAAACTCAATGCGATCTGGGGGCACCTGGACCCTGGGTTTGCCGATTCTTATTACCAGAGTATCCGAGCCATCGCAAGGAGAATTGCTGAGTCATCGGGCGGGTTCTTCGGCATCCGAAAGATAGGGGAGGCCGAGGCTCAGTATGTCGACTTGCCGATGGTGGCACCCCCTCGCTGATGCCGCAGGAGCGTGGCATCCTTTCTGGCTCAGTCGTACCATTTCGGCTCGTGTTCCTGATGTGGCTTGTGTTTTCATTTCAGGTTGTGTACGAACTGGACCTCGGGTACCTCGGAGTATATCCCCGGCACCTGACAGGACTGATTGGATTGCTAACGGCGCCGCTCATTCACGGTGACCTCCTGCACCTTGTGTCCAATACCATTCCGCTACTCTTCCTGGGGTCGGTACTATTCTTCTTTTATCCGCGCCTGGCTAGTAACATATTCTTCAGGGTGTACATGCTGCCATATGCACTGGTTTGGTTGCTTAGCCCCCGGCTCTCGTACCATATTGGCGCCAGTGGAATGGTGTACGGCCTGTCGGCATTCCTTATTATCTATGGTTTGTTTAAAGGTTACTTGGTTTCATTGTTGATATCAATCTCTACAGTGTTTCTGTACGGTGGGATATTTCATGGTATCATGCCCACCGACCCACATATCTCATGGGAGACCCACCTTTTTGGAGCGTTGACCGGGGCGTTGAGTGCCATACAATCTCTGGCGAAAGACCGGTCAAAGGCGCCCCGCTGAAAACCAGCAAATGGTTCCGTTTGGCAC
>JAIBBB010000166.1 GCA_019694905.1 Cyclobacteriaceae bacterium
CCTTCCGCCGCAAGGCGGAGAAGATAAGCCGCCGATTCCCGGCATCTTTCTGGATGGTTGATTGTTCAAAGTACGACATATGACCATTCAGGAAATACTCTCCGAACGTATCCTCATTCTGGACGGTGCCATGGGCACGATGATTCAGCGCCATAAGCTCGAAGAAGCTGATTTTCGTGGTGATGTGCTGAAAGACCATCCCTGGCCGCTGAAGGGTAACAACGATTTGTTGTCGCTCACCCGCCCGGATATCATCAAAGACATTCACCGAGCCTATTTCAGCGCCGGTGCCGACATGGTGGAGACCAATACCTTTGGCAGCACCCGCGTAGCCCAGGCCGACTATCACCTGGAACACCTGGTCTATGACATCAACTTCGCAGCCGCCAGGCTGGCCAAAGAAGTGGCACAGGAGTTTACAAAACGGGAACCTCAGAAGCCCCGGTTTGTGGCAGGCTCTGTCGGACCTACCACCAAACTTGCTTCCATGTCGCCCGATGTCAACAATCCCGGGTACAGAAGCATCACGTTTGACGAACTGAAAGAAGCATTCCGTGAGCAGGTCACCGGCTTGTTGGATGGCGGCGTTGATACACTGCTACTGGAGACCATCACCGACACACTGAACGCCAAGGCTGCTTTGTTTGCGATCCAGGAACTGTTTGATGAACGCGGAAAGCAGGTACCAATCATGATTTCCGGAACCATCACCGATGCCAGCGGCAGGATTCTCTCCGGCCAGACGGCAGAGGCTTTCATGATCTCTGTCTCGCATGTGCCGCTGCTGAGTATCGGACTCAACTGCGCCATGGGTGCCTCAGCGCTCCGGCCCTACCTCAAGGTGCTCGATGAAAAGGCGCCTTGGTTTATCAGCGCCTATCCCAACGCCGGACTGCCCAATGAATTTGGTCAATATGATCAGGGCCCGGATGAGATGGCCAGTCAGATTGAAGAGTACATGAAAGAAGGTCTTGTCAATATCGTGGGTGGGTGTTGTGGCTCCACGCCCGACCACATCCGCAAGATTGCAGAGATCGCCAGGAACTACACTCCCAGACCTTTGCCCGTCCTCCATGCCTGAGTTTTTGCAACTGAGCGGCTTTGAGGCCGTCACCATTACACCGGAATCCAACTTTGTCAACGTCGGCGAGCGAACCAATGTGACCGGTTCGGCGCGTTTCCTCAAACTGATCCGGGAGGATAAATTCGAAGAAGCACTGGAAGTTGCGCTGGACCAGGTGCGCGGTGGCGCGCAGGTGATCGACGTCAACATGGACGAAGGCATGCTCGACTCGAAGGCGGCCATGGTCCGGTTCCTCAACCTGATGGCCTCTGAGCCTGAGATCGCGGCCGTGCCCGTGATGATCGACTCATCCAAATGGGAAGTGATCGAGGCCGGTCTAAAATGCCTTCAGGGCAAGGGGATCGTCAACTCCATCAGCCTCAAAGCCGGGGAGGAGGAATTCATTCGACAGGCGAAACTCGTCAAGCGCTATGGCGCCGCCACCGTCGTGATGGCGTTTGATGAAGCCGGACAGGCCGACACCTACGAACGCAGGATCTCCATCTGCCAGCGCGCCTATGACCTTCTCGTGAAGAAGGTGGGTTTCAAGCCGCAGGACATCATCTTCGATCCCAATATTTTTCCGGTAGCTACAGGCATCGAAGAGCACCGCAACTACGCGCTGGATTTCTTCCGCGCCGCCCGCTGGATCCGGGAGCACCTGCCCCATGCGCACGTAAGCGGCGGCGTCAGCAACGTGTCATTCAGTTTTCGCGGTAACCAGAAGGTCCGTGAAGCCATGCACGCTGCCTTTCTCTATCACGCTATCCAGCATGGCATGGACATGGGTATCGTTAACCCGACGATGCTGGAAGTGTACGATGAGATCCCCAAAGACCTCCTCGAAAGAGTGGAAGATGTGTTGCTCAACCGCCGTGACGATGCCACCGAACGACTGCTCGAATTTGCTGAAACGGTAAAAGGAGACGCAAAAAAGAAAGAGCTCGACGCCGGGTGGCGCAATGGGAGCGTAGAGGAACGCATCACACACGCTCTCGTCAAAGGCATCGTCGACTACATTGACGCTGATACCGAGGAAGCGCGAGTCAAGTATACCACGCCGTTGCGCGTCATCGAAGGACCGTTGATGAGTGGCATGAACGTAGTGGGCGACCTGTTCGGCGCCGGCAAGATGTTTCTGCCACAAGTCGTGAAAAGCGCGCGTGTGATGAAAAAGGCGGTGGCTTATCTCACGCCATTCCTGGAAGAAGAGAAACGACAAGGTGTCGCCAGTCGTGCCGCCGCCAAAATTCTGATGGCAACTGTAAAGGGCGACGTCCATGACATCGGCAAAAACATCGTTGGCGTCGTACTGGCCTGCAACAACTACGAAGTGATTGACCTCGGTGTGATGGTCCCCACAGCCAAAATCATTGAGGCAGCGCGCGAGCATCAGGTAGACGTCATCGGACTCAGCGGTCTGATCACACCTTCGCTGGATGAAATGGTCTATGTGGCGAAAGAGATGCAGCACGAGAAGATGACCATCCCGCTGTTGATCGGGGGGGCCACCACTTCCCGAATCCATACCGCCGTGAAGATCGATCCGGTCTATGATGGACCTGTGGTGCATGTGCTCGATGCGTCACGCAGCGTGCCCGTCACCAGTGAATTGGTCAACCCCGAATCGCGTCCGGCTTTTCAGGCGCGCATGAAAGCAGAGTATGCTCAAATGCGCACCGATCATGAATCACGCCAGCGCGACAAGCAACTCATTACACTGTCCGAGGCGCGGAAGAATCCCGCCGTGATGAAGTGGGATGCCTACCAGCCGGTACAGCCCTCTTTCCTCGGCCGACAGGAGTTTGTCAAATTCCCGCTGGCCGAAATCGCCCGCTACATTGATTGGACTCCGTTCTTTCAAACCTGGATGCTCGCCGGTCGGTACCCGGGTATCCTGGACGACGCGGTGGTTGGCAGTGAGGCCCGCAAATTGTTGAAAGATGCACAGGAACTCCTGGCGCGTATCGTTCAACAGAACCTGCTGCAGGCCAACGGTGTGGTGGCTTTCTACCCCGCGGTGTCTGATGGCGACGACGTGATTCTGCTCGATCCCAGTCGGCCCTCTCACCAACTGACACGGTTGCATTTCCTTCGCCAGCAGAACAAGAAGGCGCAGGGACTACCCAACTTTTGCCTTGCCGACTTCGTCGCAGGCGAAGGCGGACCCGTTGACTACGTGGGCATGTTTGCAGTAACAGCAGGCATCGGCCTGGAGAAATTGATTGAGGAGGCGAAAGCAAGGCACGACGACTACGCAGAAATCATGGCCAAAGCACTGGCCGACCGGCTTGCGGAAGCATTCGCAGAAGCCCTGCACAAGCTGGTACGCACACGTCTGTGGGGCTACGCTCCCGGCGAACACTTGTCGGGCGACGAGTTGATTGAAGAGAAATACCAGGGCATACGACCTGCACCTGGCTATCCTGCCTGTCCAGAACACACCGAAAAGGCGACGATCTTCCAATTGCTGCAAGCAGAAAAACTGGGCATCCATCTCACTGAATCATTTGCCATGATGCCCGCCTCCAGCGTGAGCGGCTTCTACTTTGCGCACCCCCAGTGTCGTTACTTCGGCCTGGGCAAAATAGGGAAGGACCAGGTGGAAGACTATGCTATTCGCAAATCCATCCCGGTGGCGGAAGCAGAGCGATGGCTCGCCCCGGTCCTGGGGTATTGATTAATGAAGTATTTTCGCGAATCAGAACATGAAAGTTGTAGACCATATCAAAGCGGCAAACGGCAAGACGCTGTTCACCATTGAAATTCTGCCCCCGTTAAAGGGGCAAAACATCCGGTCGTTGTTTGACAACCTCGATCCGCTGATGGAATTCAAACCGCGGTTTGTAGACGTTACTTACCACCGCGAAGAATACGTGTACAAGAAGATGGAGAACGGGCTGCTGGAGAAGCGGTCTACACGCAAGCGTCCCGGCACCGTCGGAATTTGTGCCGCTATCCAGAACCACTACAAGGTGGACACCGTGCCGCATATTATCTGCGGCGGATTCAACAAGGAGGAAACGGAGAACGCCCTGATCGATCTGCACTTTCTGGGCATTGACAATGTGCTGGCTTTGCAGGGGGATGCCATCAAATCAGAAGCGCGGTTCGTACCCGATCCGGATGGCCACCGGTTTGCATCTGAACTGCTGCAGCAGATTGTAGACCTGAACAACGGCCGCTTCCGCGATGAAGAGCTGGAGCACGCCTCACCGACCAACTTCTGTATCGGTGTCGCAGGCTATCCTGAGAAACACTTTGCCGCACCCAACCTCAAGACCGATCTCCGCTACCTCAAGCAGAAAGTGGATCTTGGCGCTGAGTACATCGTCACCCAGATGTTCTTCGATAACCAAAAGTTCTTCGACTTTGTGGCCGCCTGCCGGGAGATTGGTATTCAGGCGCCGATCATTCCCGGGATTAAGCCACTTACCACACGCACACAAACCAGCGTGCTGCCTACCACCTTCCACATTGATATCCCGGAGGACCTGGCCGATGCAGTGGACCGCTGCAAGGACAATGCAGCCGTGAAGGAGGCAGGTATCGAGTGGACCATCGCCCAGTGCAAGGAACTGATGAAGTTTGGAGTGCCCACACTGCACTTCTATTCCATGGGCAAGAGCGATCCCATTTACCGGATAGCCAAGGCGCTTTTCTGAGTTTTTTTTGATCGGCTGCAGGCCGGTCGGCCGCGATTTGTATTTTCGCGGCCGTCATGTTGCGCGGAAGAAAAAAACTGATTCAGGGTGTCGTGCTGATGATGGCATTGATGCTCGGTGCGACCTGGTTTCTGTTGTCCATCCTGGAAAAACCGATCCGCCTGCGGCTCGAAGAGGAAATCAATCAGCGGCTTCAGGCAACAGTTTCTTTCGATGACATCAGCCTTTCGCTGTGGAGCGATTTCCCCAATCCCACCGCGAAACTCTCCAACCTCATCATCGCAGGCCATGGACCTTTCGAAGGCGATACGCTGTTGGTTGCACCTGAATTCTCCGTTGAAGTTTCTGTGTGGGGCCTGTTGAAAGGAGATACTGAACTCAAGAGCGTCAAACTCAATGCACCTCACGTGCGGCTGATTACCACCAGAGACGGCATATCAAACTATAGTATAATCAAGCCGGATACCCTGGCCCCGACTCAGGCCGATTCCGAAGGACTGGAAGTGAACCTGGATGCGATCACAATACGGGACGGAGTGATTTCCTTTGAGGACCGATCAACGCGCACAGCTTTGCTACTCACCGGGGTGGACCACGCCGGCACCGGCGCATTTGCGCACGATGTTTTTGACTATCAGACCATCACCCGACTGGGAGAAGTTACCATCGACTATGATGGCATCCGGTATTTTGACAAGCGCAATGTGGATGTCGAGATGGGACTGGAAGTGGATACCCGCAGCAGCACTTTCCGCATCCTGCACAATGCCGTGCGCATCAATCATTTCAAATTCAGACTGGAAGGCGGACTCACCATGCTGAAGGAAGGCTTCTCGGTTGACATGAAGTTCTCATCGCCGGAGACCAACCTCCGCAATATCCTTAGCCTTTTGCCTGGCGTCTATATGGACGATGCAAGCCATTTCCGCACCACAGGCGCAGCGCTCTTTGAAGGTTTTGTAATAGGGTCGTATACCGGCATCGACAAAAGGATCCCGGCTTTTCATGTGGATCTGCAGGTCAAGGATGGCACCTTCCAGCTGGATACCCTTCCGGCACCACTGAAGAATATTCAGTTTGAACTGGTACTCGACAATTCAACAGGCGTTGCAGACAGCACCGTGATTGATTTGCGTCGCTTTCATTTTGATTTGAACGACCAGCCTTTTAGGGGGCGCTTCAGGGTGCAGGGCGCCGGTGAATATCAGGTCGACGCAGACATCAAGTCAAACGTCAACCTGCATGAACTGGAAACCATCTTTCCCATCAGTGGCTACCAGGTGAAGGGAAGGATGAACTTTGAACTGGTGGCCAGGGGAAAGTACTTTCCACCCCCGGCGGGCAAGTCGTGGATGGAGGCCCCTGAAGTTCCCAATTTCTCATTCAACGCAGAGTTGACGGAAGGGGGTCTTCACTACGACAGCATGAGTGCCACCGTGGAGGATGTGCACATGCATATTGCCGCATCCAACACCACAGGCCTCATCAAGGACACGCAGATCAGCCTCAACAAGGTTCATATGCGATTGGACGACAACCAACTTACGGGCTTTGCGCACGTACGCGGCCTGGATGAAATGAAGGTAGATGCAGACCTGCACCTTTCTCTGGACCTTGCTGATCTGGAACGACTGTTCCCGGCAGACAGCATCCAGGTGGCAGGCAATCTCAATATCGACATCAGGTCGAAGGGCATTCTGCAGAAATCAGCCGGCAAGTTTCCTGCCACTGAGGCGAACCTCACACTGAAGAACGGCTACCTGTTGTCGCTTGCCTACCCGGAGGCTATCGAACAGATGTTTCTCACTGCCAGGCTGGTCAACAGGCAGGGGACGATAAAGGACACTGAATTGAACATCAGCCGTTGTACCTATCAATTTGAAGAGGAACCTTTTGAGGTATCGGGTCGTGTGAGTGATTTTGAGGTCTGGAACTATGACCTGAAAGTTCATGGCTTGCTCGATCTGGCCAAATTCACAAAGATCGTCCCGGTGAAGGGGTTGTTCATGCAGGGCCTCGTGGATGTCAATGTGGAAACCACTGGTAGGGTATCGGATCTGGAGGCAGGCCAATACGGTGCCACCACCACCACCGGCACAGTGGAAGTGACAAACCTGCTGCTGACCGGGTATGCGATCCCGCGACCCATTCAAATTGTGGATGCACATTTCAATCTGACGCCCAAAGTGATCACCATGGACCGAATGCTCGGGCGTTTTGGCAAATCGCGATTTACCATGACGGGTGATCTGACGAATTACCTGTCATTTGTGACCAGCAACCGCGACCTGATCAAAGGCGATTTGAAGTTGACGTGCGACACGCTCTACGTGAGCGAACTGGTTCCGGTGACAGACTCAACCGCCATCGCAGCCAAGGGTGGTTACCAGATTATTCCTGTGCCCGGAAATATTGACTTCACCTTTGACTCAGATATCAGGAATGTGATCTACGAGGACATCCATATTTCTAAACTCGATGGCGAAGTAAGGATCCATGACCAGGTGCTGTCGATGCATGAAGCCGGATTCAATTCACTCGGCGCAGCCTTTAACCTCAGAGGCGACTACGACACGCGTGACCTCAAACATCCAAAGTTTGATTTTCATGTCGATGTGCAGGACCTCGATATTCAAAAGGCATGGCACGGAATCAGGCTGATGCGCACACTGGCTCCTGCAGCAGAGCACAGTGAGGGCCAGTTCTCCATGAAATATGATATCCGCGGCGAGCTGGACGAGGCGGTGATGCCGCGAACCGAGACGCTCACGGGTGGGGGCAGAGTGAGAATCGCGAATGCCAGAATCAATGGAATGAGAATCTTTGAAGAACTCAGCAAGGCTGCGAAAAAGAATGAACTGAATGACCCGCACCTGCGGGACTTCACCATCGACACGGAAATCAGGAACAGCAAAATTTTTGTGAAGCCATTTTCTATCAAAGTCTCCGGCTTCAATGCCGACGTGGAAGGAGTCAATGAAATCAGCGGCGCCATCCAGTACCTTGTGCGGGTGGAATTGCTTCCGATCGAAGGAATCCGGATTCCCTTTCATGTCACCGGCACCTACGACAACCCGAAAGTGGTGTTGGGCAAAGGGCACAAGCTGCCCGAATAGGGCTGGCTTGTTGAAATCTGCTTAAATTTCATCTTTGAACCAACCTGTCCAGCGTGGCAAAAAAATCCCAGTGGGTCACCATCGGCAAGCGCAAGCTTGAGTTGTCCAATCTGGACAAGGATCTCTTTCCTGAGGATCACATCCTGAAGGCGGAGATCATACACTACTATTTGACGATTGCCCCGACGTTGCTCAATCACATCAAGGGACGGGCGCTGACACTGATTCGTTTTCCGGAGGGTATTCATGGCGAGATGTTCTATCAGAAGAACCGCCCGGAATGGGCACCCGACTGGCTGGAGTTTGAGAAGTTGGGCAGTGAAGAGAAGAAGGACTATATCATTGCCACCGAGCCGGCCTCGCTGGTGTGGCTTGCCAACCTGGCTGCCCTTGAACTTCACCAGTTGCACAGCCGCAAACCCCACTTTGAATTTCCAGATTACATGGTGTTTGACCTTGACCCGCCGGAGGGTTACGATTTCAGCAAGGTGGTGCCCATTGCCTTTGAATTGAGGAGTCAGTTGGAGCGACTTGGCTATACACCCTTTGTCAAAACAACCGGCGGCAAGGGCGTGCACATCTGCTGCCCGATTGAGCCTCGCTTTGATTTCCATACCGTTTTCGAAACGGCTCAGTCGATCGCCAAGCCTTTTGTTGAGCAACACGCGCAGGACACTACCCTGCACATCCGGAAGGAGGCACGGAAGGGGCGGGTACTGATTGATATCTACCGGATTCGCGCCGGCCAGAGTATTGTTTCTCCTTACAGCATCAGGGGCCGGCCCGGGGCGCCCGTGTCGATGCCACTGCGTTGGGAGGAACTGGAAACACTTGAACACCCGGGTGTTCACACCATCAGAACAGCCCTTGACAAAGTCGTCGCCGATGGCGACGCATGGGAAGGAATCGATGCATACGCCGTCGACCTGCATACACACCGAAAGCCGGTGATCCCGAAGGAACTGCCGGTGTCGCGCAAGCGCAAGACGCCTGAGCAGTTGCAGCAGTACGAAGCCAAACGCGATTTCAACAAGACGCCTGAACCCGCTGCCCAGTTGTCGGATAGCACTGCCCGCAATTTTGTAGTGCATAGG
>JAIBBB010000167.1 GCA_019694905.1 Cyclobacteriaceae bacterium
GGTGCGGGGTTTGATAATGGGTATCTTTATACATACGTAGCCAACGAAAGCAGCGTGTCGAACTCGGTATCGGTTTACTTCGATGATTTCTACATCCGCCACACGCAGGCGGCCCAGGGGCTGCAGGCGATGCAGACGGAGGAGTATTATCCGTTCGGAGCTATCGCAAGTTCATATCAACGGGAAGGTTCTCTTGAAAATAAACGCCTCTATCAAAGCAAAGAGTTAATCAAAGACCTTGGTTTAGAGCAATACGATTTTGGCCCACGTCAGTATGATTCATGGACTTGCCACACAACAACACATGACCCACATGCTGAAAGTTACTACGAGTGGAGTCCTTACAGTTGGGCATTTAATAATCCAGTTCGTTACGGTGACCCGACAGGTAAAGACCCGATCGACAAAGCTTTAGGATTTCTTTCTGCAGTAGTTGACAACGCTTTAGGTGGTATTACACCGCTTCGATCCATTGCTGCAACTTATGTGACCGATGCAAAGGACTTTAATACCGGCCAAGATGGCGGTGATGTATTCAGCATAGTCAGCGGAATAATGGAGGCCGAAACAGGAACTGGCCTGACTACCGGAGGCACAGTGGTTACCGTTGGCACTGGTGGTCTTGGAAGTGAGGTTGGCGTACCTGCAGCTGCAACAGGCCTAGCATTGACAGCTCACGGTGCAGTTACAACTTTGGCCGGTGCGAATAACTTGGTGAATCAAAAGGGAAGATTGAATGCAGAGGGCAAGAACAATCAGGGATCAGGAGAAGGTCGAGGTAAAAACAACAGAAAGCCAGACTCTGACGCAACTGGTGACCATACTGTAAGTAATGATAGAGGCTCGACCACTTATCAAAAGAATGAAAAGAACCCCTCTGGATTCCAAGAAGTGAAAAGAGTTGATACTAAAGGAAAAGCAGACAATGGTGTACCGACACCACATGTTCACGAGAACGGGAAAGTAAGACCTGCAAGACCTGATGAAATACCAAAGACGGATTTAAGCAAGAACAAACTACCAAATCAAAACTAAGAGAAGATGGCAATAGGTCTTGATATGGAAAAGCTCATTTGGAATGAAAGTGATTTTGAAAAAATGGGTTGGCATGATTGTAAAATCTATGCGCTTGCTTTCAAAGATGAAGACTTTGAATTGATGTTAGATATAGACTACATCTTGAAATGGGTAAATCCAGAAGGCAGCAAAACTCATTTTAAATTTTGGGTTGCTCCAGCGACATTGGTTTTTAGGAATGTTTGGGATTTGAAAATAGATTTAGAAAGCAGCTTGAATTTAGAAATACAAGATTTGCATAGAGAAAACCCTCGCTCTCCTAAAAATGTCAATCATGTTGAAGAGTCCACTGAGTACGATTGGAAAATAGAAACTCATAACGGTGAGATAACTTTCAAATCAGTGGGGTTTAAACTGTACTTAAGAAATGATCCAGTGCTGTTGGATACTCAAAAGATTGAGCAAAAAGAAAGAGGCGGAATCTCCTTTGAAATCATGCCTTAAGCAAATACTTAGCGGGATAAATGGCGGTTCAAGTGGTGGAGGTGTCACTGAGCCAGTGACTAAGTACGTTGAAGGGAAACAGGTATCCGATAAAATGAGTGGCTTGACATCAGAGGCCATCAGCTACCGAGAAACGAATAGTGCGTCAATAACAAACAGAGATGAATTCGCAGGAAAACTTGCGAACCAAAAAGCTGCTTTTGAAACTTGGGACAAATACAATCCTGCTGCAGGTATTTTGTCGGGTGCGAAATATGTGAAAGCTCCCCTTACCTCGTCACAGTTAAAAGTAATGATTTCCAGGTAATGACCTCCTCCCATTTTTAGGACCGAGCTAAATGGATAGAATTCGAATCTGACGAGGTTTGTCTTCAGCGCTCCCAACTCCATCCCCAAACATTTCTCCTAACGGCACGAGGCATTGCCCACCTTTTGGCTATTTTTAATATCCTGAACAGTTTTGCACATGTGGCTACAAGGTAAACGGCTGGTGATCATCGGCGGCACAACGGGCCTCGGCCTCTCCGCCGCACAGGCCTTCGTCAAAGAGGGCGCTCACATCGTCGTCGTGGGCAGGGACGCCGATAATATCAAAAAAGCCGGCGAGAAAATCCCCCACTGCAAAGCGCTCATCGGCGACGCCAGCCAGCCCACTACCGCCGAACAGGCCATCCGCACGTGCATAGAAACGTGGGGCGGCTTCGACGGCCTCTACCATGTCGCCGGCGGCAGCGGCCGCCGCTACGGCGACGGCCCTCTCCACGAACTCACCCTCGACGGCTGGAACCAGACGCTCAACCTCAACCTCACGTCCCTCATGCTGTCCAACCAGGCCGCCGTCAGGGCATTCCTCGCCAGCGGCACCGCCGGCAGCATCCTCAACATGGGGTCGGTGCTGGGCTTCTCGCCGTCACCGGAATACTTTGTCACCCACGCCTACGCTGCGGCGAAGTCCGCGGTGATTGGCTTCACCCGCTCCCTGGCCGCCCGCTACGCCGCCCAAAACATCCGAGTTAACGTCATCGCCCCCGCGCTCGTCGAGACGCCCATGGCCCAGCGCGCCGCCGGCGACGAAAAGATTCTCTCCTTCATCCGCACCAAACAACCGCTCGACGGCGGCCGCATCGGCACGCCCTCGGACCTCGACGGCGCAGCGGTGTATTTTATGTCGGACTACGCCCGCTTCACTACCGGCCAGGTGTTGGCTGTCGACGGCGGCTGGGACGTCTCCGAAGGCCAAATCCCCGCACAACCATGACGCGCTTCGCCATCGGCATCGACATCGGCGGCACCAACATCAAATCGGTGGTGGTGGATGCGTCGGGCAACGTACGCCATGAGTTGCGCGCCGAAACGCGTGACGCCAGCGACGCGCAGTGGAAGCACGCCATCCGCGAGCTGGTGCACAACCTGCGCCAACAGCACGGCGCCCCCATCGACGTAATCGGACTCTCTGCACCCGGCCTCGCCAACGCAGCCAACACGGCGATTGAATGCATGCCCGGCCGACTCCTCGGCCTCGAAAACTTTGTGTGGTCCGACTGGATCGGCCAGCAGGTGTGGGTCCTCAACGACGCCCACGCGGCCATGACGGCGGAAGCGTCTTTCGGCGCCGCCCGCGGCAAGCGCCACGCGGTGCTGCTCACGCTCGGCACAGGCGTCGGCGGCGGCATCGTCATCGACGGCAAACTCTACCAGGGCCTCGGCCAGATGGCGGGCCACTTCGGCCACACCACCGTGGATGCAGACACACATCTACGCGACGTCACCGGCATGGCCGGCAGCATCGAAGAAGCCATCGGCAACGTGTCCGTGGAGCAGCGCACACACGGCCGCTACAAGACCACCCATGATTTGGTGGCCGCCTACCGCGCCGGCGATACGTTCGCGACGTGGACGTGGCTGACCTCCGTGCGCCGCCTGGCGATGACGGTAGCGTCTGCCGTGAACATCATCTCACCCGAAGTTGTCGTGATCGGCGGCGGCATCGCCCAGGCCGGCGACGCGTTGTATGGTCCGCTGCGCGACTTCATGGAACTCTACGAATGGCGACCCGGCGGAAAGTCCACGCCCATTGTGCCCGCCGCCTTCTCCGATCTCGCCGGCGCCATCGGCGCCGCTGCCTTCGCACTCTCCAAATCTGATTCGAAATGACGCCCACCCAACAATATCTGCAGAAGTCCGCCGCCATCCTCCAGCGCGTCGCCTCCCAGGAGGCCGCCATCGCACAGGGTGCGCAGTGGTTCGCCGACACCATCCTGGCAGGCCGCATGGTGCATGTGTTTGGCTCCGGCCACAGCCGCATCATGGTCGAAGAGATGTGGCCGCGCTACGGCTCGTTCCCCGGCTTCAACCCGATCGTGGAGCTGTCGCTGACATTCCACAACCTCGTCGTCGGCGCCAACGGCCAGCGCCAGGCGATGTTCCTCGAAAATACTCCAGGCCTCGCGGACCGCATTCTGCGCAACTTCGACATCAGCGAAAAGGATACCGCCCTCGTCATCTCCTCGAGCGGCTGCAACGTGGTGCCCATCGAGATGGCGGAGCGCTTCCAGCAGCGCATGGTGCGCGTGGTCGCCATCGTCACCAGCGAACACGCGGCGCGCAGCAAAAGCAAACGCGCCGACGGCAAGAAGCTCACCGACTTCGCCGACCTCATCCTCGACACCGGCGCACCCGCCGGCGACGCCATGGTGCACATCGACAACCTCGACACGCCCGTGTCGCCGGGCTCTACCGTCGGCGGCGCACTCCTCGTGAACTGCCTGAAGGCGGAGACCGCACGGCTGCTCACCGCCGCAGGCCAGCCACCGCTGGTGCTCAGCGGCGCCGCAGTAGTAGGAGAGACCCGCGCCACGGATCTCTTTGAACGCGCGTACGACGAACACGCGCACCGGCTCGCCCGCCTGTACGCAACTGTTGGAAAACACAACCCCTGATCTGCATGCAACCCATTCCCATCCGCACCACCGTCATCGGCAGCTACCCGTTCCCGGGATGGCTGGAGTTCGCCGTGCGCAACCTCGACGCCTTCGGCAACGCCGACAAGGAAGAGATGATTGAAGACGCCGTCATCGCCGCCATCCACGACCAGGTCACAGCCGGACTCGACGTGATCACCGACGGCGAGCAGACGCGACTCGACTTCAACCTGTCGTTCTACGGATACATCAAAGGCATCCGCGAAAACACCGACGAACTCCGCAAGTGGGGACCGCCTGCTCACGACCAGCGCGGCAAGAACAGCATCGTCGACACGCTCACTGCACCGAACGGACTCGGCGCCGTCAAGGAATACAAACGGCTCGCGAAGCTCGCACCCTCCGGACCTACGCTGAAGGCGAGTGTGCCGGGCCCCTACACACTCAGCGGCCGCCTGCTGCCCAACGACCAGTACAAGGACCGCTTCGCCATCACTGAAGCCCTGTTGCCTTTTGTGCGCAAGGAACTCGAAGACCTCGTCGCAGCAGGCTGTCGAGAAATTACCGTCGACGAACCGTCGATGAGCTGCTACGCCTACAAGGAGGACACGAAGCGCTTCGTCGACATCTTCAACCGCACGGTGGGAAGTGTTGTTGGCAAATGCCGGCTCTCCACGCACCTGTGCTTCGGCAACTTCAAAGGCAGACCCGTGGGCTACCGCAGCCTCGCACCCATGCTGCCCGATTTTCTTGAGATGAAAGTGGATGAGGTGCACGTGGAGATGGCCAACCGCGAATTCGCCGAAGTGGAGCTGTTGAAAAATTTTGCCGAGCGCATGGACGTGGCGGTGGGCATCATCGACGTGAAGAACTATTATATAGAGACGCCGGAAGATGTGGCGAGCCGAATCGAAAAGTGTCTGAAGTATGTGCCCGCCAACAAACTCGCAGTCGCACCCGACTGCGGACTGAGCCAGACGGCCCGCTGGGCATCGCGGCAGAAGCTGGCCAACATGGTGAAGGGTGCCAAACTCGTACGCGAAAAGTTGCGCTGACCATGGGCCTGATTCCCGCCGCTGCGAAAGATGAAGTGCTGCAGGCAGAGATCCTCCGCTGCAGGCAGACGGCATCGGCCACACCCGACATCTGGTGGCTGGGGCAGAGCGGGTTCCTGATCCAATGGAAGGGGAAGTGCTTGTTATTCGACCCGTACCTGTCCGATTCGCTGACGAAGAAATACGCCGACACGAATAAGCCTCATGTGCGCATGAGTGAGCGTGTGATCGATCCGGCGCTGCTGACGATGGTCGACGTGGTGACCTCCAGCCACAACCACACCGATCACCTCGATGCGGAAACACTGAAGCCCATTCTCTCGGCCAATCCGAATGTGGAATTTGTGATACCCGAAGCCAACCGTGATTTTGTCGCGAACCGCGTCGGTTGTGAACCGTACATGCCCGTCGGACTGAATGACGGTGTGACGGTGGAGGTCAATGGCTTTACGATTACAGGAGTTCCGGCGGCGCACAACGAGCTCGAGCGCGACGAACGCGGTCACTGCAAGTATATGGGTTACGTGGTGCAGTTCGGCGACTGGTGCGTATACCACAGCGGCGACACGTTGTGGTACGACGGTATGCCTGAGTTGCTGAGGACATTTGGCGTTGACGTGGCCTTCCTGCCCATCAACGGCAACGACCCTGCGCGCGGGGTGGCGGGCAACCTCAACGCAGCCGAGGCCGCGAAGCTCGGCGTGGCGATAGGAGCGGGGTGGGTGGTACCCCATCACTATCATTTGTTTGCCTTTAATACAGAAGATCCTGCCGTATTTGAAAGGGAGGCAAAGGCAGCAGGGCAGCGCTTTCACACCATGCTGCTGGGCGAACACTGGTCGCCCACAAAATAATTCCCTCAATTTTTGATCGGCTGCAACCTTGCAGGTTCCGTTTCGTTGATTAACTTTGAAATCAAAAGTACTTTCAAATGAGCGATCAACCGGCTTTCGAACGCGACCTGGCATCCATCCGCAACCTGATGGACCGGTCGGTAAAGTTCTTGTCCCTCAGCGGATTGTCGGGCGTGCTGGCGGGCACCTATGCGCTCGGCGGCGCTTACTACGCCTCGACGCTGTTGCCTGAACCCGGCACCTATACGGCGGAAGGCATCCTTCAGGATCGCGGCCTCATACTCCATTGGCTGGTGGTGGCAGTGATCGTGCTGGTGGCGAGCCTGCTTACCGGATTTATCATGAGTGCCCGCAACGCGAAGAAGTCGGGCATGACGCTTTGGAATGAAACCAGCCGCCGCTTGTTCGTCAACCTGTCGGTGCCACTTGTGGCCGGCGGGATTTTTATCCTGGCGATGGTGGCCCGCGGCCACTATGGCATCATTGCCGAGAGTTGCCTGTTGTTCTATGGACTTGCGTTGGTGAATGCCAGCGCCAATCTCTATGATGAAGTGCGGTGGCTTGGCTACTCGGAGATTGCCCTGGGTCTTCTGGCTTCGGTTATTCCCGGCCACGGACTGTTGTTCTGGTCGGTGGGATTCGGTGTGCTTCATATCGGCTACGGCGCCGCCATGTACTTCAAATACGAAAAATGAAAAATCCGTTTGAAGCACTGGACAAAACGCTGGAGCACAGCGTGCGGCTGCAGATCATGTCGGTGCTGGTCGCCAATGAGTCGTACGACTTCAGTGCCCTCCGCGACCTGCTGGGTGTGACCGACGGCAACCTCGCCACACACATCCGCGCACTGGAGCGCGAGAAGTACATCGTTGTCACCAAGTCATTTGTAGACCGCAAACCCCATACGCGCTACAAGGCCGCTGAGCGCGGGCGACAGGCCTTCCGCAAGCACCTGGATGCCATGGCGGCCCTGGTGCGCATGCAGAAAACGAATTCCTGATTTTTTTTATCCTATCACTTTCAAAATAAAAGTACTTTCTAAATAGCCAAATATGCAAACTGAATCTCCCCAATCCCTCATCGACCGCCTCAACCGCTGGTTGCGCGAATCGGTCACCATCAAGCTCGCCTCCATTGGCTTCCTCGTGCTGCTCCTCCTGATACCCTCGTCGTGGGTGTCGCAGCTGATGGAAGAACGACAGCACCGCGCCGACGAAGTCATGGCCGAAGTCGCCCAGAAGTGGTCGGGCAACCAGACCATTTCCGGTCCCGTCCTCATCATCCCCTTCAAACGCCGCGAGCGGGTGGAGAAGGAGAACAAGCAATTTGAAATCCGCGAGTGGACCGAGTCGACCTACTTCCTGCCGGAGTCTCTGCAGATCGACGGCAAGATCGACCCCGAAAAGCTGCGCCGCGGAATCTTTGACGCCGTGGTCTACAAGGCCGCCCTCAACCTCAAGGCGCAGTTCGCCGCACCCGACTTCGTCGCCCTCGGCATCGACCCCGCCGATGTGGTATGGACCGAAGCACACCTGATTACCGGCATCACCGACCTTCGCGGCATCAGCGACAACCCCACTATGACGTCCGGCGACAAGACTTTGGCAGGAGAGCCATCCAACAACCTCGGCGTGCAATTCGCCAACAACATTGCCCGGCCCGCCAACACCTACGACGACAACGTGCAAGTACGCAGGCAGTCCACGGGCATCATCAGCAAGCTGGCGTGGCAGTCGGCGGCCGACTTCCAGACCGACGTCTCTATGTCCCTTCCGCTGAAGGGCAGCAGCCAACTCTATTTTTCGCCGCTCGGCAAGTCCACGTCTGTGAAGATCAGCAGCACGTGGGCCAACCCAAGTTTTGACGGAGATTTTCTTCCCATCGACCGCAAGGTGACGGAGGCCGGCTTCACAGCGGACTGGAAAGTGCTGCACTACAACCGGCCATTCTCGCAGCAGTGGCTCACCGACAACGAACCACTCGACGGCTATGACTTCGGCGTACGGCTGCTCATCCCCGTCGATCAGTATCAAAAGAGCATCCGCACCGCCAAGTACGGCGTGCTGCTGATCCTGCTGACATTCATTTCACTGTTCATGGTGGAGATCATGAAGGGCGTGCGCATCCATCCGTTCCAGTACATCCTGATTGGCGCTGCGCTGGTGATCTACTACTCGCTGCTGTTGTCGTTCTCCGAACACCTCGGCTACAACTGGGCGTACCTCGTGTCGTCTGTGGCCACCGTGGTGCTCGTCGGCCTGTACGCCACCACCTTCCTGTCGTCCCGCGCGGTGAATGGGCTCTTCACGGGTGTCCTTGCTTTCTTCTATGGATTCATCTTTGTGATCATCCAGTTGCAGGACTACTCCTTGTTGCTTGGCAGCATTGGATTGTTCCTGATCGTAGCCATCCTCATGTATGCCTCTCGCCGTGTGCGGTGGTACAACGATAGCGTCCATTGAAATCAATGAACCTCAGCAAAGGGACCAGGCTGATGCCTGGTC
>JAIBBB010000391.1 GCA_019694905.1 Cyclobacteriaceae bacterium
TATTGGGACCTTCCCGCTCAGGCACATCGGATGGGGAGGAATAGAACCAAACGTAGAAGGCAGGATCTTTCTCCCATGGTCTGATCACCCGGTGATCAAAATCCAACCCATTCATCTCTGCCCGGATGAGGTGCCAGTCCACCTGGTGTTTCACGGGCCAACCCGCAGTATCAAACTGGTGGAGTCGTTCCTGCCAGGTGGCGAGTTTGTCATGCTGTTGCTTCATGGCTGCCGGAGAGTAGTCTGGAATGCCGTTGACTACTGGTGGAAGCTGGAATTTTCGCCAGTCCTGAAAAAGGGTCACAAGCTCACCGTAGGTGTGAGGTCGGGGACCCGTGACTTTTTTGCTTTCAGTGGTGCATGCCTGTACAATCAGAACCAACAGGGAAAACAGAATGAGATTTCGCATAACATTGAAGTATGCTTGAAAGCTAAGAAAAAAGCAGCAGGCAGAGTAGGGGGAGTGCGCCTAGTGGTGCACGCCGCAAAGGTCAAAGATGTCGCGCAAGACGGCGGCAGAAGTTCCCAGCGGGTCAGCTTCGTAGTTCTTCAGGTAGACTTTGTCATACAGGTCGGATGCGATTTCAACGCCCATCTCCCAGCCATTGCAACTTCCCAGGAATGACGATGCTTCCGTCAGTTCTGGCGTGACGCGCACGGTCCAGTGCGAGTCTTCTGCAATCGCTTCTGCCACCAGCTTGTATTTATTTCCCTGTTGGGCAGCGCGTACAACCTGATCCGGATTCAGGTATTGGATCCCAGTGACGCTGATGTCCTGAATGCCCCCTTTCCAGGAGGTGGCGGATCGCAACATGATATAAAGTTTGTTAGCTGTATCGTGGCCATGCAGGTCGTGGGACGGATCCGCCTCGGCCGCGCCAATCCTTCGTGCCTCTGCCACGGCGGCTTCCGGTGAGCGACCTTGCTCCATTTCCTGCAACACAAAATTGGATGTTGCATTCAGCACGCCTCGGATGCTCTTGATCTCTGCGAGAGACAAATCGCGGGTGAGCACGTTGATGACCGGCAGTCCGCCACATACGGTAGCGCTATATCGGATATTGCGCTGCCTGGCCAGATGCATGAGTTCATCAAAGGCGAAGATGAGCGGGGTTTTGTTCGCCAATACCACCCGGGTACCTTGCGCCAACGCCTTGCGGCAGATCGCAAGGCCGGGCATACCCGTATGGATGTTCCCTGGTGAACTTTCTACAAGGATGTCGACAGGGCAGAGGTCTGTGATCATCTCCGATGTCGATCCTGGCTGATACCCCTCGAAGGCAGATGCCGATTTCTTTGTTCGTTTGAGATCAATCAATTCCTGATAGTCCCAGCCCTGCATACGGACCGCTACACCGCTAGAATCAGCAACGGCTACTACAGACAAATCGATACCGTGCAGATTCAGCAATTCATTCTTCCTGCGTTGCAGGATCGTCAGCAGCCCCAGATTCACAGCTCCAAGGCCTACAAGTGAAATCCGGATCTTAGTGGCCACATTCAAAGCGATACGCCGCGTTTCCAGAACATAAAATCATCCTGACCGAGTTGCATGGCCTTTGTGTCGTATTCGCCATTTGCCAGTCCGATGATATACTCAAGTACTTGTTCGCCCACTTCTTCTACTGACTTTTCACCGGCGATGATGGGGCCTGCATCGATGTCTATGATGTCGGGCATCTTTGTTGCCAGCGTGGTGTTGGTGGAGATCTTGACCATCGGGGAGATGGGATTGCCGGTAGGTGTTCCTAGTCCGGTAGTGAATAACTGGACGGTGGCACCTGCTCCGCCCATGCCTGTGGTGGCCAGCACATCGTTGCCTGGCGTGCACACAAGGTTAAGTCCTGATTTTGTCGCGTATTGTCCGTAGCCTACAGCGGCTGTAACGGGTGAGGTGCCTGCTTTCTTTGCGGCGCCGGCAGATTTCATTGCATCGGTGATGAGCCCGTCCTTGATGTTACCGGGGGAAGGATTCATGTCAAAGTTGGCCCCGATGGCGCGGGCGCGTTCTGCATATTCTGTCATCAGCATGGCGAATCGTTCGCCTGTAGCTTCGTCAACCGCGCGGTCGATGAGTTCCTGCTCCATGCCGCACAATTCCGGAAACTCCGCAATCAGCACACGGCCGCCCAGTGCTGCCACGAGATCGGCGGTGTGGCCGATGGCCGGGTTTGCGCTGATGCCACTGAAACCGTCAGAACCGCCGCACTTGACGCCTACCGACAAGGCGCTCAGCGGTGCCGGACTGCGGCGCAGCTGATTGATTTGAATGAGTCCTTCAAATGTGCTCTTGACTGCAGCCGAGAGTAATTCAACTTCGGTCTTCATCTTTTGTTGCTCGAAGATGAACAAAGGCTTGCTGAATCGAGGATCTTTCTGGAAGAGCGCCTCTTTGAACTTTTCTATTTGCGCCTTTTGGCACCCAAGGCTCAGGACAGTTACACCGCCCACATTGGGATTGACACAATAGCCGGCGAGCAGTGCGCAGAGATTTGCCGAGTCGTCGTCGGACTCCCCACACCCGCTTTCGTGGGTAAGGAATTTGATGCCATCAACATGTTCGAATGTTCTCGAAGTCTGCAGAGCGCTTTTCTGCGTGGGCAATGTGATCCGCGACGGCGCAATTTGGGCATCCTTCAGGTAGGCATCGCGGAGCAGCCTGACCTGCTCGCGGAA
>JAIBBB010000168.1 GCA_019694905.1 Cyclobacteriaceae bacterium
TGTCTGCTGCCGGGTAGCCGTCGGCGTGGATGTGCGAAATTTCCTTCAGTTTGAGTGCGCCTTCCAGCGCTACCGGGAAGTTGTACCCGCGGCCCAGGTAGATGAAGTTGCGTGCATCCTTGAACTCAGAAGCAATTTCCCTGATCTGGTCATTCAGTTTCAATACACTTTCCACCCTTGCAGGGATTGATTCCAGTTCGACGAGGAGTTCGTGGAACTTTTGCTCAGTCACCGTTCCTTTTTGACGGGCCACGATCAGGGCGATGATAGTGAGGACTGTGAGTTGGGCAGTGAATGCCTTGGTGCTTGCCACGCCGATTTCGGGGCCTGCGTGTGTGTACGCGCCAGCATGAGTGGCTCTGGGAATAGATGATCCCACCACGTTGCAAACTCCAAAGATGATGGCGCCTTTCGATTTCGCCAATTCTATCGCTGCCAGGGTATCGGCGGTTTCACCTGATTGGGAGATGGCGATCACCACGTCGCCTTCCCGGATGACAGGGTTGCGATAGCGAAATTCAGACGCGTATTCTACTTCAACCGGAATGCGACAGAATTCTTCTATGAAGTACTCGGCTACGAGTCCTGCGTGCCAGGAGGTACCACAGGCAACGATCAGAATGCGATCGGCCTTGACCAGTTTATTCAGGTATTCCTGCAAACCACCAAGAATAAGGCGGCCTGTAGCTGAATCAAGACGACCGCGCATACAGTCTCTGATAGACCTGGACTGTTCGAAGATTTCCTTGATCATGAAGTGGTCGTAGCCGCCTTTTTCAATTGCTTCCAGTTCCATGTCCAGTGTCTGGACGTAGGGAGTCAGAGGCAGGTTGGCGATGTTCTTGATCACCATTTCGCCGTTGTTGATCACGGCCATTTCCTGGTCATTCAGATACACGACCTCATTGGTGTACTCTACAATAGGGGTGGCATCACTGGCCATGAAGTATTCACCCTTGCCAACGCCAATGACCAGCGGACTTCCTTTGCGGGCAGCGATGAGCAGCGAAGGGTTTTCGAAAGACATCACGACAATGGCATAGGCGCCCACCACGCGGGTCATGGCAAGCCTGACCGCCTCATCAAGCGTGCAATTCTCCTTGTCTTTGATATCCTCTATGAAGTGAACGAATACTTCGGTATCGGTTTCAGAGAAGAACTGGTGGCCTTTGTTGAGCAGTTCCTGTTTCAGCGAAGCATAGTTTTCGATGATGCCATTGTGAATGATGGCGACCTTTTTGGTGGCGGAATAATGAGGATGAGCATTTTCATCATTGGGCTCACCATGGGTGGCCCACCGTGTGTGGCCCATGCCAATGGTGCTGCTGAGGTTTTCGTCTTTGATGAAGGCTTCCAGTTCCTTCACCTTTCCTTTCTTTTTGTAGACATTCAATCCGCCATTGAGCAACGCAATTCCTGCGCTGTCATAGCCACGGTATTCAAGTCTCTTTAAACCTTTTATGATAACGTCACTCGCCTGGCGATGACCCACGTAAGCTACAATGCCGCACATGATCGACTGGTTTTAGAATAGGTAACAAAAATAAGAGGAAACCGAGCCGCGAAGACTCAGTTTCCTCTTTTAATATACGGAATCGGTTGCGATCAGCCTGCCAACTCAGTGTACAGGTTGTAAAACGAGTCTGCATAGTTCTCGTCTTCAAATGATTCAACCTTCTTTTCTTTGATTTTCTTCATGAGGCCTTCCAGCTTTTTCTTGTCGCCGGAAACAGATACGATGTCGGCGAATTGCGCACCGATCTTGATGAACCCTTCAAAGTCTGCCGTCTTAAGCGAGCTCAGCATATTGTCTTCGATGTCCATCATCTTCACTTTTTCAAGGATATCACTCTTGAATTTGTGGGTGAAGGTGTTGTTGTAAATGGTGAAAACGGACTTGGTATTCTTGAACAACGGGTCGTTCTTGTAGGTCGTCTTCAGATACAACGGGATGAATGAAGTGATCCAGTCGTTGCAATGAACGATGTCAGGAGCCCATCCCAGTTTGCGGACCGTTTCAATGACGCCTTTGCAGAAAAAGATGGCTCGCTCATCGTTGTCTTCATAGAACCGGTTTTCCTTGTCGTGGAACATGGACTTCCGGTGGAAGTAGTCTTCGTTGTCAATGAAATAGACCTGCAGTTTGGCGTTGGGGATGGAAGCCACCTTGATAATCAAGGGCTTCTCTTCATCGCCCACGGCAATGTTGATGCCCGACAAACGCACCACTTCATGGAGCCGGTTCTTGCGTTCATTGATCAGACCGAACCGGGGAACCAGGATTCGGATCTCCATGCCACGTTCCTGCATGGCCTGCGGTAACTTCCTTACAAAGTCAGCAACTTCAGTGGTTTGCAGGAAGGGGTTGATCTCGCTGGCAACATACAGGATTCTCAGTTTTGACATAGTCGGTTGTGAATTAATTCCAGCCCAAAAGCCGGACCGCAAAGGTACGGAAAATAAGTCCCTTATTCAACTAATTTTCAGATATATAGCCTATCTTGACGGCCCTTTTGAATGAACCGCTCTGCATGGAGATTTTCAGGGAAATAGGGCCATTACGAGCCTTTCTGAGGGAGTTGCGATCTTCTGGTAAATCGATAGGGTTAGTGCCTACGATGGGGGCCCTGCACGCGGGGCATCAGGCATTGGTGCAACAATCCATTGCTGACAATGACGTCACGGTGTGTTCTGTGTATGTCAATCCAACACAGTTCAATAATCCCTCTGATCTGGAGAAGTACCCCAGGCAACTTGACGCCGATTCCACGTTGTTGCAGTCGATTGGCTGCACCGCTTTGTTTGCGCCCTCTGACGCCGAGATGTACCCAACTCCCGTGATGACTGGTTTTGATTTTGGACACATGGCTACTCATTACGAAGGGGCATTTCGACCGGGGCATTTCAGTGGTGTGGGGGTGGTGGTAACGAAATTGTTTCAGATTGTCCAGCCTGACTTTGCCTATTTTGGGCTGAAGGATTTTCAGCAATACAGCATACTTGCCCGCATGGTGCAAGACCTGCACATACCAGTTCAACTGGTCGGGATGCCGACGGTTCGCGATGAGGACGGTCTTGCATTGTCATCGAGGAATCAGCGTTTGAATAGCCAGGAACGCGTTGCATCAACCGTGCTGTTCCGGGCGCTTACTGCAGCGGTGAATCATCTCCACGATGGAGGGCGGTGGGAGCAAGCCAGGGAATTGGCACTCGGCTGCTTCCGTCAGGAACCGTTGTCCAGACCTGAGTACTTTGAGTGGGTGGGCTACCATGACCTTAAACCGTTGACAGGCACCAAAGGAGCAGAGCCATCGGTGATATTGACTGCATCGTGGATTGGCGGTGTGCGATTAATTGATAACCTGATTGTCCAACGACCGTCCTAATGTGTTTAGTGGAAATAAAGTAGATTGCAGAGCCTGCCATTTGTGAATCCTCTACTTAAAAAGATACTTCAGTACGTACTTATTCTGGGAGCTACCGGCGCGTTGCTGTGGGTCTCTTTGCGCGGACTTCAGGTGGGCGACGGGGAGAGTAAGGGCGCTTTTATCTGGTCGATGTGGCAGCGGTCCGACAAGTTGTACCTGTTTGCCATGTTCATTCTATACATGATCAGTAACGTGGCTCGTGCTGAGCGGTGGCGTATGCTGCTCCGTCCATCAGGTAATCAGGTAAGTTTGTCGGCAAGTTTCCTTTCGGTGCTGGTGGGCTATCTCATCAATCTTGTGGTACCACGAGGCGGTGAGGTATCCAGGTGCTACAACCTTTACAAACTTGACAGGGCGCCTGTTGAGGTGTCCTTTGGCACAGTGGTGGTTGAGCGCATCATAGACGTTGTGTGTCTGTTGTTGCTCGTGGCGCTTTCTTTTTACGTAGAATGGGACAAGCTGAAGCTGTTTCTTGATTCGCTGGGTATTTTCACCACGAATGAAAATTCAACCTTCCATGTTCCGCTGTGGGCATACGCGGCCCTTGCAGGAATGGTTCTGGTTGTTGCACTCTGGTTTGTATTCAGAAAAAATGACAAGCTCCAAAAAGTCCTGAGCGGATTCAAAGAGGGCTTGTTTTCGGTTGGGAGGCTGGAACGCCCCTGGTTGTTTGTCTTCTACTCGGTTCTTATCTGGTTTTTGTACTTCAGCATGAGCTATTGTGTTGTGGAGGCCTTTGCTGAGACCCGTGGGCTCGGAGTAGGTGCGGTACTCACTATTTTCGCTGTCGGGTCAATTGCCATGGCAGTTCCTCTGCCCGGGGGTACGGGCTCATATCACACCCTTGTGCCGCCCGCGCTGGTCATGCTGTATCATGTCAAGCTTTCATCTGCGACGGCCCTTGTGTTCATTTTTCACGCATGGCAGACATTGATTATCATTGCGGTCGGCCTGATTTCCTTTATCATTTCAACCATCCTGATTCAATGGAGAGCGCGTCAGTCAAAATAAAGGAGTTACCGGTGGCGAAGTCTGTAGTCGACGGCTGGAAGAAGGCCGGGCACAGGGTTGTGTTCACTAATGGCTGTTTTGATTTGTTGCACTTTGGGCACGCAGACTATCTGGAGAAAGCCCGTGCATTGGGAGACAAGTTGATCATTGGGCTCAACTCGGATGCTTCTGTGTCCCGGTTCAAGGGCCCGGAGCGGCCCATCCAGCATCAGGATTCGCGGGCAAGGTTGCTGGCATCATTTCAGTTTGTTGACATGGTGGTGTTTTTTAATGAGGACACGCCATTTGAGCTTATCAGTCAACTTTTGCCCGATGTGCTCGTAAAAGGAAGTGACTATTTGGCAGAAAACATCGTTGGCGCAGATGTTGTTAAAGCACATGGAGGTGTGGTCCGCACCATTGATTTTGTGCCTGGCTACTCCACCTCTAAAATTGTTGAAAAGATCAAACGAACGTAAAAACAGGAACAAACTATGGGTGCTTTACTAATAGGTCTATTTTTCATGCTGGTCGGCTGGATGGTGAGTAGCCGGCTGAAAAGCAAGTTTCATGAGTACTCGCAAACGCCCCTTACCAAGGATCTGACCGGCGCAGAAATCGCCAGGCTCATGCTGGCGGACAACAATATTCGCGATGTACAAGTGACCTGTGTGGAGGGTCAATTGACGGACCATTACAATCCCGCCACCAGGACTGTGAATCTGAGCGAGGCGGTATATCATGGTCGCAATGCCGCGGCCACTGCGGTAGCCGCCCATGAATGCGGTCACGCGGTACAACATGCCAATGCTTACAGCATGCTGGAGTTTCGCTCAGCCATGGTTCCCATCCAGAACGTGAGCGGCACCATCCTGAATGTTGTGTTGATGGCCATGATGTTTGGAGCTTTTGCCGTGCGAGGGCTTTTCTCGATGCAGACAGCTTTATTGGTGATCATCGCTTGCTATGCGGTTTTTGCATTGTTTTCTCTGGTTACACTTCCGGTGGAGTTTGATGCCAGCAGACGCGCATTGGCCTGGATTGAATCCAGAGGCATTGTAACACGTGCCGAGCATGACATGGCAAAGGATGCTTTGAAGTGGGCTGCCATGACTTATGTAGTGGCTGCCATCGGCGCAATAACAACGCTGTTATACTACGTGATGATGTACCTGGGCGTACGGCGTAGCGATTGACAGGTTATTGAAATTAAAACTAAAAAGGCTGCATTTTTGATGCGGCCTTTTTAGTTTTGAACAAACGCCCTATATGAATTTTCAATTATCGGAAGAGCAACAGGCTGTGCGACAGGCAGCGCGTGATTTTGCTCAGAACATCCTTCTTCCGGGTGTTATAGAACGAGATGCACAGCAAAAATTCCCCCGGGAGTTGATCCGTCAGATGGGGGAACTGGGATTCCTTGGCATGATGGTGAATCCGGTTTGGAATGGTGGGGGAATGGATACAGTGAGCTATGTGCTGGCCATGGAGGAGATTTCCAAGGTAGACGCCTCGGCATCGGTGATGATGAGTGTCAATAATTCACTGGTTTGCTGGGGGCTGGAGAAGTACGGCACTGCGGAGCAAAAGGAAAAGTATCTCAAGAGGGTTGCTGCTGGTGAAATCATTGGGGCGTTTTGTCTTTCGGAGCCTGAGGCGGGCTCGGACGCAACCAGCCAGCGGACAACGGCTGAGGATAGGGGCGATCACTACCTGCTGAACGGAACAAAAAACTGGATTACCAATGGCGGGACCGCCGGCATCTATCTGGTAATGGCTCAGACACACCCTGAGAAAAAGCACAAGGGTATCAATTGCCTGATAGTTGAGCGTGATTTGCCCGGGTTTGTTGTGGGCAAAAAGGAAGACAAGATGGGCATTCGCGGCTCGGATACCCATTCATTGATGTTTACCGACGTGAAAGTTCCCAAAGCCAATCGCCTGGGTGAGGATGGATTTGGTTTTTCATTCGCTATGCAAGTGCTGAATGGCGGGCGGATTGGTATTGCTGCACAAGCGCTGGGCATTGCATCAGGGGCATTTGAACTCGCGTTGAGATATGCACGGGAGAGGAAGGCGTTTGGCAAGTTACTGGCCGAGCACCAGGCGATACAGTTCAAACTAGCGGCCATGGCAACGAAAATAGATGCAGCGAGATTGCTCATCCTGCAGGCAGCCTCATTGAAGGATCAGCAACTACCATTTGTGAAAGAGGCAGCTCAGGCCAAGCTCTTTGCATCCACCATCGCACAGGAAGTCACCACAGAGGCGGTACAGATCCATGGTGGCTATGGATATGTGAAGGAATTTCACGTTGAACGACTGATGCGAGATGCCAAGATTACCCAGATCTATGAAGGCACCTCGGAAATTCAGCATATGGTCATTGCCCGTGAATTGATGAAATGATCAATGGCATTGATTCTGCATTCATAATTGACAATATTCGCTCAACATCCATTTTACATGATCATCATTGCAGACAGCGGCGGTTCCAAAATTGATTGGAGATTGCTTAGCTCCAACGGGCGAATAGCAGAGGCACACAGCACCGGATTCAACCCTTACTACCAGCCAGTGACGGACTTGCACAAGAGTCTGAAGTCTGTGTTGCTCCCCCTGGTTGATGAAAGGGTTGATCGGGTCTTCTTCTATGGTGCGGGTGTTTCTTCTGAGAAGAATCAGGATGTCGTGAAGGGTGCATTTCTCGCCTATTTCCCTGATGCCCAGGTAGAGATCGGATGGGATTTGTTGGCCGCTGCGCGTGCCTTATGCGGCCGCGAGCCCGGCATTGCCTGCATCATGGGCACAGGGTCGAACTCATGCCTCTATGATGGTGAGAAGATTGTCGAGGTAGTGGCCAACCTCGGCTGGATACTTGCCGATGAAGGTTCAGGTACCTACATCGGAAAGAAATTCATTTTTGATTATTTACGAAAGCTGATGCCGGAATCACTGGCCACAGCTTTTCATGAGCAGTATCCCTGGAGCCGGGAGGAAATTCTTGAAAAGGTGTACAAAGAAGAGAAGCCCAGTGCCTTCCTCGCAAGTTTCACACGCTTTGTAGGCAAGCACATGGATGATTCTTACTGCCACGATCTGGTGTACAATAGTTTCGCCGATTTTTACGAGCAAACGGTGATGCGCTATCCGAACTACCAGGAACTGAGCGTGCATTTCACGGGATCAATTTCTTTTCATTTCAGCAGCATCCTCCGGCAAGTAGGAATTGACAAAGGTATCAATGTGAAGAATATCATGGAGGGCCCGATTGCCGGGCTGGTGGAGTATCACCGCAAGGACATCTAGCTCGCTCTATTTCATATAAAGCTGTGCCAGGTGCTCAGCTATTTCACCCAGATTGGCCCCGCTGCGGTTCGTGAGTACCACCACAACAATTTTCTGCCGGGGGTATATAACAAAGTTCGATGTTCCTCCAACTGATCCGCCGCTGTGGCCAAAAAAGTCATTGCCCTTGTCGTCCTTTCCAACAGAGAAACCCATTCCGTAGTGAGAGACTTCACCTTCGGGCAGGGGCTGAGCCGTTGTGAGAATCTTTAGTGTGTTTTCAGACAGCATGGAATGATTCAAAAGTGCGTGCCCGACTTTGATCAGATCATTTGCAGAAGAGACAAAGCCACCACCGGCCCATTTGTAGCTGTTGTCAACTGATGGAGCATTTTTTACCTGTTGTTGCTCCACCACATAGAAGCGTGTGCGGTAGGGAATGATGCTGTCGTTGACATCGGCAAATGTGTGAGTGAGCCCTATTTTCCGGATCACTTCCTGATTCATGAACGTGAGAAAGTCCGTTCCTGCCGATTTTTCAATGGCTGCACTCAAAAGATTGAATCCGTAGCTGCTGTAACTGTATTGCGTGCCGGGTTTGTACTCCAGACTGTCATCCTTGAAGATGGAGAGGCCTTCTGTCACGGTTTGGTAGTGAACGTTGCTCTGCATTTCATTGCCTTTGTAGTGACGGATGCCGCCCTGATGCCCGGCAATTTGCCGCAGGGTGGGTCGCCATTTTTTCCTCGGAAAGTCAGGTAGGTAATAGTAGATGCTTGAGTCAATCTGAATCTTGTTTTGTTCCATCAGCTGGCCAAGCCCGATAGCGGTGAGAAGTTTTGCAATGCTTCCTATTCGGAAGGCGGACTTCTCCGGATCTACCGGCACTTGCTGTTCCACATCTGCTAAGCCATAGCCCTTCGAGAAGACCAGCTGTCCGTCAACAGAAATGGCAACGGCCATGCCCGGCACGTGGCGCTTTTGCAAGAAGGCCAGGATGGTATCGTTGGCAGCTTTGTTTGTGGCGGTATGCTTGTCAGAGGAGGTGCAGGACGCGCATGCTGCGAATACTGCGAGGAGCAGAAGTTTCTTCATGGGATGAAAGTTTTGTAGTCTTCAGGCGTGTCGAGATCAATTTCTCCTCCT
>JAIBBB010000169.1 GCA_019694905.1 Cyclobacteriaceae bacterium
ATTTCTTTGAAGTGTTCGACGTCGCGTTGCTCCACGATGATGGGCAACGACCACTTTCGAAGCCACATCAGCTATCTTGTCACAATCGACCGCCCGGAAATTTTACGGCGTTGATGATCCCATCGGCAAAACAATCAAAGTAAAGGGGAAGTATGAATATACGGTGGCTGCGGTGATGGCTGATCCACCGGCAAACACAAGCCTTCCGGCCACCATTCTTTTGTCATTTGCCGACGACGATGAATTGATGGACCATGGAGATACGTGGTATTTCGGTGGTTTTCAATGGGCCAAGCTGCAAACCAGCGTGTACATCCGGTTGCAATCAGGATTTCCCGCGAACGCTGTCCAGTTAGAATTGGATAATCTTGCCAGGTTGAATATCAACAGCGACCCGACGCTGAGTGAGAAGGTGAAAGGTGCTTTCGAACTCCAGCCACTTCGGCAAATCCATTTTGATGCAAAACACTTTGGCGGCGGACCCTGGGTGGCAGCCATGAATGATATGTGGCTGTGGTTCTTCGCTGCCATAGGTTTGATTGTGCTGCTCCTCGCTTGTGTCAATTTTGTCAATCTGGCAACCGCGATGGCTGTAGCCCGCGGCAAGGAGGTAGGTATCAGAAAGGCGATTGGTGCGCCACGTGGACAACTTATACTCCAGTTCATGCTGGAAGCATTCATCATGGTGTTTGTTTCCACTTTGCTTGCCTTGTTCCTGGTTGCCATGCTGCGGGATAGTTGGGCTACACTGCTCGGCTATGAACTTTCACTGAGAGGCCTTTTCTCGCTTGACGTCATCCTGTCCGGTATTGCTGCCATGTTCTCTATTTCGTTCCTCGCTGGTTTCTATCCGGCATGGATGGTATCGCGGTTCAACCCCGTCGCCGCACTGAGGGCAAAGCTAGCTCATTCGTCACCCAGGTCATTCTTCTCGTTGCGCCGGACGCTCGTGGTTGCGCAGTTCCTGATATCATCCCTGCTCATTCTCGTTGTTCTTGGGCTCAGCCATCAATTGAACTACCTGTACAGCAAGGACATGGGGTTTGATAAGGATGGTATTGTCACAGTAGAAATTCCCAATGCGGAAGGGGGACCTTCGTTTGCAGATGCGTTGATGCGTCTGCCGGGTGTAAAGGATGTCAGCCTTTCAAGGGTTGTACCTGTCAGCAATGATCATTGGTGGAACAGCATCAGTACGGACGCTACCAATGACGTCCGCCATTCAGTCTGTGCTATTCACGCCGATGATCGGTTCTTTACCCTTTATAAACTGAAATTACTAACCGGTCGTTGGCTCGCGCCTGAGGATTTTGTCCCTGATTCAATTCGAACTGAACAGACTATTCAAACAGTGGTAGTCAACGAAAAACTATTGCAAGCCCTTCAACTGGGCACACCTGCGGAAGCAGTGGGGGCGCAGTTTTGGTGGGGCGGCCAGGCCCGAATTGTTGGTGTGGTGGCCGACTTCAATTCCGAGCCGTTGAACTATGAAATTTCACCCACCCTGATTGCACAGGAGCCCGGCTTGTACAAACTGGTCAGCGTGAAGTTAGAAGCGGGTACCGATCAGCTTGCCACCATCAAGCAAATGGGGAGATCATGGGCTCAGTTCTATCCTGATGACGTATTCGAACCCAGATTTCTCGACGCCGAAGTTCACAAGTTCTATGCGGTCGGTGATAAGTTGGTGCAGTTGTTTGGCTTGTTTGGATGGATTGCAATTCTGATCTCCTGCCTTGGACTCTGGGGACTCGTCGCATTTTCACTTCAGGCCCGTGTGAAGGAGATAGGTATCCGAAAGGTGATGGGCATTCCGGCCTACTGGTTGTTATGGCTTCTGTCCAGAGAATTTGTGGTGAGCGTGGGACTGGCATTTATACTGGCGTGGCCTTTATCGCACGCTTTGCTGAACCTTATTTTGCGCAGTGTGGCCTTCAGAGTCTATCCGGGTTGGGAAGTGTTTCTGGTAGCCATGGTTGCGGTTTTTTGTTCCGTCCTGGTTACCGTGGGTTTCCGGATCTTGAGGGCCATGACAGCCAACCCGGTCGATGCATTGAAGTGTGAATGATGCCGGGAGGCCAACAGCATATTATACGATTACACCCGTTCAGTACAATTGCCAATCGCTGCAAACAAAAAACCCCGAAAGTGACATCCGGGGTTTTTTGTATTTGGAACTGCTAAGTCTATTTCAAATCAAAGCGATCGAGTTCCATCACTTTGGTCCACGCAGCCACAAAATCCTTCACGAATTTTAGTTTGCTGTCGGCGCAGCCATACACTTCTGCCAGCGCGCGCAGTTCGGAGTTGGATCCAAAGATCAGGTCCACGCGGGTACCTGTCCACTTCACAGCACCTGTGGCGCGGTCGCAGCCCTCAAATTGCTGCTGCGCATCTGAGGTAGCTTTCCATGTAGTGCCCAGGTCGAGCAGGTTGAGGAAATAGTCGTTGCTGAGCGTACCGGGCTTCTTCGTGAATACACCGTGCTTGGAGCCATCGAAGTTGATGTTCAGTGTGCGAAGACCGCCCAGCAGCACGGTCATTTCAGGGGCAGTGAGCGTCAGCAGATGGGCCTTGTCGATGAGCATTTCTTCGGTAGGCACGGCGAGGTCCGCTGAAGCATAATTGCGGAATGCGTCGGCTACAGGTTCAAGCACAGCAAAGCTCTCTACATCTGTCTGTGCCTGGCTCGCATCGGTACGCCCCGGACGGAAAGGTACAGTGATTGTTTGGCCACCGTCCAGTGCTGCTTTTTCGACGGCTGCACCGCCTGCGATCACAATGAGGTCCGCGAGGGAGACTTTGGCAGTTGAACTTCCATTGAAGGTCTGTTGAATACCTTCCAATGTCTTGAGCACCTTTGCCAGTTGGGCCGGATTGTTCACTTTCCAATCCTTCTGCGGAGCGAGTCGGATGCGCGCACCGTTGGCGCCACCGCGCTTGTCGGTGCCACGGAAGGTTGATGCGGAAGCCCAGGCGGTACCAACAAGTTCAGATACAGTAAGACCTGACGCCAGGATTTTCGCTTTCAAAGCAGCGATGTCTTTGTCGTTGATGAGCGGCTGGGTGGCTGCGGGGATAGGATCCTGCCACACGAGTTCTTCTGCGGGAACTTCAGGGCCCAGGTAACGGGCGCGCGGACCCATGTCGCGGTGGGTGAGCTTGAACCAGGCGCGGGCAAAGGCGTCGGCGAAAGCGTCGGGATGGGCGAGGAAGTGCCGTGAGATCTTTTCGTACGCCGGGTCAAACCGCAACGCGAGGTCGGTGGTGAGCATCGTCGGCGCGTGTTTCTTTGTATTGCTGTGTGCGTCGGGTACCGTGTTGGCACCGGCGCCGCCTTTGGGCTTCCATTGCTGGGCGCCGGCCGGACTCTTCGTCAGTTCCCACTCGAAGCCGAAAAGGTTTTCAAAGAAGTTGTTGCTCCAGCGGGTAGGAGTAGTGGTCCACGCACCTTCCAGGCCGCTGGTGATGGTGTCACCTGCGTTGCCGCTGCCGTAGCTGTTGCGCCAGCCGAGACTTTGTTCCTCGATGGTAGCAGCTGCAGGCTCACGACTCACATATTTGCCAGGATCTGCGGCACCGTGCGTTTTTCCGAAGGTGTGACCACCGGCAATAAGTGCTACGGTTTCTTCGTCGTTCATCGCCATCCGGGCGAACGTTTCGCGTATGTCGCGGGCAGCTGCGATGGGATCGGGTTTGCCGTTGGGACCTTCGGGATTCACATAGATCAGACCCATCTGCACCGCGGCCAGAGGATTCTCCAGGTTGCGGTCACCGCTGTAGCGCTTGTCGCCAAGCCACTGTGTTTCTGCGCCCCAGTAGATGTCTTCTTCCGGATGCCATACGTCGGCGCGGCCACCGCCAAAGCCAAAGGTCTTGAAGCCCATGGACTCCAGGGCGCAGTTGCCGGCAAGGATCATCAGGTCGGCCCAGGATAGCTTGCGACCATATTTTTGTTTCACCGGCCACAACAGGAGCCGTGCTTTGTCGAGGTTGGCGTTGTCGGGCCAGCTGTTGAGCGGCGCAAATCGCTGCGTGCCGTTACCGGCTCCACCGCGGCCGTCGGCGATCCGGTACGTGCCCGCACTGTGCCAGGCCATGCGAATGAAGAACGGCCCATAGTGCCCGTAGTCAGCCGGCCACCAGCTTTGGGACGTTGTCATCAGTTCATAGAGGTCTTTTTTGACGGCTTTGAGGTCCAGTGACTTGAACTCCTCGGCGTAGTTGAAGGACTCTTCCATGGGGTTGGACTGTGCCGGGTTCTGGCGCAGGATATTGAGCTTCAACTGGTTGGGCCACCAATCCCGGTTGGAAGTGCCGCTGCCGGCGGTGTGGTGAAAGGGACATTTGGCGGCGCCGTTGGTGGATGAGTGTGCGTGTGGATCCATGTGCAGTTCGTGTGGTAAATGGTTGATAAAAAGTAGCCGGGCGACCATGCGGTACACCCATTAGTCAAGATTACGTCAGTTGAGGCTATCAATCAAATTGATTGTATTTATATTGATATCGACTTGATCTATATTTGAAAACCAATTCCTCAGACATCTATGACGCTCACACAGCTACAATACATCGTCGCCCTCGACACCTGCCGGCATTTTGTAGTGGCGGCAGAAAAATGCTTCGTGACCCAGCCAACGCTGAGCATGCAGGTCCAGAAACTCGAGGAAGAACTGGGCGTGAAGATCTTCGACCGCACCAAGCAACCGGTCATTCCCACCGAGATCGGCGTGAGCATCATTGCCCAGGCGCGGCGGGTGTTGCACGAGTCCGGGATGATTCAGCAGCTCATCGACGACCAGAAGGACAGCCTCAAGGGTGAGCTTCGTATAGGCATTATCCCAACGCTGGCACCGTACCTGTTGCCGCCGTTGTTCCGGCATATGCGCTCGAAATACCCGCAGCTCGATCTCATCATCAAGGAAACCATTACGGAAGAGGTGGTTGGTGGCCTTAAGCGCAACGAACTGGACTGCGGACTGGTGGTGACTCCATTGAAGGATTCGTCGATACGCGAAGACGTGCTTTTTTATGAAGAGCTCTTCGTCTATGTCTCCAGGAAAAATGCGCTGTACGACAAAAAGTACGTGCTGGCCAGCGACATTGATCCCAACCAGCTGTGGTTGCTGGAAGAGGGCCACTGCTTCCGGTCACAGATTCTGAACCTGTGCGAATTGCGAAAGAGTTCTGATTTTCATTTTAAATATGAAACCGGCAACATCGAGACACTCAAACGAATGGTGGACAAAAGCGATGGCATCACCATCCTGCCCGAGTTGGCGGTGATGGAGTTTACGCGGCCGCAGTGGAAGCTCGTGAAGCAGTTGAAAGAGCCGCGGCCGGCGCGGGAGGTAAGTCTCGTCACACACCGCGACCACATCAAGGCGCGGCAGATCCGGACACTGAGGGAGGAAGTGCTGCAAATTGTTCCTCGACCCATGCAAAAGTTACAAGGGAAGAAGGTGGTGGAGATCAACTATTGAGTTTGGCCGTTGATCAGTGCGAATGTTTCATTCGTTGAGCTCTCCAATGTTGAGGCCCGGCCTAATGAGTTGCTACCAGAGCGCTCAATTGTGACTCAATATACAGTTTTTGGGAAGATGGACAATTGATGACATGAGACGCACAGGTATCATTTGAACAAGGACAGCATCTTCCTGTATATATTATCCATTCACTTAGGAATCCGTATCAAATGCTTTTGACCCATTCCTATTCAAATGAGCACCAGATTTGCACGACCGTACTGGAACATCTGTCTTCGAGTGGATACTTATTCAAGCCGCTGTCGATGTTCAATGTCCCTTGATTTCCAGTGTCCCTGAAGTTCTGTAAATTCATCCCTTTCAAATTCACATGAGATACTACTTTGCAATCTGCTTAAGTTTTCTTTCACTAACCACTCACGCACAAATCACCCATGTCGAGCCCCCCAACTGGTGGGTCGGTATGAAGAACCCCAATGTGCAACTGCTGATACACGGTAAACAAGTAGGGGACATGATTCCTGTGATTCAATACCCGGGTGTAACCATCCGCAAGGCGAACAAGGCCGAGAGTGTCAACTACCTTTTCCTCGACCTGGAGATCGCAGCCGACACCCGGCCGGGGACCTTTGAAATCCAGTTCCGGAAGGGAAACAAGGTCGCATATAAGTTGCCTTACACACTACAGCCGCGCGCGCAGGACGGAAGCCAATTGACTGGCTTCAATTCCAAAGACGTCATCTACCTTCTGGTGCCCGACCGCTTCGCCAATGGCGACCCCGCCAACGATGTGATAGCAGGCACCAGGCAACCGTCCATCGACCGCAGCTCCGACGCCTCCCGCCATGGCGGCGACCTGCGCGGTATCATCAACAGCCTCGACTATATCGCCGACATGGGCTTCACCGCGCTCTGGCCAACACCGCTGATGGAAAACGACATGCCCGCCTATTCCTACCACGGCTATGCCATCACCAACCACTACAAGGTCGATCCCCGCTTTGGCACCATGGAGGACTACAAGGAACTGGCCACCAAGGCGCGTCAGCGTGGCATCAAACTCATCTATGACGAAGTGCTCAACCACATCGGCACCGGCTACTGGTGGATGAATGACCTGCCGTTCAAAGACTGGATCAACCAGCATGAGAGCTATATGCCCACCAACCACCGCCGCACCGTCCACTCTGACCCGTATGCCGCCGAATACGACCGCGTGCGCATGACGCAGGGCTGGTTCGACAAACACATGGCCGACATGAATGGCCACAATCCGTTTGTGGCAACCTATCTCACCCAGCATACCCTCTGGATGATTGAAACGCTGCAGTTGGGTGGCATCCGGGAAGATACTTATGGCTACTCCGACAAAGACTTCCTGCGCCAATGGACCTGCGCCGTCATGCAGGAATACCCGAACATGAACATCGTGGGCGAGGAGTGGAGCCTGAATCCCCTGATCACTTCATACTGGCAGCAGGGCAAGGACCGGCGCGATGGCTACGAGAGTTGCCTGAAGAGTGTCATGGACTTCCCACTGCAGGAGGCGGTCGTGCGAGCATTGAAAGAAGATCCAGATCCGAACTTCGCGCGCGGTATGACAAAAATCTACGAGGCGATGGCCAACGACTTTGTTTACGCCGACCCGCGCAACATCATGGTGATGGCCGACAACCACGACATGGACAGGATCCACATGCAACTCGGGCAGGACGTAGCACTGACCAAAATGGCGCTGACGTTTCTGCTAACGATCCGCGGCATCCCTCAGGTCTTCTACGGCACGGAGGTGCTGATGGACAATACACCGCACCACAAGAACGATGGATTGATCCGCAGCGATTTCCCCGGCGGCTGGAAGGGTGATGCCGTCAACGCACTCACCGGTACCGGTCTGACATCGACACAGGCCGACATGCAACAATACATGAAGACTTTGTTGAACTGGCGCAAGTCCAATCCCGTGATCGCCACGGGATCCACGAAGCATTTTGCGCCGTTTGGCGAGACTTACGTGTACTTCCGCTACAACGACAAGCAGAAAGTGATGGTGGTGATGAACCGCAACGCGACGCCGGTCACTGTAGATCTGAGTCGCTTCAGCGAGATCTTAAACAAAGATGCCACGCTGCGCAATGTGATCACCGGAGAGTTGATTCCCACGAAAGACGGGTTGGTGGTGCCGGGGAAGACGGCGTGGGTGTGTGAGGTGAGTGAGGTGGGTAAGTGAGTAAGTAAGTGAGTGAGTGAGTAAGTAAGTGAGTGAGTAAAGTGAGTAAACAGGTAAATGAGTGAGTAGGTAGGTAGAAGGTGAATGGTGATGGGGTGAGTGGGGCTTGTAATTGCCATAATATTCCGGCAACTTTAATCAACTCCCGAAAGCATGTCGCACTACCCGAGTATTTTCAATGATGTAATAGGTCCGGTCATGCGCGGGCCGTCCAGTTCACATTGCGCTGCGTCGCTGCGCATCGGCAGACTTTGCCGCGACCTGATGGATGGACACATCCGCAAGGTGCTGGTGGAATTTGATCCCAATGGGTCGCTGGCCACCACACACAAGGGGCAGGGCTCGGACATGGGACTGTTCGGCGGGTTTCTTGGCTGGGAACCGCATGAAGAACGGCTTCCGGACTACATCAATGCAGTTGAGGCTGCCGGCATCCACATCGACATCGTGATTCGCCCCATTGGCGCGACGCATCCCAATACGTATAAGATCACACTTGCCAACGACACCCATCGCCATACACTCACGGCCATCTCGACGGGCGGCGGCATGATTGAAGTGCTCGAGATCGACGGCGCGGCAGTTTCCATGGCCGGCGACTATTTTCAAACGCTGGTGTATGTGAAGAAGGCGGACCGGGTGCTGGAATTTTTGCAGCGCTCATTCGATGCCGATGATATAGCGGTACGCACGGGTGCCGATACGTTTATTGAAATCAAGGCTCGCCAGTTCGTGCCGGAAACACTTTGCGAAGAACTCACGCGCATGGATGATGTGCGGTTTGTCCGCAAACTGCATCCGGTGTTGCCTGTGCAGGCGCGCAAGGACCTCAAGGTGCCGTTCATCACCTGCGAAGAGATGCTCGCGCATAGCGCAGGCCGAAACGTGGCGCTGTGGGAGCTGGCATGCGAATATGAAAGCATGCGCGGCGGCATCACGCGCGAAGAAGTCTTTGAAAAAATGCGCGCTATCGTGCTTGTCATGCAGAAATCCATCGCGCAAGGGTTGAAGGGCACGCAGTACACCGACCGCATCCTCGGTCCGCAGTCAGTGTCGTACCAGCAGCACATGCGCGAGAACAAGCTCGTGGAAGGTGATGTGCTCAACCGGGTGA
>JAIBBB010000170.1 GCA_019694905.1 Cyclobacteriaceae bacterium
AACTGGAGGAGATACAGCCCTAGTTTGCCGGCAATGGCGTATGCAATAAGTCCTGCCGCAATGCCCCGGATCATCGCAATTTCATTTCGTTTATCTGACACAGGTCTGTCGGTTTGGGAGAAACTGTCTTATGCTTTTTGAACCGGCGTCAACTCCTCGTAGTCATTAATCCTGGCCAGGTAAATCAGTGTTTCCTCCCGCTCGTTCAGTTCATGAAAGGCGCGGAACCGGGCATTTCTGACCAGATCCTTGCTGGTGTACGCGTGACCGGAGAAGACGGGTTGCCCGGTGATGCTGTCGATCCCGCTGGTGCGCACATAAATCGCCCACTCGTCCTTCTCTTCGTCCAGCCCGATATGCCTGAACGGGCTCTCCGGGTCAATGGGATGAACAATGGTCCAGGAAAGCGGGATGAACGGAATTTTGTCTCTCTCCAACGTCAGTTCATTGAAAATTCTCTTCCTGGTCTTAGGGTCGTACCGGATCAGTGTGACCACGGCCGCCACTTCATCCAGTTCATTTTTCTTCGCATTGGCAATACGGATCATCAATGCCTCGCCTTGTTTATAGGGCGAGACCAACAGGTTTTTGCTGTACACAATGTTTGCACCGGGCCTGGAGAATCGCACATACAGTAAACCGGTAATCACAGCCATGCACAAGAGGGCCGTCATGGATTCCGCCGTCGCAATCAGATTGTTCGGGATGCCCACCGGTGCCACGCCGGCGCTTCCCACGGTGGACAAGGTTTGTGCGCTGTAGAGAAAGAGCTCGAAGAATGTTACTGCTTTGTTCTCGCCAATAAGGCCTACCATATTCCGGGGATCAACGACCCAATAGGCCGTGGTAAACAGCAGCGCAATCAATACATACGTCAGTGAGACCACGAAGAAGAACCTCGTCCACGATTGCGTTACCAACGTATGGTAAATTTCCGAAAGCGCGAAGTGGTTCAACCCTATCCGCTTCACGCGGAACGAACCGTCCGCGTTGAATAGTTTACTCACTGGTTCTCTCGTGTTCATTCGATAATTTGTTACTTCCTGGCTGCTGTAGTGTCAAGATAAGGAATTCCCCACGCTGGCGTCAAGGGTAGTGCATGTGAGGGGTGGTTCACTATGAATGGGGAGGTTTCCGAAAGGGCTATGGCAATTTTAACTTCACTACTTTTCTCACGTACTCTTTCTGCATGTCGAAGGTGACGATGGTGGTTCTGTGTATGGGACTGTCAAAACCGCTGACGATGTTGCCGCGAAATTCCCGCAGATCGAGCACCCTGAAAGGTCTTGAATAGATTGTCAACTCTTTCTTAACGAGGTCGACTATGCCCAGCTTTTGTCCGCTGCCAAAGTCTTTCGACCAGATGGGTATTGCCACCAACAAGCTGCCGGCCTCCCAAACCGGCGGCCCGCCGCACCTGTCGTGTATCTTTGTGCTGGCGTGGTCGGGCGTTTCCAGCGCACACACGCCGCTCAGCGGCGCGCCCATGGCGATTTCGGTGAGGTCGGAATACACCAACCTGTAGCGCCCGTCGGGTGATACCACCTTCGTGTCGTTGTTGTGAATGTCCCAGGGGGTGGAAAGGTCGATCATCATCTCGGTGGCTGAGTGTGTGCTCTTTTAAATCACCTTCTTAACTGATGTCTTGTGCAAAAACAAGTTCATAGCCGTTGTTGTCAAGGATGGAAAAGTCGCGCATCCCGTAGGTCCTGTCCTCAAGGGGCGATTTGATGGTGGCCTGATCTTTCACCGCTTCCCAAAGGTGGTCCACATCGTCGGTGGTGATAAAGATGCTCCCGGTTAGATGGGGCCGTGGAAAGAACTCTTGCTTGTCGTTCGGGTCTTTGCATTCTTCTGGTTCGTCCTGGGGGACGATGAACATGATCTCCACGGACTCTCTGGTCAGCGTCGCGAAGTTGGGAAAATTGCGATGTCCCTTAAATCCCAACACGGTCTCGTAGAACGAGACGGTCGCTTGCAGGTCCTTGGTCCAAAGGATGGGACTTAGTCTTTGAAGGGGCATGGAGTCACGTTGAAGTTCAAAGTAAGGAATTGTATCGATAGCAGGGTATTTTTTATCGTGGAAGAGTGCAAGTCCGGGTTTCTGTTAGGGAATTTCAGGTTGGGTAGGCCCGCGTACAATGACTAAGGTCGGGCTGGAATTGCGAGGAGCAATGTTGCCAACAGTCCCAGGACACTACAGATGGCCACAAGGAGAATGGTCAGATATTTAATCCTGAGCCTTCGGCTCTGCTCTGTAATAATCAAGGCAACCATCGCTGGAATGCTGCGCAAGAGATATCTGTGGTCGTTGATTGTCTTGGTTTCCTCATATCCGACCTTGCGCAAAATGGAAATCATCCATATCCACGTGACAATTGTGGAGAGCCCCAAAAGAATCAGTAGAACAATCATTTCAATTCCGGAAGAAGTCTTGATTTAGCAAGACACCGCCAGCTAGCATAAACACAAAATCTGGCGGTAGTGATATGAGTTCAAATTTTATCTTTTATTCTTATTTTATTGTCGTGCAGTTTTTCTCTCAACTTTTCAATTAGCTTGTGTATCCTATCGTCGTGTACGATATCCTCGATTAGTATTTTATATACTTGACTCTTTGAATGTACATTCATGAACGTCAGGTTGGGTAACATCGAAAAAAATGGTCTCCAGGCTAAAAGCCCGAGGGCCAAAATAAATCCCCAAAATCTAAAGTTTCCAATTATTTCAATAATGAATTCCATCCCCATTATTAAAATCAGGAAGGCTTGGGATATTGTCAGCCAGGTTGTCCAATAGATAATCGAGAACTTTTTGAAGTCGAATTTGCTGTCCTTGCGAATTTGTATCAGGTCAATGTCCCCATAGTTTAGTCGTCTTGGTTGTCCGTTAGCACTTAGGATTTCCAGTGACGAATCGTCCAATTGAAAGTGGTTAGTCTTAAGGTTGTTCATGTCATAACCGCCAACGTTCGTGTTTCTGCAATGGTGTCTTTCCTAAGCCGGGTCCTGTCCCATGAAACGAAAGCGATGAATGAAGATAAAACTTTATATCAATTCATTACGGCACCATAGTCCGAATAAATAGGCTCCTGCAAGTCCCAGGAATTTGTCGTCCAATGTGTCAGCGTCATTGGACAAGTGTTCGGGTGGTTCTTTTTACCTGAAAGAAGACCAGGCAGCTCAGATCCTGAATGGCCTGTGATGGCGAACTACAGAAGGTTCGTGATCAGATAAATCACTCCGGAAAGAACCAGCAGAATGGTCCAGAGTATCAGTTCGCCTTTGAGCATGGCTTTCACGCCTCTGATGAGTCCTTCTATCATAAATTGAATATACGGATTTTGAAGGATTCTGTTGCGAGCGACTGGGGCGGGTCCTATTCTTTGGTGAGCAGGTACATTTGGTGGATTTGCAATGTGGTTCACGCAAAGACCGCGAAGGAGGGCAAAGGGCGCAGAGGTTGGGTTCAGAACCAGTGGGCTATTGGTAAAGGCTTTGGGTAGCGATGAATTGCTTTGCGTCCTTAGCCGTTCTTCTTTGCGACCTTTGCGTGGAATGTATTTGGAATTTGTTCCAACCTATGACCACAGACGAAGGCGCCCCGTAGTTCACCCTGTCAGTTGCCTTGGGCGATCTCCTTAAAACTATAGACCCTTTCATTGAGATCAAATACGACATGGTATTGACCAGCCTTCACCGGAATATTGCTACCATAAAATACAGCGTTTCCTTCCGGAAACACGGTTCCGCCCCAATTGAGGGTCCAGTCATCGCCCTCTCTGAACTTCACGAGTCCCCCGCGCAGCTTCACATCGGCTTCCCAGATGGTGTGCGACTTATCCCGGGGCTGCAAATCAACATCCTTGTCCCAGCTGTTGAGCTCCAGGCCATCGCCGGTTATGCCGATATTCCGGTAAAGCAAGACCACGTCCGGGTAGTATTCCGCGATCGCCGCTTTCTTCGCTTTGATGATGTTGATATTAAAGGACAAAATTTTGATGTTTCTTTCCTTTTCATTGCGGGCTGACCTGAGGGCCCGCTGCATCAGCGGACTTTCGAGCATTTTCCAGGCGGTTGCAATCTCGTCATCGTCGAAGAAGTTCAAATCAACCTCCTTGAAATTATTCTGTTCTGACAGGTGGAAAATGAGACTGGGTTGGGATAACTGCTGTTGCTCAAGCAAGGCGGTGACATATTTTTCGTTGAAGTAGGTTGTCACCTGAAAATTCCTTTCATACTCGGAAATTGCCTTGGCGAGGTTTCGCTGTCTGAGATCTTCCGGATCCAGATTCAACTTCTGCGCCAGGTTGCTCGCTTCCGTTGAGAGTGATTCGTAGCCGAGGTCCACATAGTACAGCATGAATGGCAGCACCTCGCGTTTGATTGATCTGGGGTGTAGCCGGATCGTGTCGATCATTTGCAGTTGTTCCTGGTAGCCGCTGTGCAGCGAAATCAGTCTGTCAAGGTCACGGTCAAACACGGTATAGATCTGGTCGAGGTTCGCGTGAAGCTGATTGGTTTCCTTTCGGCGGTTATTCCAGTTGTCCACTTGTATCGCGACAAGGATGCCAATGATCACCAGGGTAATCTCACCCAACGCATAAAGAAGGTATTTGCGCAACTGCCCTTTGTTAAGAAATCCTGACCGGAGTGCCCTGAATACATTGATCATAAACCTGAGACTTTGAACGGACCTGAAACAAAAATAAGCAATCGTCAATTACTGCCGGCTGTTTACTAACTGCGGTTTCCGAGTAACTGCTGAGCCATGTTTGAATGCAGGTCCACGCAAAGACCGCAGAGGAAGGGCAAAGGGCGCTGAGGTTGGGTTCAGAACCGGTAGGCGGGTGTTAGCGATGTATGCTTTGAGTTTTAGGCTGCTTTCTTTGCGCACTTTGCGTGGAATGCATTTGGAATTTCGGTTCTACGTAAAGTGTCATAGTGGATTTTTTGATGAAGGTTCTTCGTTGCATATCAGTGCGTTGGTCATTCGGTGGTAGCCAAATGAGGTTGCGATGTAATAGAGAAGCAAACTTGGATTATTTCTGTCCATGATCACTTTGCTTACTGTATTCGGAATAGGCGGTGAAGGTACTTCCATCAAAAAGAAAGAGGCCCGTTTCTCTGGTCCCTATCCAGAGTTTTCCATCGGTATCTTCCAGAATGGACCAAACCCATGGACTGGGCAGGCCATGCTTTGCTGTAAATACGGTGAACTTCTTCCCGTCGTAGCGGGTGAGCCCATCACCACCGAACCAGAGGTTGCCCTGTTTGTCTTCAATGATTCGGGTGACGATGCCCGGTAAGCCATCTTTTCTTGTAAAGGCTGTGACGGACTTTCCATCATACCGGTAGGCCCCACCCCAATTGATGAACCAGATGTTCCCGTCTTTGTCTTGTACTTGAGGCCAGCCCCATTCATGGGGTTTCGGCTTCGGACCATTCTGAAACAATACCTTCAGCCCGATGCGGGTGATGGATTTTCCATCGTAGCGAAACACTCCTGCATTGGTGCGGCCACCGAACCAGATGTTGCCGGACCTGTCTTCGAAGATGCTTTCCGCTTTGTCGTTGGTTGTCAAAATGCCGTTCGGGGCCTCATCGATCGGAAAATACTTAAAGTCTGTTTTCCCGGCTCCGTGTTTCTGGGTTGGGTCGTGCACGTAGACGCCGTCTATGGTGACGAACCAGAGCTTTTTGTCTTTTGCCTGCATGATGTGGTTTACCCGATGTGAATTGCGGAAATAGGGATTCTTGTTGGGCGGCAGGTCTGCGGGCACAGGAATCGGGATGCTGGTAAACGATTTGCCATTATAGATGCAAAGCCCCGCTTCGGTGCCTATCCAGATCTGGCCTTCCTGATCTTCCAGCAATGAGGCAACGTTGTTGCTGTTGAGTCCGTCGGCGATCAGGAACCGGGTAAACGATTTGCCGTCATACTTGTACAGCCCGTTTTCGGTCGTCCCGAACCAAAGATTGCCGGACTTGTCCTGCAGGCTGCAGTGCAAGTTGCCGTAGCCGGGTGAGCCAATGGTCTTGATGAGTTTGGGATGGTCTTTTGGCGACTCATCTCTGACGGGACCTTTGCAGCCAGCGCTAAGAACGAGCATCAGGAGCAGTCCGGTGTATCTTATCATTTTATGTGATCGGGGTGCAGCAGGTAATATAGCGGAATTAGTTACAGAGTGGAGCTGACTGATTGACTTTGTGAGTGCAGGTCCACGCAAAGACCGCAAAGGAGGGCAAAGGGCGCAGAGGTTGGATTCAGAACTGGTTCACGTCAGGTAGCTTCATATGCTTTGCATTTGCTTTGCGTCCTTGGCTGTTTTTCTTTGCGACCTTTGCGTGGAATGGATTTACAATGTGGTTCACGCAAAGACCGCAGAGGAAGGGCAAAGGGCGCAGAGGTTGGGTCAGAACTGTTCGCGTCGGGTAGCTTCATATGCTTTGCATTTGCTTGGCGTCCTTAGCTGTTCTTCTTTGCGACCTTTGCGTGGAATGGATTTACAATGTGGTTCACGCAAAGACCGCAGAGGAAGGGCAAAGGGCGCAGAGGTTTGGTTCAGAACTGGTAGGTAGGTGGTAAAGGCTTTGGGTTAGCGATGTAGCTTCGCGTCTTACGCTGTTTTTCTTGCGCCCTTTGTGGAATGCATTCGGAATCTGTTCCGCGCAAAGGCCGCAGCGGACGACTCCCGGGTTGCCAGGGTTCGACAGACAGTATTGCGGGGGTTCCGCCAGGGCTCAGCTAAATCTTCACTGCCAGGTTGAAGCGTTCCGCCACATTGTCCCAGTTCAGAATCGGGAATAGATTGTCTACAAACTCAGCTCTGCGGTTCCGGTACTTCAGATAATAAGAGTGTTCCCACACATCAATTACCAGAATCGGGATAACACCCCATTGTGTGAGCTTTTCGTGATTCTCACATTGAAGAATGGTCAACTTTTGTGTGTAGGGATGGTACCCCAAAATGCCCCATCCGTTTCCATCAACCCCTTTTGATGTCTTTGCAATCAGGAGTTTCAGTTTGTCAAAGCTCCCGAAGTCCTTTTCAATCTGCTTCAGGAGGTCGCCGCCAGGGTCAGTTTTTTTGTTGGTGAGATTGGTCCAGAAGATCGTATGAAGTATGTGTGAGGAAAGATGGTAAGAAAGTTTCCTTGTCCAATAGTCCACCGTTTCCAGATCGTTGTTGTCCAAAGCTTTCTTCACCAACTGCAAATCCTTGTTGGCTGCCTTCACCGCGTCACCATGGTGAAAGTTATAGTGCAGATGGAGAGTCTCCTGATCCATGCCGGGTTCAAGAAAGTTCTCGGCGTAGGGCAACGGCTGCAGCACAAAGTTTCCATCCTGGTTAACCAGTTTGTCCATTCCGCTTTCGTGCAGACTTTGTGAGAATGCGCTGTTCGCTGGGAGCAAGGTTGCGCCGCCGACGATGGCGGTGGTTTTGATGAAATCCTTTCTGTTCATAGCTGTAGAGTTTTAAGTGTATACTAACGGGCTTTACCTGTTTGGCAAATCTTCTTCATGCAATGTCCTTTGGCAGATTGCCTGCACGTCACACTACTTGTGTTCCCACAAGCATTTGCCGCGCTTTCAGTTGCGGGCATCAATTGATCGAGGTCTGAGAATATTGTAAAGCCTGGGTCGGGCGGACCTTTCCAAGATAGGAATTTCAATCATGGGAACTTGTCTTTTCCGCAGGAATAAGGCTCAGCCGGGTAAATGCAGCGTGGATGCTGAATATTAGTCTGCTTGTGGCACACTGTCATGAACAACTTCGCAGGCTCAAAAATGAGCTCGTCCATTTCGTGCTTTATGCAAAGGCCTGAAAGGCGGGCAAGCCGACTGGCGCTTGAAGTCAGTTCTCCTTCGTGAACACAACCGTCTCTCCGCCCTGTTTCAGCGTCAGTTCTTTCTTATCGGGATTGAACTCCATGACGATGCCGGCAGGGTCGAAGGTGAACGTGTGCTGGTCGGTCGCCTCCAGCGGGATGGCCGACTGGTCAGTCGCCTGCGAGATCAGCGTCGTGCCGTCTTTGGTGATCGTGATCTTCAACGGAATCAATGTGCTGGCATACACACCCAGGTACTTGTCGAGGTCTTCGCTCTTTAGCGCGATTGTACGGAACGTGGGAACAGCATACGGCTTGTTGAAGTAGATACTCGACACGCCGATCAGGATATTGTTGTACGGGTAGACGTGACCGTTGGTGCAATAGGCAATGGCCAGACTGTCCTCAGGGAAGTACTCCAGGATGGAGACGAACCCGTCGATGCCCCCATTGTGACCATACGCCATCTTGTCGTAGAACGGAGTAGGAAACATGCCCATCCCATAGCCGTCGGTGAGCGTTTTCATTTGCGTGAGGCTGCCATCGGAAATCAATTTCAGCGCGAACAGCGCTTCGATGAACTTGACAAGATCTGTCGGCGTGGAAACGATGGCCCCGGCGCCGGCCGGAATGCTCAGGTCAGTTTCAGGGCCTTGTTCCCATTGGGTGGAAAAGTGATAGGAATAGCTTTCATTCTTCCCGGGGTCGGTCTTCCCGCCAACATACGTATTGGCAAGACCTATTTTAGAAGTGATCCGGCGCTGAAGGTTTTCCTGATACGTCGCTTTGGTAATTTTTTCCAAGATGTAGCCCAGCACCACGTAGGGCAGGATACGTCGCATCTGAAATCCTCGCATTGTCAGGGGAGGCCGGACCTGTCTGAGATCCTCCCCTTTGAGCATATCCAGCATACCGCAGTTACTGGTCGAGGTCAGCTACTTGGAGCAGAGAGGTCGATGGGCTTGCGGCCGGCGA
>JAIBBB010000392.1 GCA_019694905.1 Cyclobacteriaceae bacterium
CATGCTCCTGTTTTTCTTCATGGTGACCACTGAGCTTAGGAAAACCTCTATCGACGTGATGCAGCGTATTCCGGACGCAACTCAGATGAGAAAGCTCCAACGCAAGTCGCTGGTAGCCGACCTCTATATTGGTGAACCTAAAAAGAAGGAAGACGGAACTGAACCCAAAATCCAGGCCGACGACGTGTTTCTGATTCCTAAGGATTTGATCCTGTGGGTCAATAAGAAGAAGGATGCGCTCCAGGAAGTAGAACGCGATCAACTCACTGTTTCTCTTAAGGTTGACAGTGACGCTAAGCGCGGGATCATCGCGGATGTGGAAACTGAACTTCGCAAGGCTAACGCCCGGAAAATTCTGTATGCCGCACTTGAAAAGCGCGCCGATCAACGCTGATAACTTGTTTTTTCGATTACATGAGAACGGCCTTCTAATGAGGGCCGTTCTTGTTTTATCTGCATTCTAAACTTGATTGAAGTACCGCTGAACCCACTAATTTTGTACCCATGGCCCAGCATATTCTTATCCTAGACTTTGGTTCTCAGTACACCCAACTGATCGCAAGAAGAGTCCGTGAACTCAACGTCTATTGTGAAATCCACCCTTACAATAAAATCCCAACGCTTACGGAAGAGACGAAAGGGATTATTCTTTCCGGCAGCCCTTGTTCAGTGCGCGATGAGGGAGCACCCTCAGTGGACCTTGGCCAATTTGGACATCTCCCGGTTCTGGGCGTTTGCTATGGAGCTCAGCTCATAGCGCAACTCAAAGGTGGCAATGTGACACCATCAAAAATCCGGGAATATGGCAGGGCCAGGCTCAATCAGGTAGACCACCACAATCCATTGCTCAAGGAAATATCCCTGGATTCACAGGTCTGGATGTCACACGCAGATACCATCTCTTCGGTGCCTGGAGAACTTGAGGTAATCGCCAGCACGGCCTCGGTACGTGTGGCCGCCTACCATGTAAAGGGCACCCAGACCTATGGTATCCAATTTCATCCCGAGGTGACACACTCACTTGAAGGGAAGAACCTGCTGCGAAACTTCGTGGTGCACATCTGCGGCTGTCGTCAGGACTGGACACCAGATCAGTATATCGAAGTAACGGTTGCGGAACTCAAACGCCAGCTGGGCGCTGACAAGGTTGTCATGGCTCTCTCCGGTGGCGTGGATTCCACAGTGGCTGCAGCGCTAATTCACCAGGCGATTGGAGACCGCCTTTATTGTGTGTTTGTAGACAACGGACTGCTCCGGAAAGACGAATTCGGTCAGGTCCTCAAATCCTATCAGGGGATGGGCCTCAATATCAAAGGAGTTGATTCAAAGGATCGCTTCTATCAGGCATTGAAGGGACTCTCAGAGCCGGAAGCCAAAAGGAAAGCTATCGGGAAGACCTTTATTGATGTATTTGATCTTGAAGCGCATGCCATCGAAAATGTACGCTGGCTGGGGCAGGGGACAATCTACCCCGATGTCATCGAATCAGTTTCAGTCAAAGGGCCCTCTCAGACCATCAAATCTCACCACAATGTGGGCGGGCTACCCGAGAAAATGAAGATGAAAGTGGTGGAACCCCTGAAGTCTCTGTTCAAGGATGAAGTCCGCCTGGTCGGAAAGACACTGGGTATTGACCCTGCAATCCTCGGGCGCCATCCTTTTCCCGGTCCGGGCCTCGGAATCCGCATCCTGGGTGAGGTGACACCAGAACGGGTACGAATCTTGCAAGAAGCAGATCACATCTTCATTTCACACCTGAGGTCGAGCGGCCTGTATGACAAGGTCTGGCAGGCAGGGGCAGTTCTATTGCCGGTGTATTCCGTGGGTGTGATGGGAGATGAACGAACCTATGAGCAGGTAGTAGCACTTCGGGCGGTAGTGAGTGTAGATGGAATGACCGCAGACTGGTCCCACCTTCCACATGATTTCCTGGGTGAGGTTTCTTCGACCATTATCAATAACGTGAAAGGAATAAACCGGGTAGTATACGACATCAGTTCCAAGCCGCCCGCCACGATTGAATGGGAATAACAAACGCCGCATGATCAAAACAGGCCGTGATATCAGATGGGCGTATGCCGTCACAGTGCTGCTGTTATTTGTATTCCTCAACGCAGAGGCACAGGAATCCAGACGACAGTACCGCAAGGCAAAGGAGTTCTTTGATGACAAGCAGTATGCCCTTGCCATGGAGAGTTTCCGGCCTCTTATCGCCTACGATCGCAATAATCCCTACTCGGAGTATGCCTCGTTTTACTATGCCTTATCGGCCTATTACCAGCATTTCCCCGCCGTAGCCAAGGACATGTTGCGTCAGTGTGCGCAATTGTACCCCAACTGGAATCAGCAAAGCCAGGTGGCCTATTGGCTGGCCACCTTGTATTTTGAAGAGAGAGAGTACTTCCAGGCGCTTAGAATCGTACCCGCCGGAAGCAATTCGGATCCTCTGGTGGCCCAGTTGAAATTGCATCACCTCAAGGATATTCAGGACACTGAACTTCTGCGAATGATGCTGGAAGAATTCCCGACAGATGAAATTGTGGCTCAGGTTCTCGCCATCCGATTGCATGATGAAGGCTCTCCCTTTGCGATGCGCGAGGCGGTTGAACTCGTGGAAAGAATGGGACTTCATATCGAAGGCATGGAATCCGACCCCAGCG
>JAIBBB010000171.1 GCA_019694905.1 Cyclobacteriaceae bacterium
GGTGTATGAAGCCACTGACGACATCCGCTACCGGGATGCAGCGCTCACGGTGCTCGATCGGCTCACACGCGTGACGGTTGCAGCGGGTGAAGGAGCCGCCTCCCTTCGCTACACAGATATTGTATATGGCGCTGCCGGCGTGGGGCTTGCTTTGCTCGACTGGAAAGATGTGCGTTCTGCACGCACACTGGCCATCCAACTTGGCCACGGACTCTTACAGCAATCTGAAAAGCTACCGACGGGACGCCGATGGTACATGGACACTGCCATGGTAAGACAGCAATACTACATGCCGAACTTTTCACACGGCACTGCCGGCGTCGCGTATTTTCTTGCGCGCCTGTATGAACTGACCAAAGACAAGCGTTTTCTCAAGGGCGCCGAAGAGGGGGCCGCACATCTCGCCACCATCGAAAACAAAGATGCGTGGATCTATCACCATGACCGGGAAGACGGGCAGTCCCTGTATTACCTGAGCTGGTGCCATGGTCCTGCCGGCACCATTCAATTGTATCATGAGCTCTATCGCATTACGAAGGACCCGGTGTGGAAGGATAAAATCCGGCGCGCAGCAGATGCCTTGATGAAATGTGGAATCCCCGGCACCCTGCAGCCTGGCCTGTGGAACAACCAGGGGCCTTGTTGTGGCACGGCGGGTGTTGCGGAGTTGTTCATCGGCCTGCACCGTTTGTTTGGGGATCAGGCCTACCTTGATTTTGCCACTGTGATCACCGAGGATCTCGTCTCGAAGGCGACGCCGGAAGGACACAGCCTCAAGTGGGTGATGGCCGAACACCGGCGCCGGCCCGACTTGCTGCTGGCGCAGACGGGCTACATGCAGGGTGCAGCGGGAATCGGGATGTGGCTGTTGCACTTCGATGAATATCTCCACCAGCGCAAATCGTTTGTGCGGCTCCCAACAGATTTTTTGCCAGGGCGCAAATAGCCCAGGGTCACATGCGTGCCATGGATTCGATGTGGTACAGCGCCGCCCTCAGCAACCCATAGCTGAACTTTTTGTCGAAGTGTTCGTGGAGGCGCTTCAGCCCTTTCTCGCCTTCCATCGCCGTCCACGCCTGCGTGATTTCTTCTAGCGCTTCGCCGTTGACCAACTCATGAATGGAAAGCGTCCCATCCTTGACGGACTCTACCAGGTGACTTTCGATCGTTCCTTGTGTGAGCGATCGCGCAGCTGCAATCTCTGCAACAGTACGGCCACCCTTGAACAGGTCGCGTGAGATTTCACTGGTGCTGCGTGTGTCGCCGTCTTCGCCCTTTGGTTTCTTTTTCTTTTTCGGCGCCCGTTTTTTCGTCGGCGCGGCGTCAATTTGCTGACGCAACAGCGCAAGCATCATCTCGCGTTCATCCTGCCGCTGTCTGAGGAGTGGATTGAAGTCGAAGGTGCGTTCGCCCCTGAAGATGCCTTCCGTGAGCGGCACAATCTTGTAGAGCGACTCAACTTTTTGTGCCAGCACCACATCGAAGGTGGTCAGTTTCTCACGGTAGGCCTTCACGCCCTTTTGCAGCTTGAGGCTCTCGATTTCTGCCAGCAGCAGGCGCTCGAGTTGGAGGAGCTGCTGCTTGTAGTAGGTGGCACCCTGCTGCAGCCGCGACAAAAAGGACTCGCGGGTACCTTCGGCCAGCAACTGCAATAGCTGCCGGGTGAACTTTTCTGTGTTGACTGACTCCCCGCGCAGACTTGTTTCGAGCTGCTTGAGCACGGGCACTTCGCCGCCGGGTTCGCTGCTGGCTACATAGTCGCGCTGCAGGTATTCTATCTCGCGGATCTCATCCCGGAAGTTGAAGGTGTCGAGGAACAGCTGGCGCACAAATTCCTCCTGGTGTTCCCTCATCAGCGACGTCAGCGCGTCAGGGCGGTGATGCCTGCTGACAAACTCGACGATCTGACGGTCGGTAGAAATCACGCTGGGTTCCACGCGTGTGCGCAGCACCAGTCCCTCCAGGGAGCGCAGTCTCGACAATGCCACGTACACCTGACCGTCGGCAAATGCCTGCCCCACGTCAATGATGGCGCGTTCGAAGGTGAGACCCTGGCTCTTGTGCACGGTGATGGCCCAGGCGAGCTTCACCGGAAACTGTTCGAAGGCACCCAGAACTTCTTCCTCCAGTTCCTGCGTCGTCTCATTCAGTTTGTACTTCTTGTTTTCCCACCGCACGCGCTTCAAGGGATATCTGACATGAGTTTCAGCCATGGATACCCACACTTCGTGTTTGTCTTCGTCTATCTCTGTTACGGTGGCGAGCTTGCCATTGAAATACATCTTGTCTTCGCTGTCGTTGCGGACGAACATGATTTGCGCACCCTTCTTCAGCACGAGCGTGGGCAGCACGGGGTACATGCTTTCGGGAAACTCCCCTTCGAGGTGGGCGTCGAAGGTGACGGGTGCGGCAGGCAGGGCGCGCAGGCGCTCCTGGTTGATTTCGTCGGCTTTGTAGTTGTGGGTGGTGAGCGTGATGATTTCTTCCTCCGAGATGCTGGCGGCAGGCAGGTAGCGTTCATTCAGCAAGTCGATATCTTCGCGGGTGGTCTCGTTGTTGCGGAGGTGATTGAGGAGACCGATAAAGCGGTCGTCGTGCTGGCGGTAGATCTTGTCGAACTCTATGTACACAAGTTTGCGCTCGCGCAACGCAAGGGCTTCATAAAACCAGGGGCTGTTGTAGTGCGGACTCAGCAGCGACCACTCTTCGCGTTTGACCACGGGGGGGAGCTGGAACAGGTCGCCGATGAAGAGTACCTGAACGCCGCCGAAGCTCTGCCTGAAGTTGCCGCGCGCGGACCTGAGCCTGCTGTCGATCGCGTCGAGGAGGTCTGCCCGCAGCATGCTCACCTCATCGATCACGAGCAGATCAATGGCGCGCAGCACCCGCTTCCGTTCCTGGTTGAGCGGATGATGGCGCGAGAGAATGTGGGGACTTGTAATGCGAAGTCCACCGGCAGCACCTTCCGCACTGCGGTCGGGGACAAATGTTGAAGGCGGAATCAGAAACTGCGAATGAATCGTGGTGCCGCCCGCGTTGAGCGCAGCGATACCTGTGGGGGCCACAACAATAAAACGCTTGTGGGTGTGGTCCTGCAGGTTGCGCAGGAAGGTAGTCTTGCCCGTGCCTGCCTTCCCCGTCAGAAAAATGTGACTCGAAGTAGTGTTGATGAACTGGCTGGCGAGGGAAACTAGATCCTGCATAGAAGGAAACGGGCTACAATGTTATGTTTTTGCGACACACCGAAAAAGTAGACTTACCATTCCTTTTCCGATATTTGGTTGTCACGACAATTTCTCCCCACAACCATGCGAATATTGATCCTCTTTGTTGCAGTGCTTCTGGCTCAACCTGTTGTTGGTCAGCAGCCTGTCAGACAGCTTGTCAATGATCCGGCACAGCAACACCGTTGGCTCAGCAGCTACCGCGAATTCCTCTCGATACCCAATGTGCTGGGGGATTCGGTGAACATGCTGCGCAACGCGGAAGCCATCCGCGCGATGCTGGCGGCTGCCGGTGTGAGCTCCGAGCTGCTCACAGTGAACAAGCCGCATTCGGCGCCGGTGGTGTTTGGTGAGGTGAAGAGCCCGGGGGCAACTACCACGATTGCGTTTTATGCGCACTACGACGGACAGCCTGTCAACCCGCGACAGTGGGCGCCGGGCCTGGAACCGTTTGTGCCTGCGTTGTACTCCGACCGGCTCGACCGCGGTGGCAAGGCGCTGCCATTCCCATCAGCTGGTGACCGCATTGACGGTTCCTGGCGTCTGTACGGCCGGGGCTCAGCCGACGACAAGGCGGGGGTCTTCGCCATCATTGCCGCGTATGAATCGCTGAAGAAGACGGGCCGCAAGGCCACAGTCAACATCAAGTTCTTTTTTGAGGGTGAAGAGGAGGCAGGCTCCATTCATCTCGCTGACATTTTTCAGAAGTACCGCAGCAAGCTCGACGCAGACCTGTGGGTTATCTGCGATGGTCCGCGGCATATTTCAGGTCGCAAGCAGATTGTCTTTGGCGTAAGAGGCGACGTGAATGTCGATCTGAAAGTGTATGCCGCCAAGCGCCCTTTGCACAGTGGCAACTATGGCAACTGGGCGCCAAATCCGGCGATGCGACTGGCGCAATTGCTGGCAGGCATGAAGGATGGCGAAGGCAAAGTGCTGATTGAAGGTTTTTATGATGATGTGACGCCGTTGTCGGCCATGGAACAGGAGGCATTGCGCCGCATCCCTGCTGTGGAGGACATTCTGCGCAAGGACCTCGCCCTGGGCAAACCCGATGGCGCGGGCAGGAGTTTCATGGAACTGCTGACGATGCCCACACTCAATATCAATGGCATGGCCAGTGGCAATGTCGGCGCCATGGCGAGCAACCAGATACCCACGGAGGCCAGCGCCGTGCTGGACCTGCGGCTGGTGGCCGGCAATGATGTAGAGCGACAGGTTGGTAAGCTGGTCCGCCATATTGAAAAGCAAGGGTACCAGGTGATCGATCACGAGCCCAGCGATGCAGAGCGCATGCAGTACCCGCTGCTGGCGTTTGTGGCGCGACGCGACGGTGGCTACAATGCGCAGCGCACACCAATGGATTTGCCGATCGCCCAGCGTGTGGCAGAAGCAATTGCCTCCACGGCGGGCGAAGAAATTGTGCGCGTGCCTTCATCGGGTGGAAGTCTTCCGCTGTTTGTGTTCGAACAATACCTCGGGACCCGGCCGGTAACCGTGCCGGTGGTGAACTACGACAACAACCAGCATGCGGAGAATGAGAACGTCAAATTGAGTTTCCTCTGGGAGGGAATTGAAACCATGGCTGCCATCATGCTGTTGAAGCAGCCGGTCAGCATCCGCAACAAGTAGCCAACACAGGCACACAAGCCAGCGCATGTATGCTGCTGCCAGCAATTCTATGAATGGTGCATTGTGTCATGTATTCTTTCCGGTTGATTATCTATTTTTGGCCGACTGATGCTCGTCCGAACAATCTTACTGGTAGGACTGGTTGTTGCCCCCCTCATCACTGGTTATTGTCAGCCTGAAGCTGACTCGTTGCAGCAGCGTATCACCGCAGAGGAGGATGATACGCTGAAGGTGCTCATGCTGAACAGGCTTTCAGAGTTGCGTGTTTTCAGCAACACACAGCAGGCGATTGAACTGGCGCGTGATGCCTCGCGCATTGCCGGCGAAATTGGCTATCAGCGCGGGGTCATTCTTTCCACACACCGGCTCGGCACAGCCACCTGGTCCAAAGGCGATTTGTTGCCTGCGCTGAGCATGCTCAATCAGTCGCTTGCTATGGCTGAAAAGGCACGCCTGCCTGATTTGATTGCGTTGAACGTAGGGCGGATGGGACTGATCTACGCGGCGAGCGGCATCTACACCACCGCGAATCAGTACTACCGTCGCGCAATTCCCTTGTTCAAAGAGGCCGGCAACATGGACCAGATTCATATCACTTACAACAACCTTGGCAAGTCCTTTCTGGAATTAAATGACCTTGACTCAGCGGAAGTGTACCTCACCCGTGCGAAGCGGATAAAGGAGGAGAACCATCTGGCGGAGCGACCGATTGTCTTGTTTAATCTGGCAGAGCTCTATTTCAAGCGCGGAAAATTCCAATTGAGTGAACAGTATCTGGAGCGGACACTCAAAGGAGCTTTGCGTTCAAACGACCGGCGTGCACAGGCAAGGTACTTTCAGCTTCGCGCCGAGCTCAGTCTGCGCCGGCAGGATATTCCTCGCGCCTACGGCCAATCGCTGCGGGCAGTTCAACTGGCCGATTCGGTGGGCAGCAAGGAACTGCAATACATCACATACCGTACCCACGCGGGTGTCTTGCAACAGTACAAGCGCGAGGCGGAAGCCTATGACTACCTGATCCGTTATGGACAATATCGCGATTCCCTGCAAAGCCTGCAGTTGAGGAACCTGCTCACCTTGCAGGATTACGACAATACACAGCGGGAGATTCAACTCCTTCAATCACGCGAACACGCCGCCGAAGCAGAGTCGCGGGAGCGTTTGGTGATCATCCTCGCGCTGGCAGCTGTGCTGGTTGTCGCCGTCATTCTCGCAATCAGCTTCAATTCCCAGCATAGAAAGCGTAAGGCGATGCACGACCAGTTGCAGGTCAAGAATGCCGACATTGTGAGCAAGGCCATTCAGCTCACCAATGCCAATCAGTTCAAGTCCCGGATCCTGACCATGATTGCCCACGACGTGCGCAGCCCCCTGGCAACGGCCAAGTCGATGCTCGACCTCGCGATGGCCGATATGGTGACAGAGCGCGAACTCAAAGAATTTGTCCCGGAGTTATCTACCAAAATTGACCGGGTACTGGAGCTCACCAACACATTGCTCGCGTGGGCCAATCTCAAGTTCAAAGACGCTTCGAGCGTTTCGACATCATTCAATCTGAGCGACCTGATCAATCAACGCCTTTCTTACTATGCTGGTGTGGCGGCCCAGAAAGACGTAGTGATCCATAACAGCATGGCAGCACTCATTGTTTGTGCAGACAAGGATCTCATCGACATGGTTTTCCGTAACCTTCTGACCAATGCCATCAAATTCAGCCCTTCGAACAGCCAGATTTCCATCAGTGCACGCCTGACCGGAACGGAGCTTGAAGTAAGTGTGTCAGATCAGGGTACAGGAATGAGTCAGGATGCGGCCGCCCGACTCTTCGGTCACTCCGTGAAGTCTACCGACGGCACCAGCGGCGAGAAAGGGTCGGGACTTGGCCTCTTGCTGTGCAAGGAGCTACTGGAGCAATTCAACGGGCGGATCTGGATTGCCACCACTTCGGCGCAGGGGACGACCATGGCGTTTGCCGTTCCTACCTGTTAGCACCTGCCGGGCTCCCTGGTTTTTTGCTAACTTGTATGAAACCCCCTGCCCATGAATTACAAACTCTGCTTTTGGCTCTCCATGCCCGGACTGTTCATGGCCCTGGCAACGGTGTATTTTATTCCCACTTCCGTGGAATGGATCTGCTGGCTGGCAATCTTTCTTTTCTGTGGCTGGATGCTGTCGGAAAAAATCAATGCGGGGTATTTCGTGCACGGTTTTGTCATCAGCCTGTTCAACTGTGTTTGGGTGACCGCCGCACACGTGATATTGTTCGACGACTACGCAACGCATCATTCCGTCGAAGTTGAGATGATGAAGTCCGGCCCCGCCTCTCCGCAGGCGATGATGTTGGTGACGGGGCCGGTGATCGGGATTTTGTCCGGACTGGTGCAGGGGATTATAGCCTGGGCGATCAGCAAACTCCGGAGACGCTGATGTGTCACCTCGGGGATTTGTCCTCCAGGTCGTGGAGCAATTTCAATACGCGCTTGTCTGACCGATAGGCGGTGTCCGACTCCAGCAAGGCCTTGAGGCTGTCAACGGCCTGTTTGAATTCTCCCATCTTGTCCAGGCTGCGCACGCGGAAGAGTCTATAGGAACTTTCGTTGCGCTTATTGAAATAGTCGATAATCTGCAATGCTTCGCGGTGCATGCCGGCATCGGTCAGCAGCACCCAGAGCAGACGCCACTGATTTTTGTCGTGGTAAAAGCGAAGACTGTCGGCCGTGGTGGTGATTTGTTCGTGCTTTCGCTTCATGGCATCGAGACCCGAGCGGGAGAGCACAACAAAGAGCGTGTCCGCCTCAGAGGCCTTGGGTTCGCTCACTTTGCGCACCTCAAACCGGTCATATACCAGCGTGGCATTGGGCGGAATTTGCGTTCCTGAGCCCTGGGCACCGTAGGCCAGGGACGGCGGAAGGATTGCTGCGATGCGGTCCCCCTCGCGGAGGTAGCCCAACACCTCGTCAAAACCTTTGATCAACGCGGATTTCCCTGCTACAAACGTGAAAGCGGAGTCAGGCATGTTGCTGGTGTTCCAGACTTGCTGGTTGTTCACCTTCATATTCAGGTACACCGACACTTCAGAGCCAACCTGCACGGGGCGCCCTTCACCCTTCTGGTAAAACACATACCGCAAGCCGCTGACAGTGGTGATGGTGTCGCCGAGGTCTGCCGAGGTGCGGTCTTTGGGACTGCCGCAGGACCATAGCAGGAACAGGAAACAAGATGCGAGAAGCAGTGAAGAGAGCGATTTCATTTTTTTTGTCTCAGAATTTGGTAAGCAATTTCAAGCGGAAGGGTTGTTGCACCATCGAAAGTCCAGCAACGGCGACCAACCGAAGTTGATGGTGACGCCAGGTCCTGACCATTCGGGCTACAACGCGGCATCAAAGTTACTGGATTCATTCACTGATTGGTTCCCGATTTGTGACTGCCGGCATGGTATGTGGCGGTGAACCGCTAACTTTACATAAACCTCCATATATGAAATTAATCATCATGTCTGCAGTGGCTGCCACCACACTTTTGTTTTCATCTTTTACCTGGCTGAAAGACCGCCCGGTGCGCCATATCGTTGTCTTTAAGTACAAGCCGTCGGCAACAGCCGAGCAGATCGAAGAAGTCAATAAGGCATTTGAGGGGCTGAAAAACCGAATCCCAGGCATTCTCTCTTTTGAACATGGTGCCAACAACTCTCCCGAAAAAAAGGACCAGGGTTTCAACCATGTGTACCTCGTCACCTTTTCAAGCGCCCAGGCGCGGGATCAATACCTGCCCCATCCCGAGCACCAGAAGTTTGGTGAATTGCTGGGCCGGTTACAGGTGCTGGAGGATGTGTTTGTCGTGGACTTTGAAACGGTAAAACAATAGGATCGTCCTCGGATATGAAAACTGCATTTATTACCGGTGGCAGCAAGGGCATCGGGTATGGCATCGCGGAATCACTGGTAAA
>JAIBBB010000015.1 GCA_019694905.1 Cyclobacteriaceae bacterium
GGCAATGCCGTTACCACTGTCATAAAGCGCCCAGCGAGTGTTGAATGCATTACCACGGTCGCTGTTACCAATCCACGCAGTTTCCTGGTGGAAGTTGTTGTCCAGACGGAGGTCACCAGTTTTGAAATCCTGGATGAGGCGCTCACTCACTTTGTAAGTACCGCCCTGAGGGGTAGAACCCCAGGTCTTGGCGGGGATGTTACCGGAAGTGGCTGACATCAGGTCACCAGTCGCGTTAGAGCGAAGGATGAAGATGTGATCACTGGCAGTTACACCGTTGGCAGTGTAGGTGAGAACCTGGTTCCAGTCAGCAGCCGTCATGGCTGTAACCTTCTTGTTTACGAGGATGTTGCGGGCGCGGAGCGTATTGATGTTGTGCTTCCATTCAGTAGGTGTCAGGATACCACCTTTGCCAGACTGAACAAGTTCAGGAAGCAGGGTACCCAGTGCCACATCATAGTCACCACCTGCAGACAAACCATTCAAAATGGTTTCAGCCTTGGCAAACTGGTTCTCAGCTTCTGCAAGAATCGCAGCGCTGGTTACATAGTTGCCATTGGTTGCCAGAGGCAGATCGTTGATGATGCCGGCTACATAGATGGAGCCCACTCTGGAATAAGCAAAACCTTTCCAGAAGTGTGCCCATGCCTGGATCACTTTTGATTTGGTGTCGCCACCTGAAGCAAAAGCAACCTGGTCACCATTAGGACCCAGTACATCCAGTACAACGTTCATTGCACCATTGAGGCCGTACATGTAGGCCCACTCATAGTACAGGAAGTTGCTGCCCTGCTGGGCATTCTTGTTAATCAACTGAATGAGCGCCTTCTGGGTAGGAGGGCTTTGCGGGTTGGGAACCACAGTGCCGTCATCCAGTTTCACTGAATTAGGGCAACCGAGCTGGTTACCATACACGTTAGCAGCTTCTTCACCGATGATGTCACCCATCACTTCGTGAAAACCTACTGCACCAGTCCAGAAACGACCGGGAACACCGTCAACGAATTTGAGATCAACAAATCCGTTGGCGTACAACGCGCCCGACGCCAGCTTGTAGATACCGCGTTCGTTAGAAGCGTTATCAGGAGTGGGGCTGTTCGGGTTCTTGATATCCAGTTGGTCCTTGCACGCTGACAAGAAGAGACCAACCATCATTACTGCAAATACTATTGTCTTTTTCATGGTTGATTTCATTTTTAGAATCCAACATTGAGAGTCGCCTGATACGTGCGGAAGTTAGGCAGGGTGTTGTGATCCGTACCACGGTCCCAGGGCGAGTTAACGGTACCTGAGCTGATTTCAGGATCCATACCGGTGTACTTGGTCTTGGTCCACAGGTTACGGCCGCTAAGCACGATCTGCAACTTCTTCATCTTGGGGATAGAGAGCAACTTGGCAAAATCCACAGCAACGGATACGTTACGCAGTCTTACGAAAGAAGCGTCTTCGTAGAAGTAGTCCTTCGTACCGTTACGGGTGATGTTTGCATAGATACCACGGTAGAATGCAGACCATGCACCGGTTTCACCGTTGATGGTGATATCCTTGGTGTAGTCGTGGTGGATACCATCGCGGTACATCCACTCCTTGGTCTGGTTATACAAGTGGTTGCCCTGCACCCAGTCGATCTGCACATTGAGTGAGAGGAAGTTCTTGTAAGTGATGTCGTTGATGAATGAGCTGGTGAACTTGGGGAACGGATCGCCAAAGCTGGTCAGGCGGGGATTGAACACCGGTGACTTACCAGCCTTTGTAACTACATAACCGTTGCTGGCAACTTCGTAGTTAGCAATGTTCGCAGGATCGATGATCGGGTTGCCTGTAACAGGGTCCTTCTCGTCGAGGCTCTTCAGCAGGTGGTTACCATACAACTGACCGATTTTCTCGCCACCGCGCAGCACGTAGTTGGTGCTACCAGCGTTAGACAGTCTGACCACTTCGGTATTGCCTTTGATGGCATCGATGTAAGATGCCTGACGGCCGAAGTTCACAGTCAGATTCCAGTTGAAGTTCGCGCCCTTATAAACGGCAGCGTTCAAAGAAGCCTGAATACCTTTAGAGCTCAGAACTGCTACGTTGTCGCGAACGTAACCGATACCCGTGCTGGGTGCAGCTTCAACGTCCATGATGGCGTTGTCTGTGCTGCGCTTCCAGTAAGTAAAGCTCAAACCAATGTTGCTGAGCCAGTCGCCTTTGAAGGCATCCAGCACGAGGTCAGTACCCACTTCAGTTTCCTGAGATACTTCCACGTTCAACAGCGGGTTAGGCTGTGAAGTCAGGACAGTGTAACCAGGTGTGCCACCAAAAATACGGGTACCCAGTGCAGGGTAGCGATCATAAGGGTTGGGCTGAACACCGGCCTTACCCCATGCACCACGCAATTTCCATTCGATGATCAGGTCTGAAAGCCCACTGTTCTGCCAGAAGCCGAAAGAGGACATCCGCAAATAAGCATCACCGCGGGGGAAAGTGAAAGGCTTGGAACCTGCACCGAATGCAGAGGAATAGTCACTGCGAACACCAACGGTGAAACCGCCGATGTCACCGTAGTCAACGCGCTGCGTTACGAGGTAACCATAAGTAACGAACTTGGTTTTGTAGTCACTTGCTGCACGCCAGGATGAAATCTGGGTAGCGGTGAAAGGCGCATCAAGCGGCACGCCCAATCCGTAGTCAGCATAATAACGATCGTTCTGGCTTCTCCAGTCAAATGCAGCGAGGGTAGTCGTCTTCAAAGGAATGGACATACCGAAATCCTTTGCAAAGTCAAAGGTCGCAGTGGCCTTGGCAAGGAAGTTCTGGAATACGTTGTTCCAGCGCCAGTGAGCCATTTCACCGTCGTTCGCGCTACCATTGTACCAACCTACCCATGCACCTTCATAGTTTGAGTTCGCATTGGTGGTTTGGTTGTAGGTGATGTAGTTAACAGCACGGTCAGAACGGTTCAAACCATAACGGGCATCAAATTCGAAGAATTTAGGTGCCTGGTAGTTAAGGTTCAGTGATTCAACGATGTCAACCTTGTCATCGTTGGTATCATTGTACTGCAGCGTATAGTTAGGGTTGGTCTGGTTTACACCAGCTGCATCACCATAGTAGTACGCGTAGTTGCCATCTGCATCCTTCTTGAAGTAGTCAACAAAAGGACGGGCGTTGAAGATACCATATACGAGGCTGTTCAGCGCAAAATCCTGCTTGTTGTAGATTTCAATAGTGTTGTGCGTGTATACCAGCTGAGTAGTGTTGCGGAGTTTCAGGCCTTTGGCAAGACGGATACCCAGGTTGGATACCAGGTTGCTGCGGTCGTTGTAACCATCACCTTTGAAGTTACTGCGCTGGAAGTTGCGGGATGCAGAAACACTGTAATCCACGCCGTCCTTACCACCAGAAACAGAGATGCTGTTGTTGTAGGTAGGAGCTGCCTGGAAGAATTCCTTGATGTGATCGTGGAACAACAGGTTCTTGTCATACGCCTTATTGATCTTCACGGTAGGGTCTGTGCTGTTCCAGATCAGGTTCTGGTCGTAGGCCATCACCGAAGGATCGAACACAAGGGGATTGCCACTACCTCCGATTACTTCATTGCTGGCGTTTGTATTGAAACCGTGCAGGTTGGCCTTGGCCAAACCACCGATGTTCAGATACTCGTTTGTAGCAATGCTGGTGGAGAAGTTCACATCAAGCGTACCATCTTTACCTTTCTTGGTGAAGATCTGGATGACACCGTTGGCACCCTGTGCACCGTAGATCGTTGCAGCAGCCGCACCAGCGATGGTTTCCACGCGCTCAACGCTGCTCAGATCGAGCGAGTTGAGGTCGGTGGCAAACATCTGCACACCATCTACCAGGATCATCGGACGGGTACCGTTCGAGTTGTTGATGGTGTTCACACCGCGGAACTGGATGTTGATCTGAGAACCAGGTGTACCGTTGATCGCCTGGATCTGCGCACCGGGGATCTTACCGATAAGCGCCTGGTCAATGCTGGCCGTAGGGGCCGCAGGCAGCTTGTCAGCGTTCACCGATTCCACAGAGATCGCCAGCTTCTTCTTTTCAGTGGCTACACCGGTACCGGTTACAACCACTTCAGAAAGTTGCTTCACGTCAAGGGCCAGTTGGATATCAATCACTGAGCGCTCACCTACCACAACTTCCTGTGTGGTGAGACCAATGAATGAATACACCAATGATCCGCCGGAAGCAGGAACATTCAATTTATAGTTACCGTCTGCATCGGTAACCGTACCATTCGTGGTGCCTTTGAGCACTACGTTTACACCAGGAAGAGATGACCCATCTTCAGCAGAAGTCACCCGACCCGATACCACCCGATCCTGGGCCCAGGCGGTGCTGAGCGCAAAAACGAATGAGAAGCATACTAGTAGAAACTTCTTCATAGGTATAGGTTTTAGTTAATAATGAAGTAAAGTCCGCGAAGTTAGGCTGAAATGCATCAAAAAAAAATATTGTCATAATATTTTAGTGAGGTCCCCTGATAGGTAACACATGCCGTTTAAACATCATTAGAGCCACTCATGACGCATTCAAGCCATCAGTAACTGCAGAATAAAATGTCGTCTTGTTGGATTTTGCCGAATAAACTACGGTTATGACCAACAAAAAAGCACCCGGCGGGTGCTTTCATTTTGTGTGAATCCTAACGGTCGTTCAGGCCTCTGCTACCACCGATACAAAAGACCGGTTTTCGCGGCTCTTGCGGAATACAACCACACCGTTGGAAAGTGCAAACAAGGTGTGATCCTTGCCAATGCCCACATTCTTGCCCGGGTGATGCTTGGTGCCGCGCTGACGTACAATGATGTTGCCGGCAACCACCTTCTGACCGCCATAAATCTTGATGCCCAGTCGTTTGCTTTCTGACTCGCGGCCGTTCTTTACTTTACCTTCACCTTTCTTGTGTGCCATGGGATCTAAACTATTGAATTCTGTACTGAAATTGCTCTCAACTTAATCAGGCAGCAATGCCCTCAATCAAAACCTTGGTGTACTGCTGACGGTGACCGTTCTTCACAGCATAACCCTTGCGGCGCTTCTTCTTGAAAATAATCACCTTGTTGCCCTTCACATGCTCCAGGATCTTGCCTGAAACCTTGGCACCCTTCACCACCGGTGCTCCCACCGTCACGGTACCACCGTTCTCGACCAACAATACCTGATCAAAACTCACTGGAGTCCCTGCCTCCCCGTCCATGAGGGGCGCATAGATATACTGGTCTTTGGCAACCTTGAACTGCTTTCCGGCGATATCAACAATGGCGTACATGTCTTGATTTTTGAAAATGGACTGCAAATATAGGGAATGAACTTTAACTCCCAAGAGATGAGTGCCAAAATCCCTAAAATACTGGTTTTTGACCCCCTCTGAGCCTGTTTGCACCTGGCTGCCACTCGACTCTGCCCAGCGCAAATACCTATATTAATATATGCCCGGCCTCTCTTCTCACGAGGATCACCGGAAGGCCGCTCCACCCGCCCATCCAGCCGCCGATCCCTGTGATCACATCAGACGATCCGGTGAAGCGGCCAGCCTCTCCGGCAACTCTCAGATATAGTGCATTGAGTCAATAAAAAAAAATCAAAAAAACTTTCAGTTAATCATCCACTGCGCCGCGTCGATTTAAGTGAATGAAAATGAATTCATTTTATCGCCGTCATTTCTTCAAAAAAAAATCTGCACGACCGCGCACCCGCACACTGCCTTTGAATTGTATGCACCATTTTAAATATTTGTCGGCTAGCCGCTTTTTGAAAGCAACCATTCATTGAATGTCTGCTTCCGGAAGCAGTGAAACACAAAAACAGGATCTCACCCATCTTGTTTTTTTGTCTGCAACACCCCAAAACCGCCTGACCCAATGAGCCAACCTGCCCAAGAACCTATCCTCCTTGAAAACAAGGACCGTTTTGTTCTCTTCCCCATCCGTCATCATGACATCTGGAAGTTCTACAAGCAGGCTGAAGCGAGTTTCTGGACGGCTGAAGAAATCGACCTGAGCCATGACCTCAAGGATTGGGAGAATCTGAACGACGGCGAAAGGCATTTTGTCACGCATGTGCTGGCATTTTTTGCCGCCAGCGACGGCATTGTCAACGAAAACCTGGCTGAACACTTTGTTTCTGAGGTGCAGTACACCGAAGCCAAGTTCTTCTACGGCTTTCAGATCGCCATCGAAAACATTCACTCCGAAACCTATTCCCTGTTGATTGACACTTATGTCAAGGATCCAAAGGAAAAGGATCGCCTCCTTCACGCCATCGAAACACTGGATTGTGTCAAGAAAAAGGCTGACTGGGCACTGCGATGGATCGACAATGGCAACTTCCAGGAGCGCCTCGTAGCCTTCGCAGCCGTTGAGGGAATCTTCTTCTCCGGTTCGTTCTGCTCCATCTTCTGGCTGAAGAAGCGCGGTCTCATGCCGGGACTCAGCTTCTCCAACGAGCTGATTTCCAGAGATGAAGGTCTCCACTGCGACTTCGCCTGTCACCTGTACACCAAGCACGTCGTCAACAAACTCCCCGAAGAAACAGTCATCCGGGTCATCCAGGATGCGGTTGCCATTGAAAAGGAATTCGTCACCGATGCCATTCCTGTCAACCTCATCGGCATGAACGCCACCCTGATGTGCCAGTACATAGAGTTTGTGGCGGACCGACTCCTCAACGAGCTCATTGGCCGCAAGATCTATGGTGCCACCAACCCCTTTGACTTCATGGAGATGATCTCCCTCGCCGGAAAAACCAACTTCTTTGAACGTCGGGTAGGTGAATATCAGAAGGCCGGAGTGCTCAACAACAATTCATCGAAAGAATCCACGCCCAAGTTTTCATTGAACGAGGATTTTTGATACCTTGAATAACATTTTTTCAACTTTTCTTACACCAACCAAACAACCCCACTGACCCATGCTGGTAGTTAAGCGTGACGGACATCGCGAGTCCGTTAAATTTGACAAGATCACGGCAAGAATTGAAAAACTCTGCTACGGACTTGACCCCAAACACGTCAATCCGGTAGAAGTTGCCATGAAAGTGATCAATGGCCTGTATGATGGAGTAACCACACAGGAACTGGATGTGCTTGCAGCTGAAGTGGCAGCCACCATGGCCACACGCCATGCTGACTTCTCCCGTCTGGCGGCACGCATTGCCATCTCCAACCTCCACAAGCTCACCAGCAAGTCGTTTTCAAACACCATGAAACGGCTCTATCAGTACGTTGACCCCAAAACCGGTCAGAACGCACCGCTGATTTCCAAAGATGTCTGGAAGGTGATCAACACCCACGCAGCAGAACTGGATGAAGCCATCATCTACGACCGTGATTTCGGCTACGATTACTTCGGTTACAAGACGCTTGAGCGTTCCTACCTGATGAAGATCGACAACAAGGTGGTAGAACGACCTCAGCACATGATCATGCGGGTAGCCATCGGTATCCACGGAGAAGACATTCCCGCGGCCATCGAAAGCTATAACCTGATGTCTGAAAAGTGGTTCACTCATGCCACCCCGACGCTGTTTAACGCAGGCACCCCGAAACCCCAATTGTCCTCCTGCTTCCTGCTCACCATGCGGGATGACAGCATCGATGGCATTTACGACACATTGAAGCAGTGCGCCAAGATTTCACAGTCTGCAGGCGGCATCGGCCTCAGCCTCCACAACGTGCGGGCCAAAGGATCCTATATCAAGGGAACCGGTGGCACTTCCAACGGCATCGTGCCCATGCTGCGCAACTTTGACATGACCGCCCGCTACGTGGATCAGGGCGGTGGCAAGCGCAAAGGCAGCTTCGCCATGTACCTCGAGCCCTGGCACGCCGATATTTTCGATTTCCTCAGCCTGAAGAAGAACCACGGCAAAGAAGAACTCCGCGCCCGTGACCTCTTCTATGCTCTCTGGATTCCCGACCTCTTCATGAAACGCGTTGAGAACAACGAGATGTGGTCCCTGTTCTGCCCCAACGAGGCTCCGGGACTCCATGAAGTTTGGGGTGAGGAATTCGAACGGCTCTACGAGAAATACGAGAAAGAAGAAAAGTACCGCAAACAAGTCAAGGCACAGGACCTCTGGTTTGAAATCCTCGAAGCACAGATCGAAACCGGTACGCCCTACATGCTTTTCAAGGACGCTGCCAACCGCAAGTCCAATCAGAAAAACCTGGGCACCATCAAGTCCAGCAACCTCTGCACGGAAATCATGGAATACACATCCGCTGATGAAGTGGCCGTGTGTAACCTTGCCTCCATCGCACTTCCCAAGTTTGTGTCCGAGGATGGCAAGTTTGACCACCAGCGTTTGTATGAGATCACCAAGGTGATCACCCGCAACCTGAATAAGGTCATTGACATCAACTACTATCCGGTACCGGAGGCGCGCAACTCCAACATGCGCCACCGCCCGATCGGCATTGGCGTACAGGGACTGGCTGATGCCTTCATCATGATGCGCATGCCCTTCGAATCTGAAGAAGCCAAGCGCCTTAACGCGGAGATCTTCGAGACCATCTACTTCGGCGCCATGGAAGCGTCCATGGAACTTGCCAAAGTATCCGGTGCCTATGAGACTTTCAAAGGCTCACCTGTTTCAAAAGGCATCTTCCAGTTTGACATGTGGGGTGTGGTGCCTACCACCCGCTGGGATTGGGACGCCCTGAAGCGTGATGTGAAGCAATTTGGTGTGCGCAACTCCCTGTTGCTTGCTCCGATGCCTACCGCATCCACTTCCCAGATTCTCGGTAACAACGAGTGCTTTGAACCTTACACCTCCAACCTGTACACCCGCCGTACTTTGTCCGGCGACTTCATCCTGGTGAACAAGCACCTGATGAAGGACCTTATCCAGGCTGGTCTGTGGAGCGAGAACATGCGCCAGAAACTCATCGCCGGCAATGGCTCAGTGCAGCATATCGCTGAGATTCCTCAGAATCTGAAGGATATCTACAAGACCGTGTGGGAGATCTCTCAGAAAGTGATTATTGATATGGCTGCAGACCGCGGTGCCTTTATCTGTCAATCACAGAGTCTGAACATCCACATCAAGGATCCCAACTTCGGCAAGCTGACCTCCATGCATTTCTATGCGTGGAAGAAAGGTCTCAAGACCGGCATGTACTATCTGCGCTCTACCGCTGCTGCCGATGCAATCAAATTCACACTCGACAAGTCAGCCGCACAACAGCCCGCCGCTGAAGTGCCCGTCGCTGAAGCCGTTCCTGCAGCTGTGGCCGTCGAAGCTGAAAATGGCCAACAGACCATTGCGTACGACAACAATGACTACGATCAGAAACGAGCCGACATGGCCTGCTCTCTCGATAATCCGGATGCCTGCGAGGCCTGCGGATCCTGATGGGTCATAAAGCAAAAGCAAAAAAGGGGCTGTCTCAAAAGTGAGGCGGCCCTTTTCAATTTGAAGCCTTCTCCCGTGAATGATAACCCTGCTATTCATGGCCGGGTTAAAGGATGGACAGGATGACGGTGGTGTGCGGACACGAGAAATTCCGCCATAAATGGCGGAATTGGAAGGTGCCAAAACAAAAAAAAGGGGTTATCTCGACTTTTGAGACAGCCCCTTTTTTTGATCTGCGCGGATCACCCAAGAGTGACCCCATTCAGACTTTTACAGAATGGTAAACTCCACGCGACGGTTCTGAGCCATGCCGTCTTTGGTTGCATTGGAAGCCACCGGCTTAGTCATTCCATACCCTTTGCCTACCAGTCTCGACTTATCAATCCCCTTGGAAGCTATGTAATCCACTACCGCCTTGGCTCTGGCGTTGGACAACTGAAGGTTCAAAGCTGCACTTCCGGAATTGTCTGTGTGACCGGCAATCTCAATATGCAAATCCGCATTCTCCTGAAGAAACTTCACCACCTTGTCGAGTTCCGCAAAAGACTCCTTCTTGAGTACTGCTCTGCCGCTTTCAAAGAAAATGTTGTTCAGGCGGATCGACTGACCTACTTCAACAGGCACTATGGTGAGGTCCTTCAGGTAGCGCGCAGCATCCTTTTCAGCAGACAGATCAATTTTTTCAAAAACGGGAAAGTACCCGGGCGATTCTGCTCCCACGGTGTAGACCGCACCAGGCATCAATCTGATCTCATAGCGGCTGTTGGCCGTATCAATGGCCGCTGACCATTCAGGATGCTGATCGACTGAAACCCGCATACCCCGACGATACTGTGCCGGCTTACCAGTCTTCTTGTCAAAGATTGTTCCAGCGAGTGTCACACCTTTTTCCTTCTCCTTTTCTGCGTAAAGATCCTGATGCAATTCCTGATAGCCATCCACACGGGTGAGGTCTAGTGTCACTGGTGCCGATTCATATCGTGTTGCCTTCACCTGCATCTGATAGGCCTTGCCGTGCTTGATTCGCATCTCATATTTTCCGGTAAGCGGATCAAGTTGAATGGTGTCTGCAGGCATGTTGTCAATCCACAGCACTGGTTTGGCGTCCGAAGGAATAGGTTGTGTGGTTCCCCGAACCAGGGCCTGACCTTCTACCCGCACCCATTGATAGGGTGCAAGGGTCAAATCCTGCCTGGCCTTCGTAAACTCCCTGACCTTGCTCACATCTATGGTGCCAGCACTGGAGGTATAATGTTCGGCCACTGGCCGTAGTTCATATTTTTTGCCCAGAGGCAGCCTTACCTTGTAGGTGGCTGAATCAGCCTGAATGCGCACTGAATCGACCACGGCACCATTGATACTGATCTTCCACGCGCCTTTGCCGGTCAGGGGCAGCGCCGTGCGGGCGTTGGTCACAATCCCTTTGATCTCCACAAACGGATTCTCCTCAAACAATTTGACCTTGAAAATATCAGCTGCTCCGGTAGACTGATTGGTTGAAGCATAATAAGCAACGCTGCCTTTGAGTGTCGTACGGAAATACGACTCCCATCCCTTGGTATTGATGGTGTCACTGAGGCGAACCGGTTTGCTCCACTCCTTCCACTTTTCGTTCTTTGGGTGGGTAGCATAAATGTCAAAGTTACCACTGCGGTCGCTGGCGAAGTAGAGTGTCTTCCCGTCTGCTGACAGGAAAGGTGCCTGGTCCTGCTGGCGACTGGAAATGTCAGCAAGTCTTTTCGGTCTGCCGAATTTCGAATCCGATTTGCGCTCAGCAACATAAAGATCCATTCGCTTGCGGTTGTATCTCGGTGTCAATGCGAGGATCATGTACTTGCCATCATTGCTCAGTGTCGCTCCGGCATTGAGTCCCCCGTTCATGCGCCTGAGTCTCTTCACCCGTAATGCTTCGGGTGTGCTCCATCCTGCAGAAGTCAGTGTTGAAATGGATAGCCCGCGCTTTTTAAAGAAGGTGCCCTTCTTGTTAAAAACCCCATTCAGTAGTATCGTTCGCCCATCGGGTGAGATCGACAGAATTGCATTGTATCGGGCATTGTTCAGGCCAGGCACGAGTCTGGCTTCAGACCACTGCTCGTTGATCCATTCAGAGAACCAGATGTCCTGACTGTCGAAACTGCCATAGTTGTTGTTGGGATGATTCGCACGAACAAAGAACAGCGTCTTTCCATCGGGCGTTACGACGGGATTGGTTTCATCATAGCCCGAGTTGACCGTTTTGCCGAGATTCTGCGGGAGGAACGATGATTGGGCCCACGTCAGTTGGCCAGCCGCCAACACTGACAGCAGCGCCATAAGAAACAGGTTGAGATTCTTTTTCACGGGTCCGGCTGTTTTATTGGTTCTTCCTGCCATAGTCTGGTGAGTTGACGGATCCATTCTGCTTGGTCTCAGGTCGATCCCATCCAAATACAAAATTGAGTCCCATGCGCAGATTGAACGTTTGCAGGTTGTTGAGGTACTGATTGATATGATTGGCTGACAGTGCTGCGTTCAGCAGGTTGTCGCCCAACAGATAGAACTGGAAAGGAGGCGCATTGATGGACATCCCGGCACCCAGATTATTATATGAATTGTTGCTGATCGTATATGAACCGGACAGCGTCAGCCGCCGTCCAAAATTCTTGTTGACACCCAGGGTGAGCCCTGCAGAAAGGCGACCTTGATAGCGTTCCGCATAACCAGCCGCGCCCACAATAAAGTTGCGCCGCAGTTCATATTGCGCAGTGAGGTACATTTTGCCCGGAAGGGTTGTGCGGTACGACGGAATGACTCCCTCCTTGGGCTTGAACCTCTTCTGAAGTGTGTCTCCCTCATGATCGAGATAAGCTGAATTGCCATTCAGAATCTGGTTGAGATCTACGCCGGGAAAAGTATAAGAGGCGTCCGACTTGCTGAGGGTATAGCCGTAGGTATTGTTAGACCATTTGATGCTGCCGATATCCAGCAGACTGGCCCCCAGATTCAATCTGTCAAAGAGCCGGTAAGTTGCGCCAAGGTCAAAAGCATAACCATTGTTGGAGAGATAGTCTTTGTAACTATTGCCAAAATCAAAATTCGATTGACTGAAATTATAAATGCCGGAAGAACGCACGTCAAGATCCGCTGTAGCAGTTACCGCGTAGTTGTCAGGAGCAACGGCGATATTGAGATTGGCCGATTGCGTTGTAATGTTGCTCACACCTTTCAGGATCTTGATACGTGCGCCGACGCGCAAATTCTTGTTGACGGTATACGCGCCACCAAACCCGGTCTCAAGCATCGTAGTTGACTCAATCCTGGGTGAGATCACCGCAGAAGATCCTATAAACTGAACGTTGCCATTGATAAAGATGCTCATCAGGTCCTTGGGTATCATCAACCGATTGTAGGCCTTGGCGGTTGCATTGACAGTGAGATAAAAGCGCGGTGATACTTTAAGGCTGAATCTGAACAAATCGGCCTGAGCCGCCATGGTGATGTAGTTCCTGGGTTTGAGTGCGTTATTGAATTTGTTGAGGTCGGCCGTCACTACACCGTTTTGTGTCTTTACCATGTCACTGTAGCTGAAGCCGTTATTGGTGTATGAAAACAGGAGTGAGGAACCAGGCAGTCCAAGTGAAAATCGGTACCTGGGCACTGCCGCCGGGTTGGTATATACTACCTGGGGCAGGCTGTTCATCAGTGTCAATGTGCCTTCTGTCTGGGCCCATATGGCGGGACTCATCAGGATCAGCAGGAGTGTGGTTAGTGAGCGATTCATAATTCCTTCTATCTATGCTGAGCAATAGTTAAAAATCGACAACGGCCTTGAGGCCCGCCTGAAGGCCCAGCTTCACATCCAGCTTGTAAGATGTGAGAAATTTGACGTTTACCTGATTGCCCCCGGCATCCTTGCTTGTGCTGAGTCTTCCTTTCACAATCACATATTTGGCAGTGAAGAGTTTGGCCACTTTGTCCTTGTCAAGTTGGATCAGTTGATCACTTTGGCCGGCGCTCTGCAATTCGCCTGACGCGTTGACGGTGCTCGCCGGGATGATACTGGATTGCGCCGGTGTGAGCAGAGAATCGAGGAGAACGTAGTTCGCATCCGTGAGATACACCTGTACGGCCACGTTCAGCGGGAGTTGGTTATTCACCAGTGTCTTCAATGCAGCGGTTTCAACTTTCGACTGGTCGATGGAGCCGAGGTCAATGGCCACGGTGTCTGCCAGCACAATGCCGGATGCCTTGCCATACAAGGGCACCTCCACATGCAGGTTCACGTGCATCTTGCTGGTATCGGCCATAAAATTCGTTCCACTGCTGAGCCCGGCATTGATGTGCCCGGTTACATCATAGTAGAACTGAGTGGGTGCAAAATCGAGCAAGGCATTGACGTTGTTGACAGTGACACTGGTGGTGGCGCTTTGCCCAAGCTGTGCAGGTGAATTCACCGTAATTGGACTGGCGGGAGTAGTCTGCATCGGTAACACACTGCCAGGCTTTCTCGCCTCTAACTTGTTGAACACAACTTGCAACGGTACGCCGTAGTCATTCACCACATTCAGTGACACCACTGGCGCGGCAAAAGAGACTGTTGCGCCATTGAGCAAGGAAGTACCAAAGGCTCCGATATCAAGGGTTTGCGCGGCAGGATTGGCCACCTGATCTCCAAAGAACCCCTTGATGTAACCAAACTTCATTCCGGTAAATGAAAGTCCTACCGACAACTGGCTGCCGTTGGCAACATTTACGCTGTTGGTATTCTTCCGGATGATGAGTGTGAGGGTGAGATTGAATTTATTGGGAGCAGCACTCTTGAACACATAACCTGAAAGGTCGATCGTTCCGGTGTTAGACACGGTCTGAAGCAGTCCCTGGCCGGTGGTCTTGGATTGAAATTCAGGTATGCTGATTTGCACAGCAAACAAAAAGTTTGGATTGGACGGCGAAAGATTCATGTTGTAGTTCAGCAAGCCACCCGTGAAAGAGATCTCAGTGAGCTGCTCGGGATTGATGCCCATGTCAACCACGCGCGATACAGCCGTTGATGTGACATCCGAAGAAGAGGGCGGATAATTGCCACCGGGCACATTGAGGACGGTGGTGAGGTTAGCAATATTAGGAATATCAATCAGGTCATGAATACTCTGGGTGGCGAGCTCCTGGTCATAATTGATGAAAACCAATCCATCAGGTTTCACCTTTATGTACGTCGAGTCGGCCTCATTGAGGAGATCCTGTACCGACAAGCTGCCAAAAGCCAGTGGAACCGCAACAGTAGGCGTTGCCTCCACTCCTTTGACGTCATAGTCGCCGCTGTTGAATGAACAGGACCCGAGTACCAATGCCCCGAGTAGCAGCCCTGAAAGTGTCTTGACCGTCATATTATTTGAAGTTACCACTTATATCAGAAAATGAGATCGCCAGTAACCCGACCTAGTTAGTGAATTGTTACACCCGGTCCTATGGGATGGATCATCAACCGTCTCATTTTCACCCAATTCTAAAAAATTCGTACCTTGGTGAATCATTTTTTAAGCTATGCTGAAACGCGTCCCGCCGGTATTCCGCAACTTTTATGTTGTAACAACCCTGTCCTTCATCATTTGGATGACTGCACTGGATTCCAACGACTGGATTAACCGGTACCGGATGGGTGCCAAACTGAGGGCACTGGAAGAGGAGAAAGTGTACTATCAGGAACGTATTCTGGAAGTGGAAGCGGACCGCAACGAACTGATGGGCAACAAGCAACTGCTTGAAAAATTCGCCCGGGAAAAATACCTGATGAAGAAAGACAACGAGGATATCTTTGTTATCACTAAAAAAGACTGATTGCAATGAAGAAAGGCTGGGTGTTGTTGTGGATGTTGCTGGTGGCGGGTACAGTCATGGGGCAAAGGATAGGGATGGGTAAAGGCCCATCTCAATTGTCTGATCGTTTGTATTTCGGAGGTGGCGGTGGATTTGGAACGGGAACCAACGCTCTCGGACTCAGATACACATACTTCTCAATCAGTCCTATTGTGGGTTACATGATTACCTCACAACTGTCGGCTGGCTCAGGCATTACCTATCAGAGTTACAAATACCCAGATGCGGGACTGAGTCTGAAGCAATACGGCGTGAGTCCTTTTGTCCGCTACAACTTTGAAAAACTTTTTGCCCAGGTTGAGTACAACCTGATCAATTCAGGTTCATTTAGTGATCCGGATGTTCGAAAGAACTACAACCGCCTGCTTGCTGGCCTGGGTTATTCGATGCCTTTCGGTAGCAAGCGTGGTGCAGTCAATGCCATGGCGATGTACGATCTTCTGTACAAGCAACCCAGCGTTTTCAATTCTCCCTGGGTATTCCGGGTGTTCTTCTCATTCTAGTTGAGGCTGATTCCGTAGCGGCCACCCAGTGCTTTCAAATCCTCCACCACTTTAGGGTTGAGTGGAATACCTGTGTGAATCTTTTCCTGTTCACTTTCGCGTTCCGGATCTCCCGGGATGACAAGGTGTTCCTGTCCGGCAATGGTTCTTGCTTGTCTGAAGCGCCCAATCCAATTGTCCATATGCGCTTTGAATTCCGTAGCCGGTCGGAAGGCGTCAATGCGCATAGCCCCAAAAAAATGACCAATGCCCTCGCCCACCGGATCCGCAGGCGGCGCCAGAAAACTGACAAATGGTGGCACCCATGGACCATAGTTGGCCCCCGACAGGACGGCAGAGAAAATATCTACCCAGGCGCCCAGACAAAACCCCTTGTGACTGCCGTGTTCGCGGTCACTACCCAGCGGAATCAATGCGCCGCCGGACTTTAGCTCATTGGCATTCGTGGAAGGTTGGCCCTCCCGGGTTTGAATCCATCCCACTGGAGCATCCTGCTCCTTGCGTTGCAAGATCTCCAGTTTACCGTTCGCGGCAGTCGTGGTGGCAAAATCAGCAACAAAAGGAGGTTGATTGCCGGCAGGGATCGCCACGCAAATCGGATTGGTGCCCAGCAATCGCTCCACAGAAAAAGTAGGAGCCACCAGTGGACTTGCGTTGGTCATGGCCATGCCAATCATGTCATGTTTCAGTGCCATCATGGCGTGGTGTCCGGCAATGCCGAAGTGGTTTGAATTCTTTACGGCAACCCAGCCGGTGCCTGCGACGCGTGCTTTCTCGATGGCAATCTGCATGGCAGCGGGCGCTACCACCAGGCCAAGGCCACGATCGCCATCCACCACTGCAGTGCTGGGTGACTCATGCACTACCCGGATGTTCGGTACGGCATTCACCCTACCTGCTTCCCAGAGTCGCACATAACCACTCAACCGCGCCACGCCATGTGATTCAATTCCGCGGAGATCGGCACGGAGTAACGCGTCGGTTGCAGTATCGGCCTGATCGGCAGGACACCCCATGGCGAGAAATACCTTGCTGGCAAAGTCACGCAGGGATGCATATGGGTAAACGGGGTCTTTCATGGTTCCAAATTTAGAACTATTGATGTCGCACCACTGTCTGCACCCGTTCAAAAAATGTTAGGGTATTTTTATGGAACTTTGACTACTGAAGCATCCTGTCTTCAAAAACTCAAACTCCGCATCCATGAAACTATTCCTCATCGCCCTGGTCATGCTGCCCGGCTTTGCGCTTTCCCAGTCTGCAAGACCGGTAGATTCCAAGATCACCACCGTCACCGTGTTCCTCAACCGGGCACAGATCACCCGACAGGCTCAAACAACCCTTCCTGCAGGTAAGAGCCTCGTTGTGCTCAGCGGTCTTTCACCCGATCTCGATCCCCAAAGCATCAGTGTGGCAGGCAAGGGCCGGTTTCTGATTCTCGGCATTGGACATCACCTGAACTTCCTTGCTGAACGAGCCCCATCGAAACTCCTGAAGACGCTGCAGGATTCAGCCCGTTGGTACGAGCGCGCCATCGCACAGTCAAACACCCAAAAGGAAATACTCTCGAAGGAAGAGCAACTCATAGTCAGCAACCAAAAAATCAACGGCAACCAGAATCTCACCGTGGCAGAGTTGAAGGCCATGGCTGATTTCTTCAGATCCCGGCTTGGCGAAATCGCCAATTCACGGCTGAAAGAAGACGAGCGCATAGTCAGAAATACAGAGCGCCTTGCCCGTGTGCAAAACCAGATCAATGAACAAACGGCGCTGCAGCAACGCAACACCAGTGACATCGAAATCAGTGTAAGCGCTGACGCGGCGGCTGACGCGAATTTCGAGATTTCTTATCTCGTCAACCAGGCAGGTTGGATCCCCTCCTATGACTTGAGGGCTATCAACACATCCTCCCCCGTTCAATTGCAATACAAAGCAAATGTGTTCCAGTCCAGCGGCGAAGACTGGAATGCCGTGAAACTGATCCTCTCCACCGCCAATCCTTCGCAAGGTGGATTGAAGCCTGAACTGTCACCGTGGTATCTCGACTTCTATCAGCCCGTTGTGGTGCGTGGGTATGCAATGGAAATGAAATCAGCCGCTGCCCCAATGGCCCAGCGGGAGGCTGATAAAACGGCGGAAGATGAGTCCTCACTCAGTCAGTTTGTGACGGCCGTACAAACAACCCTGAACACTCAATTCGAAATTGCCCTTGCCTATTCGGTACCATCAGGATCAAAGCCCACTCAGGTCGACATTGCACGGCATGAAGTGAAGGCCTCCTATGTTTATATGGCCGCGCCCAAACTGGATCCCAATGCATTTCTCATGGCAAAGGCAGTGGGTTGGGAAGAACTTAATCTGCTGCCCGGTGAGGCAAACATCTACTTCGAAGGAACATTTGTTGGCAAAACGATGGTTGACCCATCGGCTGTGAAAGATACATTGGCCATTTCACTGGGTCGCGACAAGCGGGTGGTGATCCAACGTGAAAAAGTGAAAGACTTCAGCACCCGCAGGACATTGGGCACCTCGCAGCGAGAGAGCTATGCGTGGGAGATCAGCGTACGCAACACCTCACCCAACGCAATACATCTGATCATCGAAGATCAGTTGCCGATTTCTCAAAACAGCCAGATCGAAGTGACCGCACTTGATCTCGGTGGCGCTGGCTACGACAACATCCAGGGAAAACTCACGTGGGATTTGAAATTAGCACCTGCCGAAACAAAGAAAGTGAGCTACCGCTACGAAGTAAAGTATCCGAAAGGAAGGCAAGTGGGCGGCCTCTAAACGCCGCTGGTCGGCAAAACAGCCGACAGGCTATGAACTGACAGGTCTTTTCCGTAACTTCCATACGTCTGCGTGCGGATGGGTTGCGAAAAGACCTGTCCCTTTGTTGGATTCCTCCTCTTTACTGTTTGGAATCCTGGTTTCTATCGGGTCCTTTACTTAACACAGGCAATGCCTGGCATGTTTTATGAAAATGTTGCCCCTCCGGTTCTACTATCAGCGGGCTAAACTGCTGGTCATTTTGCTTGTGATTTGCATGGCCTGCTATTTCCTTGCGAGGCTGGTAATGGCGTTGTCTTGATTGCTTTTGCCCGGTAGCCATTATCCGGGAAGCCCATTTGATTATTTTTGAGAAATTGAATGGCGATGCGAGGGTTGAAGATTCTGTTGCTGACCATGTCAGTGTCTCCGCTATGGGCTCAGCAAGACTCCACTGACTTATACAAACAAGCACTCAGTGCTTTCCAAAAGCAAGACTATCAACAATCCATTTTACTTCTCGACCGGGTAGTCAGGAAAGATACGGGGCGGTTGGACGCACGCATCAAGCGGATAGCAGCGCAATACGCGTTGGGGCAATATGAGGATGCCGGGCGCGATCTCACCCACCTGATTTCACAGCAATCGAAGGAACCGGAGATTGGTTACTGGGCTGGGCTGACACTTTTCAAACTGGGCAGAAGAGACACTGCCAAAGTCTTGCTGGACCGTGCCATTCAGGGAGGTATCCAGCGGCATGAAGGATTTCTGCGCGCAGGTCAGTTGCATACGCTCTCAGGTAACTATCCGAAAGCCCTCACCTTTTTGGACAAAGCTGTCAAGGAAAAGCCAGACGCAGAGACCCTGCAAGCACGCGGTGAATTGCACTTGTTGATGGGTAATCAATCCCTCGCCCTTGCAGATTTTGACAAGTCAATTATTCAGGAGGCCAATCACCCGAAAGCACTGTCACAGCGATCTGCCTTGTTACAGCAGAAGAGGGATTGGAAAGGTGTGCAGGCAGACCTTGAGCGGCTTCAGGCAGTCCGGGCACTCACTGCCGATGAGCAGGAACGGCTGGCCATTGCACTGTTCGAAAACGGCAACTACGTTGAAGCCACCAAACGCTACGCCGCCTTGCGCACACAATCACCATTGTCGCAAGAAGGTATCAGAGCCTGGGGTTTGAGTCTGATCAGGTTGAAGTCCTATGCTGAAGCCATCGAAACACTGAGTCAACTACCCGAAGGCGATCGCGATGGCCAATGGCAGGAGGCGTATGCGCTGGCTCTTCTCAAAACAAAACAAACCGAAAAGGCACACACAATCGTCAACCAGATCAAGGGAGAGCTAAGCCCGGTGGCACTGTTTGTCAGAGGCGCTTGCAACTGGTATGCCCATGACGTCATCAAGAGCAAAATTGATCTTGAAAAAGCCAAAGCTGGCGGTTACAGTGATGGCGAATTGTATTGGCTTCTGGGCAGGCAGGCAATGGACCGAAAGGAATGGAAAGCTGCCGTTGATCTTTTTACGCAGGCCATTCCTCTTGACCCTTCTGAATCCACCGTGTACTACTATCGCGGAGTTTGCAACCAACAACTCGGTCGTTCGGACGACGCATTGGACGACTATCAGATCTGCCTGTCGAGGCTGCCCAACATGGAAGAAGCGCGTAAGGCACGTGGCCAACTCCATTTCAAACTCAGGCATTTTGCAGCAGCCATTGAAGATCTCGATCGGGTTTCGTTGGGGGTAGACTCGGTTGCGCTCTTGCGGATGCTCGGACTCAGTCGCCTTGATCTGGGAGAACGTGAAGCCGCTGGGTTGTTGCTGGAGCGCGTACTTCGCGCTGGTGCAGGAGATGCTGAAATCAAGCGAGCAGTGGCCTACCTGCGATTCGACCGCATGAATTATGAGGGGACACTCCAACTGCTGACGGAATCACCGGCGGATGCCAACGACGCGCGCTTCTACTACAGCAGAGGCCTCTCCGCATACCATACAGGCAATGATGCGATGGCCACCCATGATCTCAGCAAGGCTGCAACGTTGGGCAATCAATCACTGTTGCTCAGAGAAACGCTGGGATTGTCCTTCGCCCGATTGAAGCAACCTGGGGAGTCCCTGAAATGGCTCAGGCTGGCTGTGACGGGAGGCAGCAAGTCGCGCGAAGTGACATCAGCATTGGCGCGCATGCTATTTGAAAGCGGGGCCCTCCGAGAGTCTTTGTCCGTATCAGACAGTGCCATTCGGCTCGGTGGTGGCGACGCCACCCTCTATCTCTACAGGGGAAAGGCGCATTTGAGTTTAAAAGAGCCCAGGCAATCTGTGGAAGATTTCAATAGCGCGCTGCAATACCAACCCGACCTGGCTGAAGCATACCGTTGGCGTGCCCGCGCCCAGGCAAGTTTGGAGAACTGGAGCAATGTGATTGTCGATGTGGCCATGACAGGTGCCTATAGCCCATTGACGGCCGAGGACCATGCAACCGTTGGACGCGCACATCTGGCCTTGAAGGACTATTCTTCTGCACTGCGAGCCCTGACAGAGTCCGTCAAGGCTGGCTCTGCCACCGCAGAGACTTTGGCGAACAGGGCTAGTGCCTATGCAGGAACCGGCGATTGGTTAAAGGCCATCCAGGATTGGGACAAGGCCCTGGTGACAAATCCTCGCAATGCGCAATGGCTTGCGGAGCGCGGCGACGCCTATCTTCAGGCAGGTCAAAAAAGTCAGGCTTGTGCCAGTTGGAAAAGTGCCGCACAGGCAGGCAGTGAGATGGCGCGCAAGCAACTTTCCACTCACTGCGTTAGTTCCCAGCCATGACCGTTGGCAGCGTGGTAGGATCAATTTCATGACCACCACGGAATGAGATGAGTTGACAGGCAGGATACTGAATTCGGATTTCCTCCAGTTGTTCTGACGTCAACCAGGGATCTTCGGTGCCATACACGCAGGTCGCATTTATCTTATTGATCTTATCTGGAGGAATATCCTTCGGAAACACTCCTGCCCACAGCACCAGTCTGTCTGCCTCTATACCGCCGCTGGCTAACCATCGCGCAGCCGTGGCACAACCCTGTGAGAAACCGAAGAGGCCGAGTTTCGCATTTTTTCCCCTGGTAATCTCTTTGCGGATGCCCGTCAGGTAGTTGCAATAGTTTTCAATTTCCGTCAGTCTGTTCTCTCGTGTCATCCATGAGGCTCCAATCCGTGAGTGGGCGTGGTTCCTCACATCCTCCAGGTAGAATTTGTGCGACCCTTCAGGAAACACAAACAGGGTCCGCTCATCAACCAACGGTGCAAACTTCTGACCAAAGTACCGCGCAAGCTGGCCATAACCGTGAAGTGCAAACCAGATCCGGGTGATTTGTGGCGACCGCTTGCCCAGGACGTAGTACCGGGAAGTGGTTACAAACGAGGTGGTGAATTCTTCCATAAAAAAAAAGCCCCTGGCATCGCCCGGGGCTTGTCATACTCGCAGGTGCGATCAGCGCTTGAAGCCCAATGCGCTGCCACCGCAATGTGCTGCTGATCCGTCAAAGGTATACTGGATGTAGTAGATGCCAGTGGCATTGCAAGGGTAGGCAATGGCAGAAACTACCTGACCATTGATTTTGCTCGAAGCAACCTTGTTGCGGTTCGCATCATACAAACTCACCACAATACCGTCTACATTGGCACCAGGTGTGCACAGATTGATCATGTACTGCGTACCCTTTGTAAAAACGTAGGAGTACTCAACTTTGTCTTTCGTGCCCCCCTCGCCGTCAATCTTGTAACTCTTCAGAAAGTTAAATCCAGTCGCGAGTTTGGGTATACACGCGCTCGTGTATGACTCTGCATCACACTGCCCTGCCAACTCGGTACTGAGTCCCACGCTGAACAACAAGAAAATGGCAATCACCACTTTTTTCATATAGTATAAGATTCAATTTTATCCAATAATACGATCTCTCATGGCACCCACCAGCGCAGATATGCTCTTCACATCTTCCTTGGTGATTTGAATGGTCGTTGAACTATTGTCTTTGATCACTGCGACGCCGTTCACGACTTCCACTGTGGATTCCTTATAGGTGTACACAATATTGATTTTCTCATATGCAGCCATCAATGATTGCATGTCCTTCAATAACCCTGCCATATTTGCATCATCCTTGTAGAAACCGAGCAGGAGGATCAGTTTTTCAATGATGATTTTCTGCTCACCAACCTTTTCCTGAAGCTCCTTGTTGGATGGCGTGGCCAAAGCTGCCTGGCTCACTACATTCATGGCTTCTACCCATCCGCCGGTCAGTAGCAGCACACTCAGGTGTTCACGGCGCTGGTTCTGCAGGTATCCGTTGATATTGTTGAAGTTCTGAGTGGTAATCAGGAGCAGTGAGTCGAGATTCTTGCTGTTGGCCGCCAGCCGTCCGATGGTTTCGATATCAAAGAACTGTCCGATGTTGAGATCGTTTGCCAGTGACTTGATGGAACTCAGGTATTGAATGCCGTCTTTGCTTTTCTGGTAGATATTAGTGTACCCGAGATCTGTCCCGAAGACACCGAGGTTCAGGGCCTTCTTGTAGTTTGAATTGTACTTGGGAAGGTTGTCGGGAGAGTTCAGCAATCCGGGCTCATAGCGCGACCCGGATTCTTTCAGCATCGCAGAGATTTCGAGCGGGCTGGGAATCTGCTGGAGGATGGAACCAATTACTTCTTCCGGAATGGTAGGGCCGTTGTCCCTGGCGGTGTCCTGGCTTTCCAGAAATGCCTGCTCATCAGACTTCTTCCCCGAACTGCAGGCTGCCAGCAGTACCAGGGCAATCATAGGGATCAGCGATCTCATAACATTGCGTTTGGCCATTTACAAAAATAAACATTAACCCGACCCGCGCAAAACCGGGTTTTCAGGCGCGTTTGACCGGAAAATTGACCTTGCTGAACATATTTACAAACTTCCGGAGCCACTCCCCATAGAGCGCAAGGTAGCACCCGGCTGCCATCAGCCAGATGACACCAATGTTGAAGGTATATGTCTCCAGGGTAAGTCCCGCCAGGTGCTTTTCAGGCGCAAAGAAGGGAGCCCGATAGTCCCACCATCCTGCAGGTATCACCCGCTGGTATATGGGATCATGCTGTTGGATCAATTTGCCCCTGTAGGCTATCAACCGGTCTTTGACCGACGTGTTGCGCACCAGATCTGCGAGGCTCTCATTGTAGTAGGCATCCTTTTCAGCATTCAGGTTGTGGCCCCTCTTTTCAAAGAACGCCATCTTTTTATCCCTCGTACTCACCTGCTGATTGTACAACTGCTGATAGTGGGCAGTGAGATCATCCAGATACAGTTGGAATCGACGACCCAATTCAGGTGTATAGGTTTGCATCGTCAGCTGTGCAGGGTCAACCCCTTCCATGCCCTTCCGATACGATTCTGCGGCAAGATGAGCCCGGATCATTTCTAAATCCTGACGAACAGTTCTTTTGACTGAATCATCGTCACTTTTCAGATGATCCAGCACATACTGGTTGCGGGCTCGTAACTCCGGAATCAGGTAAGCAGAATGAAAGTCACTGATGGAGGCGTCCCGGTCAAATGAGTAAAATGGCTCGTTATACTGGTTGTGTATAAACTGATCGACCGCCATGGCCTCATAAGCCCAGCGCGACGCCATCAAATCGGCAACCACCGGCACTTTGCCTTTTGTGCTGATCAGGTTATTCAACTTCTCAAACTTGAAGAGAAGCCCGCTCAGGATCATCTGCGGAATCAGCAGCAAAGGAATCATGACATAAACGGTAACAGCGGAATTAAACGCTGAGGAGATATTCAACCCGAGTACGTTGGCAAAACAAGCTGTGCTGAACAACACCAGCCAGAAGGAAAATGTCACGCCGTCGATTTCCAGAATCGAGTTGCCAATCACCACAAAACTCAGAGTTTGGACAGCCGACAAGGAAAACAGAATCGACAGTTTGGACATCAGGTAGCTGTTCCAGCTGAGGTTAAGAAATGACTCCCTCTTGAGGATCTTCCTGTCCCGGATGATTTCTTCGGCACTCACAGTCAGCCCCATGAACAGTGCAACGATAATGGCCATCAGCATGTAGGCCGGAAAGTTGTCATTGTACCTGAAGACGTATGTGCTGGCCCCTGGCGAGTTCCGGTAGCGTATGATGAAAGCAAGAATGAATGCCAAAAGTGGTGCTTCGAGCAGGTTGATCAAAAGGTACTGCCGGTTGGCAAGTTTCGAAAGCCAATCCCTTGTTGCGAAGATCACAGTCTGTTTTAATCGGCCTGGCAGGGACAGGCTGTGTGCCGGAAGTTCATTGACGTCCTCCACCCGGGCAGACTTGAATGAATTCTGGTAAAGTTCACCCCACTGCACAGGCGTCACCTTTCGTTTTGCTGTGGGTTGGCCATACTCATCCACCACCTTGGCCTCGATGATGTTAAAGATCTGTTCAGGGTTGACATTTCCACACACCATACATTGCCCGCGGTTGCTGTCCACCTGGTGAGTAGAACGCTTGAAATAAGTTACCGCTTCCACTGGTGGGCCGTAATAAGCGAGGTAGCCACCGGTATCCATGATGATCATCTTGTCAAACATCTTGTAGATGTCAGACGAGGGTTGGTGTATCACAGCAAATACCAGTTTGCCTTTCAAAGACAGTTCCTTCAACAAGTCGATGACGTTTTCCGAATCGCGTGACGAAAGACCACTGGTTGGCTCGTCGAGAAACAAGACGGCCGGTTCCCGGATAAGCTCAAGAGCAATATTGAGGCGCTTGCGTTGCCCACCGCTGATCACTTTTTCGAGGGCATTCCCCACCCTGAGGTCCTTTCGTTGTTCCAAACCCAGGCTTTCCAAAGTGACCATGACGCGCTCATGCAACTGCTCTTCAGAAAACTGGGAAAAGCAGAGCTTTGCATTATAATACAGATTCTGGTAAACGGTTAGCTCCTCAATGAGCAGGTCGTCTTGTGACACATAGCCGATCGCTCCCTGAACTTTTTCACGCTGGGCTATAACGTCGATACCGTTGATGAAAATCCGGCCCTGAGCCGGTTGCTCCAATCCCGCCAGCACATTAAGCAAGGTAGTCTTGCCAGCACCGCTGGCGCCCATGATGCCGATGAGTTTGCCCGGGCCTTCCGAGATGCGGAGTGGCCGAAGCCCGATGGCCCCATTGGGAAAACGGATTTCAGGAATGGTGGCATTGAATGACAGCCTTGCCATCCGCAGTTCTTCATTGAAGTTCGCTACCAGATCGCTGTAATACACAACATCCCCGGTTTGGGTCTTCACCGTGCTACCGTGTGAAAAGAGATACACACGGTGTTCGCTCATCGGGAAGCCATTCAGTGTATTGCTTTCCGGGCCCTGGTAGCGCACAAAGTACATATCCACGCTGCTGATCCGCATAAACACGAGGTAGCCTTCTACATGTACGTGCAGGTGGCGCTGGTGCGCATGCTGAGTGGTGTCAAGACAGGCGAGCAGAATATCTGTATGATCCAGATCCGTCACCTTCTCCTGCATGATGAAACTCTCGATGAGCTTGTATTCGTCCTGTGTGATGTTAAAGACAGTGGATACCGTGTTGATAATCTCCAGGCGCTGGGGAGTAAAATTGCGGTCGGACCCTATGAGTTCGAGCAGCTTGATCAGCACAACAACCTTTTGCTTCTGGGTCAGCGTCTTGTTGATCTTTTTGCAGATGCCAAGTGTCTTGACAGAATCTCGTACAGAAGTAAGTTTGTTCCTTTCCTCTTCTTTACCGTAACCAGAAAACTCATCGTATAGCCTGATATACTCATCAATCGATGATTGATCGAGCTCCTGCTGAAAGAAATTGAGCACGAATCCCCGTTCGTTTTCAGTGACACCACCATCCTGCTTGGTGATGATGGCAAACAACTGGGTAAGTGCCTTTAGGATTTCTTCACTCATGCGTGTGCCTTTTAGTCGTTCCCGTCAGTAGACTTTCCACTCAAAAGGCAACTCAACCAGTTCAGAAAACTCTTCTCCTGCTTCCTCCATGTCTTCATCGTCGTCGTGGAAGTACCAGATTACACGCGCACCGGGAATGTCTTCCAGGGTGGTGAGTATGTCGAGTATCATTTTGGAAGAGGACGTATTGAAGTAGTCCAGCTTAAAGTTGAATACAGTAGCCGGGTTCGGGTCCTGGGCATAGGCTTCCAGCCAGTCGAGGATGGGCTTGTAAAAGGTCGCCGCGTTCTCAGGCAGGGATCTGCCGGCGAGAACAAACTCACCGTTTTCGCGGTCAAGCACCACCTGGGGAGTATCTTCAGAACCTTGGAGCGAGAGTGCTTTCATTGATTTAAATTTGAGATGAGATCTACGCGGGGTACCCGCACCATCAGGCTAAAGAAATCCCTCGTTGTGTCCAGGGGTGAAAACGCAAACTCCAGCGGGTGTCCTGATTTGCGTATCATGTCCACAAAACCAAGCCCGGCGCCGCCTTTGGCCGACAGTTCAGTGTGACGGATGATTTCCTTGTACAGGCTGCGCAGCGCATCCGGGCTTAGTGAATTGACATGCTGCAGTTTCTCTTCCAGCGCCGTGCGACGGGCCGACAGGATGGGATTGCCGCTCATGATCCGGTAGTGCTCCGGCTGGCGGCTGATTGCGAACAGGCCCGATTGAGAGGCATCCGAACCGGGCAAAGGATCAAGATGCCTGACCATGTTTTGGAGGCATTCCACCATCACATTAAACACCTTGCGTTTACAGGAGGACACTTCCCCGGCGGCATCCAGATTGCGCTCAGCCATGGAGAGAATGGACTTGACGGTATCGTGTGTAACATCACCCTCATAGGCAAGGATCAGGTGCTCTTTCTGCATGACCTGATAAAGATCAAAAATATAGCTCATGAGGGGTTTAGCGTTACCAATTTATGGCTTTTGACGCGATTGGCAGCCGATGGCTACAGTTTAATTCCAATCAACAGCACATCGTCTGTTTGCCTCGAGTTCCCGCGCCATTGTTCCCAGGAAGTATTCAGGTTATGCTCACTTTCCTGCATCGTCTTGCCATGGCATTCCTGCAGCCACTGCCGTGCCCTGGGGCTGCCC